>JBIKJV010000111.1:0-9209 GCA_044360755.1 Phycisphaerales bacterium
CCTCGTCGGGCACGTGCAGCGCGGGGTCCGCGTCCATGGTTCCCGCCGGCGTGCCGTCCTCCGGGGAGTACTTGAACACGCCCATCGCGTCGAAACCGAACTCCTGCACGAACTCCAGGAGCTCCTCGTGGTCTTCCTGCGTCTCGCCGGGGAACCCGGTGATGAAGGTCGTGCGGATCGCGATGCCGGGCACGCGCTCGCGCAGCTTTTCCAGCAGCTCAGCCTGCTGCCGCTTGGACGTGTGGCGCCGCATCGCCTTCAGCATGGGGTCGCTCATGTGCTGCAGCGGGATGTCGATGTACTTCACGATGCTGTCCAGCGACGCCATCGTGTCGATCATCTCGTCGCTGAAGTTCGAGGGATACGCGTACATCAGGCGTGCCCAGCCGGCGCCGTGCTCGCGGATGGCGCCGTCCACCGCGCGCAGCATGCCGGAAAGGCCTTCCGCGTAGCCGATGTCGTGGCCGAAGCTCGTCGTGTCCTGGCCGATCAGGTTCAGCTCGAACGCGCCGTCGGCGAGCAGGGCGCGTGCCTCGGACAGGATCGTCTCCACCGGCTTCGATCGCATCTTGCCGCGGATCGACGGGATGGTGCAGAACGCGCAGCGCTGGTTGCAGCCCTCGCTGACGCGCAGGTACGACCAGTGGCGCGGCGTCAGGCGGAAGCGGTTCGAGTCGTCCTCGAAGTAGCCGATGCCCTTGCCGTCCTTGCCGTTCACCGTGAGGCCGGTGGTCGCGATGCCGCGCTCGGCAGCCGCCTGCAGCGCGTTGCCCGCGATCCAGTACCGGGGGCCGGTCTCGCCCGCGGCGCCCGGTGCGGGGTTCGCCTCGCGCGCGGCACGGCCGGAGACCGCGTCCAGGATGTGGTCGCGGTCGAAGACGCCGATCATGGCGTCGATCCCGGGCGCCCACTCCAGCATCTTGGCGCGGTGGCGCTGCACCAGGCAGCCGGCGACGACGACGCGCTTGAGCTTGCCCGCTCGCTTGCGCTCCAGTGCCTCCTGGATGACGCCCAGGCTCTCGTCCTTCGAGGCTTCCAGGAAGCCGCACGTGTTGACGACGACGACGTCGGCGTCGTCGTGGTCCGAGACCAGCTTCAGGCCGCCCTGGTGCAGGACCCCGAGCATCTTCTCGCTGTCCACGAGGTTCTTCGGGCAGCCGAGGCTGACGAAGGCCACGGAACGGACGGTGTCGTCGCTGGGGCGGGGCATGGGAACCGGATTCTAGGGACGCCGGGCGTCGCGGCGAAGCGCGCCGGGCGCATTCAGTCCGCGAAGTAGGCCAGCATCGCGCGCCATTCGCCGTAGCGGTAGGGGATGCCGTGCTCGTCGTGCAGCGCACGGATGCGCGTGACCAGCCGTTCGGTCAGGTCCTGCTGCCAGCCGTCGGACGCGCCGTCGCAGTAGAAGGTTCGGCAGCCGATGGGGCGCCAGGGGTGGACGCCGCAGAGGCCCTGGTCCAGGAACGGGCAGTCGCCGCGCGCGACCGCCGCCGCGACCTCGGCACGCGTCGGCGTGCGGCCCGCGCCGCGCAGGCACCAGGCGGCCTCGATGCCCGTGACGTACAGCCGGTGCCCGTACTCCTCGAACCGGCAGCAGCGGCCGCTCGGCAGGCACACGGGCCGTCGCGCCGCGACCTCGGCTGCCACCTCGTCGTGCATCGCGCGCAGCGCAGCGTCGATCCGCGGGTCCCACGCCGCGCCTGACCACGCCGCGGCCAGCTCGGCCGCGTCGGGCGGAAGCGGCGGGAACCGGTCCAGGCTCACCGTGCCCAGCTCCCCCCGCCCGCCTCGTCTTCCTGCAGGGCGATGCGGATCTGCGTCAGCGAGTGCACCGGGCCGGTGTCCATCCCGGGGCAGGGCACGTGCTTCTTCGTCTCTTCCCAGGCCTTGCGGCTGCGCAGGTTGCCCTGCCAGAAAGGCCATGTGCGGCACTGTGCGGGGCGTGCCTCGTAGAGGCCGCAGACGGCCTTGCCGGGGATCGACTGGCGGTCCAGGAAGATGCAGTCGTTGCCGAACTCGGTCTTCTTCTCGCGCAGCGAGCGCCCGTTGCCGATGCGGCGCGCGTAGGCCTTGAGGAACGCGTCGACCTCCATGCCCAGCTTGGCGGCCATCGCGGCGCCCTCCTCGGGGCTGAACATCACCACGCCCTCCGGGCCGGTGCAGCAGTTGCCGCACATCGTGCACTGGAAGCGGAGACCGTCGCGGTACCAAGGCTCGCCCTTGCCGGGCGCATCGGGGGCTGGCATGGCGCGGATGGTAGGGGCGGCGGGCAGGAATGCACGCGGCCCCCGGCACGTGCCGGGGGCCGCGGATGGATCATGGTGAGCCTGCGGGGCGATCAGTCGCCCGGCTCGTCCTCGGCTGTCTCGCCGAACTCGGCGCCCGCCTCGGGCGCGAACTCGTCGGCGCCGCCCGCCATCGCCGACAGGCCTGCCAGGGTGTCCTGGCTGATCGTGCTGGCGAACTCGGGGCTCTCGGCACCCAGCGACTCGGCCTCCTCGCGGGCCTCCATCAGGTAGTCGGCGTCGCTGGTCTCGTCGCCCTCCGGCACCTCCACGAGCTTCTGCACGCGGATGCGCTGGTAGGCCTCGAAGCCCGTGCCGGCCGGGATCAGGTGGCCAAGGATGACGTTCTCCTTCAGGCCGCGCAGCTCGTCGGTCATGCCGGCGAGCGCCGCCTCGGTGAGGACCTTCGTCGTCTCCTGGAAGCTCGCGCCCGACAGGAAGCTCTCGCTCTGCAGCGAGGCCTTCGTGATGCCCAGGAGCAGGGTCTTGTAGGTGGCCTGCTTCGGCTTGCGCGTCTTGGCCTCCTTGCCGCCCTTGTCCTTCGCCAGGGCGTTCTGCTCCTTGACCTCTTCCTTGGCGACGGTGGCGCCGATCGGCAGGTCGGTGTCGCCCGGGTCCTCGACCACGAGCGAGCCGGCCAGCGCGGCGTTCTTCGCCTTCAGCTCGAACTTCTCGACGACCTGGTTCGGCAGGAAGTCGGCGTCGCCCGGGTTGGTGACGCGGACCTTCGAGAGCATCTGGCGCAGGATCGTCTCGATGTGCTTGTCCGAGATGGGCACGCCCTGCGCGCGGTACACGTTCTGGACCTCGTCCAGCATGTACGTGTAGAGGGCTTCCTCGCCCTTGATGCGCAGGATGTCCGCCGGGACCTGCGGGCCCTCGGTGAGGGCGTCGCCGGCCGTGACGCGGTCGCCGGTGTGCACGCGCAGGTGCTTGCCCTGCGCCACGTGGTGGTCGAACTCCTCGCCGGAGTCGCTGGTCACGCGGATGGTCATCTTGCCCTTGCGCTTGTCGCTGAGCAGCTCGACGCGGCCCGAGATCTCGGCCAGCACGGCCGGGTCCTTCGGGTTGCGCGCCTCGAACAGCTCGGTGACGCGCGGCAGACCGCCGACGATGTCGGCGCTGCGGCCGGCTTCCTTCGGCTGGCTGGCGATCAACTGGCCGGCGGTCACCTTGTCGCCCTCGCCCACCTCGATGCGCGCCTTCGCGGGCAGGTGGTGGAAGTCGAGGATGGCGCCCGAGGCGTCGACGATGACGATCTGCGGGTGCTTCTCGCCCAGGTGCTCGGTGACGATCCGCTCGACGGTGCCGCCGCGCTTCTCGACGCGGATGGTCTCGCCCTCGATGACGTCCTCGAAGCGGATGGTGCCGCCCTTCTCGGCCAGGATCGGGCTCTTGGTGCCGTCCCAGCGGACGAGCTCCTGGCCCTTCTTGATCTGGTCGCCGGTGCGCACCACGATGGTGCCGCCGTAGGGGACGGGGTGGTGCTCGAGCTCACGGCCCTTCGCGTCGTTGACGCGGATGATGCCGTTCTTCTTCAGGGCGACGAACGCCGTGGTGCCGTCCGGCAGCGAGGTCTCGACCTCGTTGCAGTCCACCACCTCGACGATGCCGGCGTTCTGCGCCTTGTGCACCGTGTCGGCGATCGTGCTGACCGCGATGCCGCCGGTGTGGAAGGTGCGCATGGTCAGCTGCGTGCCGGGCTCGCCGATCGACTGCGCGGCGATGATGCCGACCGCCATGCCCTTCTCGACGGACTGGCCGGTCGAGAGGTCCATGCCGTAGCAGCACGCGCAGACGCCGCGGGCGGTGTCGCAGGTGAGCGGGCTGCGCACCTGGACGGTGGTGATGCCGAGGGCCTCGATCTCGCGGGCGATGGCGTCCGTGATGATCTGGTTCTTCTCGACGACCACGCGGTCGCGGATCGGGTCGCGGATGGTCTGCAGCGACGTGCGGCCGCGGACCTGGTCGCGCAGGGGAACGTCGACCTCCTCGCCCTTGAAGATCGCGCGCTTCGGGACGCCGGCCTTGGTGCCGCAGTCGTCCTCGATCACGGTCACCGACTGCGCGACGTCGCACAGCTTGCGCGTCAGGTAGCCCGAGTCCGCGGTCTTGAGCGCGGTGTCGGCCAGGCCCTTGCGCGCGCCGTGGGTCGACGCGAAGTACTCGAGAACCGTCAGGCCCTCGCGGAAGTTCGAGATGATCGGGGTCTCGATGATCTCGCCGCTCGGCTTGGCCATCAGGCCGCGCATGCCTGCCAGCTGCTGCATCTGGCTGCGGTTGCCACGGGCGCCCGAGTCGCTGAACAGGAACACCGGGTTCAGGTACTTGTCGCCGGCCTTCGAGGGGTTCTCCTTCGTGCCGATCTCGACCTCGGCGCCCGTCGCGGGGTCGCGACGGTCGTTCTTGAGGGTCTCGATCAGGCGATCGGAGATGTCGTTGCGGCACTTGGCCCACAGCTCCAGCACCTGGTTGCGGCGCTCGGTGTCGGTGATCGCGCCGTTCTCGTAGCTGCGCTCGACCTTCAGCACCTTCTTCTCGGTGTCCTCGATCAGCTTCTCCTTCTCGGCGCTGATGCGCAGGTCGGTGATGCTGAACGACAGGCCCGAGATGGTGGAGTACCGGAAGCCGGTCGCCTTCATCTGGTCCAGCAGGTCGATCGTCGCGGCCTTGCCCATGCGGACGAAGGTGTCGTCGATGACGCGTGCCGCGCCCTTCTTGCTCAGGGAGCAGTTGTAGAAGGGCATGCCGTCGGGCAGGATCTCGTTGAAGAGCATGCGGCCCAGCGTGGTGACGGTGCGGCGGTTCTCGGAGAGCTTCTTCGGCTGGTCCTTCTCCTTCTCCACCTGCTCGGCGAAGCGGTCGAGGCGGACCTCGACCCAGTCATGCAGGTCGATCGCCTTCGCGTCGTAGGCCAGCATCGCCTCGGCCATGTCCTTGAAGCGGGGGATGCGGCCCTTGTCGGCCGGCATGTCCTTGAAGCCCACCGTCAGGAAGTACACGCCCATGACGATGTCCTGGGACGGGCTGACGATCGGGTTGCCGTTGGCGGGGCTGAAGATGTTGTGGATGGACATCATCAGCACCTGCGCCTCGGCCTGCGCCTCGACGCTGAGCGGCAGGTGGACGGCCATCTGGTCGCCGTCGAAGTCGGCGTTGTAGCCCGTGCAGACCAGCGGGTGGATCTTGATCGCGTTGCCCTCGACGAGCACCGGCTCGAAGGCCTGGATGCCCATGCGGTGCAGGGTGGGGGCTCGGTTCAGGAGCACCGGGTGGTTCTTGATGACCGTCTCCAGGATGTCCCACACCTCGGCGTCACGGCGCTCGAGCATGCGCTTGGCGCTCTTGATCGTGTCGGCCAGGCCCTGCTCCTTGAGCTTGCGGATGATGAACGGCTGGTACAGCTCCAGCGCGATCTTCTTGGGCAGGCCGCACTGCCAGAGCTTGAGCTCGGGACCGACGACGATGACCGAACGCGCCGAGTAGTCGACGCGCTTGCCCAGCAGGTTCTCGCGGAAGCGGCCCTGCTTGCCCTTGATCATGTCGGTGATCGACTTGAGCGGGCGGTTCGAGCTGCCCAGCACCGGGCGGCGGCAGCGGCCGTTGTCGAACAGCGCGTCGACCGCCTGCTGCAGCATGCGCTTCTCGTTGCGGATGATGACCTCGGGGGCATTGAGGTCCATCAGCTTCTTGAGGCGGTTGTTGCGGTTGATGATGCGCCGGTACAGGTCGTTCAGGTCGCTGGTGGCGAAGTTGCCGCTCTCCAGCATGACCAGCGGGCGCAGGTCGGGCGGGATCACCGGCACGACGTCAAGCACCATCCAGGTGGGGTCGTTCGGGCTCTTGCGGATCGCCTCGACGATCTTCAGGCGCTTCGACAGGTCCTTCTGCTTCTGCTTCGACTTGGTGGCGTGCAGGTCCTCGCGGAGCTTCACGGCCTCGTCGTCCAGGTCCAGCTTCATCGGCGAGAGCAGCTCGCGGACGGCCTCGGCGCCCATCATCGCGGTGAAGCTGCCGGCGCCGTGCTTCTCGACGGCGAGGCGGTACTCGTCCTCGGTCAGCATCTGCTTGAACTCGAGGTCCGTGCTGCCCGGGTCGGTGACGACGTAGTCCTGGAAGTAGACGACCTTCTCGATGTCGCTGGTCTTCATGGCCAGCAGGTTGCCGAGGCGGCTCGGCATGGCCTTGAAGTACCAGATGTGCACGATCGGCGCGGCCAGGTTGATGTGGCCCATGCGCTTGCGGCGCACGCGGCTGTGCGTCACCTTGACGCCGCAGCGGTCGCAGATGATGCCCTTGTACTTGGTGCCCTTGTACTTGCCGCACGCGCACTCGAAGTCGCGCTCCGGCCCGAAGATGCGCTCGCAGAACAGGCCGTCGCGCTCGGGGCGGTAGGTGCGGTAGTTGATGGTCTCGGGCTTCTTGACCTCGCCGAAGCTCCAGCTGCGGATGTCGTTCGGGCCGGCCAGGGTGATCTTGACGGACCCGATGTCGTTCACGCGGTCGTAGACGCTCTCAGACATGATCGTGCTCTCTCGTGGGTGCCCGCCTGCGGGCGGGTGGTGCGGTCGTGTGCGGGGGAACGGCCCCGCGGCGGGTCGCGCCGCGGGGCCGGGTGTTGCGCTGCGTCAGTCCAGGATGGGGCCATCTCCGCCCGAGGTCTTCTCGAGCTGGATGTTCATCGCAAGGCCCTTGATCTCGTGGCAGAGGACGTCGAACACGACGGGCATGCCCGCCTGCAGGGTGTTCGTGCCCTTGACCATCGAGTCGTAGATCTTGGTGCGGCCCTCGACGTCGTCGCTCTTGACGGTGAGGAGCTCCTGCAGGACGTAGGCCGAGCCGTACGCCTCGAGGCCCCACACCTCCATCTCGCCGAAGCGCTGGCCGCCCGTGCGCGCCTTGCCGCCCAGCGGCTGCTGGGTGATCAGGCTGTACGGGCCCGTGCTGCGGGCGTGGATCTTGTCGTCCACCAGGTGGTGGAGCTTCAGGAGGTACATGAAGCCGACGGTGGTCTTCTGCTTGAACGGCTCGCCCGTGCGGCCGTCGTGCAGCTGGACCTTGCCGGTCTTGGGCATGTTCGCCAGCAGTTCGCGCGGGCCGCCCGGGTTCTTGCCGGTCTTCTCGAAGTCGGCGATCCGGGTGGCGACGTGCTTGTTGGCCTCGTCGACCGCCTGGAAGATCTCGGCCTCGGTCGCGCCGTCGAACACCGGGGTGATCGCCTGGAAGCCGAGGACCTGCGCGGCCCAGCCCAGGTGCACCTCGAGGATCTGGCCGACGTTCATGCGGCTCGGCACGCCCAGCGGGTTGAGCAGGATGTCGACTGACGTGCCGTCCTCGAGGAAGGGCATGTCTTCCTCGGGAACGATGCGCGCGATGACGCCCTTGTTGCCGTGGCGGCCTGCCATCTTGTCGCCGACCGACAGCTGGCGCTTGGTCGCGACGTAGACCTTGACCATCTCGAGCACGCCCGAGGGCAGCTCGTCGCCGCGCTTCATGTGGCCGACCTTGCGCTCCTTCTCGACGAAGATCGCCTGGATGCGCGGCCAGAACTGGCCGTAGGTCACCATGGCGGCGTCGCGCGCCTCCTTGGAGCCCTTCATCCACTTGTCGGAGAAGTTCTGGATCTGCTCGATGATGACCTCGTCGATGTCGCTCGCGCCGACCTTCTGGCGCGTGCTCGGGTCGACCATCTCGGCGCCGAGCGCCTGGTTGACCAGGCCGACCATCTGCTTGAAGAGGCCGATGGCCTTCTTGTCCATCGACTCCTCGTACTCGGCGATGTCCTTCTTCAGCTGCTTCTTCTGCTCCTCGTTGAGGTGCATGCGGCGGCTGAAGCGCTTCGCGCCGATGACGATGCCCTCGGTGCCGGCGGGCACCTCGAGCGAGTCGTTCTTCACGTCCTCGCCCGCGCGGCCGAAGATCGCGTGCAGCAGCTTCTCCTCGGGGCTGAGCTCGGACTTGGACTTCGGGCTGACCTTGCCCACCAGGATGTCGCCGGGGCCGACGCGCGCGCCGATGCGGATCACGCCGAACTCGTCGAGGTTGCGCAGCATCTTCTCCGAGACGTTCGGGATGTCCGCGGTGAACTCCTCGCGGCCCAGCTTGGTCTCGCGGATCTCGACCTCGAACGCCTCGATGTGGATCGACGTGAACACGTCGTCCTTCACCAGGCGCTCGTTGATCACGATGGCGTCCTCGAAGTTGTAGCCGTCGAAGGTGTTGAACGCGACCAGCGCGTTCTTGCCGATCGAGAGCTCGCCCATCTTCGTGGAGGCGCCGTCGGCGATGATCTCGCCGGCCTTGACCTTCTGCCCGGGCTTGATGACCGGGCGCTGGTTCTGGCAGGTGCGCTCGTTGAGGCCGGCGAACTTGCGGAGCTCGTACTCGTCGGCGTTGTCGATGATGATGCGCTCGCCGTCGACGTACGTGACCGTGCCGCCGCGGGTGGCCTTCACGATCATGCCGCTGTGGCCGCCGACCACCTTCTCCATGCCGGTGGCGACGCAGGGGGCCTGGCTCTTGACCAGGGGCACCGCCTGCCGCTGCATGTTCGAGCCCATCAGCGCGCGGTTGGCGTCGTCGTGCTCGAGGAAGGGGATGAGCGACGCGCTGACGCCGACGATCTGCTTGGGGCTGATGTCGACGAACTCGACGTCCGAGGGCTCGACCAGGGTCAGGTCGCCGTCGCGGCGGGCCAGGACCTTGTCCAGCTTCTCGTTGCGCTCGTTGCGGATGCGGCCGTCCTCGGCCAGGGCGTCCGACGGGGCGAGCACGCGCAGGAGCTCCTCGTCGGCGCGCAGCTTGGTGACCTTGCCGGACACCTTGCCGGTCTTGACCTCGCGGTAGGGGGTCAGCAGGAAGCCGTAGGCGTCGATCTCGGCGTAGATGCCGAGCGACGCGATCAGGCCGATGTTGGTGCCTTCC
>JBIKJV010000255.1:0-2563 GCA_044360755.1 Phycisphaerales bacterium
TCCAGGAAGCACGGCCCGGTAGATCTTCGTCAAAACGAAGCCCAACCCAAGCCCCAGTCCGAGCAGCACCGTTAGACCCAGGGTCCGGCCGGCCCATTGGGTCCCCTTCCACGCATACCGCTGCGACGCAAAGTACCACAACGCCATCATTCCCATCGACACCAGCGACGACCACAACACCAGAGGCCACTCCGAGAAAACCCAACCAGGCGAGGGCCACGTCAACCAACATTTCGGCACGCGCTGGGCGCTCCTCGTGACCGCAGCCACCAGACACAGCACCGCCAGCGGAGCGGTCCAGTTCAAGAGGGTACCTGCGACCGTCGACGTAACCATTCCCCATGTCTTCCAGAGACTGTCCCCACTCAGGTAGCGAGCCCGGTGCCGCATCGTCCGGATCGGAGCGCTGTCCGGACCATCCGGACACGCCAGCACGTCCCAAGGATCGGCAGCGCCAGACGCACCCACCGTACCGCCACCGCGAACCCCGGCCTCAGGAAACTTCCTTCCTCCGATCTCCGCCGACACAAAACTCCCCGTGTACCCGCCCCCGGAAACCGTAGACAGAAAATCCACCTCCGGCATCAGCTTCTCTTCCGCAAGGACCTGAATCACCCCCAGCGAAAACGAAGCCGACCGAATCCCCCCGCCAGAAAGCGCCAACCCGAACGCATCCATTCCCTCTTCCCGCCCCCCACGGCTCGTCTCTCCTCCCTCACTGCGCCGGCCCTCCACCTCACCCCGCTCGCTCGAATTGATAGCAGCCACACCCTCCTTGATGCCTCCACTCAGTTCCTCTGACTCGGGAATCCCATACGGTAGCGATGCCATCAACCTGTCGATCTCCCCAGACATCACCCCGGTCTCTTCCGCCTCCGGCATCGTTTCGTTTGGATACGCCATCTTGAACAAGCGCATCGCAAACCCCGCCAGTTCCCCGCGCAGCACCGCAAAGTCCGCAAGAAACTCATCCCCTCCATCCCGCGATCCCAGCCCCCCTCGCTCGGAGGCCGCATGCCACTTCCCAGTCACTTTCCGCATGTCCTCATTCAGACAGCGAATCACTTGCTCCCCAAACTCGCGTGCCTTCGGATACTTTCGCATCAGCGTCCTCCCCAACCCAAACAACTCATACAAACTCTCCAACGCCCGCTCATTCACCCCGAATTGATACGGTATACTCACCAACGCAATCCGCGTCCGCATCTCCGTCAGAAACTCATGCGCCGCCAACCGGTCCTCATCGGAAAACCCATCCGCCGCCACTCCGGAAAGATCGCGCCCCATCGGATCCGCATCGCTCCCTCCTCGCGGCTTCTCCTCTCCATTACTCACGCCAGATGCAGTGCTCATGTCGGTTCGATTTGGGGTTTCGCGGCGTCGGCACGAAGAAAGTCCGATAGCCTAGACCTGATTTTCTCTAAGTTTTGTTGTGACCATTCCAATTGAACCCTTCTACCCGGGTAACTATTATCAAACTCACCGATCCACGATCCGAAAAGCAGTTCGCGCGCCCCAAGGCACGTTTTATAGATGTTTCGATCCGTTACACAAGCCGCGGCTGGGATAGGTTCGCATTGCAATGACGTGGAGGAATTTCCGCTGCTCAACACGTTGCCATATTTTTCTTGGTACGATTGCTCCTGCCTCTCCCAATGAAGTAAATATTGGTTTTTGTCATAAAAAACCTTGCAATCGGACAACTTTACCATCGCGGTACGATCCACAAGATTCCTTGTTCCATTTCCATCTATCCACTTTGTAATCTCATAAACACACCATGGAGAGCGCCAATACTTGTCACTGTGTATTACAATTATCTTGTCGCTCTTACTAACAAGACTGACAAACTCATATATTTTATTGACTTCCGTTTCCCGATCAAATATTATCTCGAGCTTCCTGTTCCCGTTGCTGCTGCTTTCAAGTTCAATCTTGATTTCTTTTGCGATTTTTAGTACGAAATTGACTGACTCTTCATACTCTTTTTCCAGCGAACTATCCAGAGCAGTAATGCGCTTCTTTGGCCAGGCATAGGAAATGAAAACCTTTTCCGTCTTCTGAACATCGCCAGCGGCCATTCGTTCCGGGCCGCCCTCATTCAGACTGCGAGAACTCAGGGTTGCATCCTGACTCGGTA
This sequence comes from Phycisphaerales bacterium, assembly GCA_044360755.1. Classification (GTDB taxonomy): domain Bacteria; phylum Planctomycetota; class Phycisphaerae; order Phycisphaerales; family SM1A02; genus UBA966. The sequence goes on from JBIKJV010000255.1 coordinate 2,141, forward strand.
GACCCCGGGATATCAAAGCTTTCATCGAATCTTCGATACTACGCTGTGTCTCAAGGTTATGGTGCTGCACCCACAGTTCGATGCGGCCACCGATACCAGACGTTCCAATCGAAACCTTCACGATGACAGTCTGGGCACCGACTATCTCGAGAATGAATCCGTCTGTCGCGTATTTCGCCTCACGACCGTAGGTATCGCCAAGTTTCCGAAGAATTGCATGCCAATGCCCAAGATGAAGAAGATCGTTTGGGAAAACCTCGCAAGTTGGGTTATTTCTCATGAAATTTGATGGTGAATCAGATCGCATTCTGAGCGCAGTAATGGACGGGAGATGAGCGAGGCTCACATAAACTCCGTCATTATTAGGGCGTTCTGACTTCGAAATCAGGGGAAAACACGCTCCGGCGTCCACCATGTATTCGG
>JBIKJV010000356.1:0-2560 GCA_044360755.1 Phycisphaerales bacterium
AAGTATTATGGTGGAGCAGGAAATACTTATGAGGTATTTAATGTATTAGAAGCCTGGGGTTTAGATGAAGACTTTTATCTAGGGAATGTTATAAAGTATTTAGCACGAGCTGGTAAAAAAACTTCTACTAAAAAAGAAGATTTACAAAAAGCTTTAGTATATTTACAAAGAAGAATTGATAGATTATGAGTGAGCAAGCAGCTTTTAAAGAAACTAAGATCTATTCCTTTGGGGATATCTTAGTTGGTTTAGACTCAGAAGAGATTAATGAGTCAGAAGAAATTATTGAACTTAGAAAAGTATTTTCTAAATTAGCGGAAGATCTTAAAGAGAATTATAATCTTAATAGATCTCCAGTAAAGAGTTTATTATTTGATCAGACAATTGGTGACTTGACAAGAGCTTTACTTATGTCTGAGAAACTATTAAAAATGGAATGATGAAAATAGTTGCAATTATTGTGTTATTTACATGCATTGCTATGCTTTGGGCAATAGCACATATCTTATACAAACCAGTATATGATAAGATATCACAACAGTATGTAATTAATGAAGATGATTTTAAAATTGCAAATGTTTGCATTGCAGTTATGTTATCCCTTGCACTAACAATCGGCCTAATACTCTAGTCTGTATTTCTTTCCATGTTTCTAGTAATACAGCAAAATAGTCCCCAGTTGCAAAGCTGGGGATTTTTTTGTATATTGATGTATGGCAGAATTTGTTAAACAAGGAGAAGTTAATGTTGCTGGAACTATCTTATATATAGGTAGTGGTAGCCCTTTATTAACTAAAATATTAACCTTAAGATTTTACAATCCTTTAGTATATGTTCTTACATTAGAAAGATATGATGCATTATCTGCCAGTAGTGAAACATTATATGAATTAAACTTGAGTGCTGGAGATACAGTTACTGATGGTTTAACATACGCATTAAAAGAAGGGGATGAATTGGTTGTATATTCAAACATTCCTGGTACAACTTATTATGTATACGGTATAGATTATGCAGATAGTTGATAAAGACGGAAATATATTTGGTGGTGGATTACAAGTAAATGGTCCAGATGGTAAGCCAAAGACTATTGGTGGTGGTCCTCCAACAGGAGCTGCTGGTGGAGATCTTTCTGGATTTTATCCTAACCCAGGAGTAGTATGGAGTAATGGTTTACCCACTTATGACTTACAGTATTATCCTCTTACTAATCCTTCAGGATTTATTACATCTGCCACAGCTGCAGCAACTTATCAACCTTTACTAACTTTAACTACTACAGGTACGTCAGGTGCAGCTACTTTAACTGGATCTACTTTAAATATACCACAATATGGTGGTAGCAGTAGCCTCACAGTAGGCACCACAGCAATAGCATCAGGTACTATTGGCGGGGTACTATTCCAAGGTACAGGTAATGTGCTACAGCAGAGTGCTAACTTATTTTGGGATAACACAAATAATAGACTAGGGATAGGTACAAGTACACCAACAAAAACATTTGATTTAAGGGGTGATGCAAATATCATTAGTGCAGATAATTTAGGTGGTAACACATTAAGTGTTTTTGCTAATAATTTAACACAAGGGATAGGAATAAGTTATAATACTATTTCCTTAATAGGTAGTAGTTCTAATATAAATTTAACCCTTAGTCCTAAAGGTACTGGAATGTTATTAATTACCTCATCAATAACACAAGTAAATAATTTAGGGCAAGTATATGCTTTTGGTAATTCCATTAATGGTAACTATGGAACCAATGCAAATTCATCTCTGATTTTGAATTATAGTGGTGCTTCAGCAGGAACTACACATTTTAGAGATACGTTAATTTACAACGGAAAAGCAGCTCAGATTGCACAATTTACTGGCTCTACAGGTAACTTTTTAATTAACACCACCACAGATACAGGATTTAAGTTAAATGTGAATGGTACTGCTAGGGTGAGTGGTAACTTGACTTTAACGGGTGGTTCTTTGTTAATGAATAACAACAATATCTATATTGCACGTGGTACGGGTACTCCAACTGATGGAATGGAAATTCGGGCATTATCTGCAGGAACGGATGCAGTAAAAGTTACTACCTCATCTGTGTCAATAAGTAGTGTGGGAGGTTTGACCTATCAAGCATCAGCACAATTAGCAGTTGACTCAACTACTCGTGGCTTCCTACCCCCACGAATGACAACCACACAAAAGAATGCAATAGCTTCACCTGCTGCAGGCTTAGTGGTATATGATACAACATTAAACAAGCTATGTGTTAGAACTGCATCAGCTTGGGAAACAATAACATCAGTATAATGATACACATAGAACCACTTAACATACCAACCAAAGGCACAGCATCTCAGATGTCAGTGCTTGTTTTGAACTTTGCTACCAATGCTACCACAGCTACTACCTATTGGCAACTATATGATGAGAATGGCACAGGCTTATTGGATGGCAACTACACCATGACGGAGGAGCAGTTTGCTGCATGGGGTACAGATAACAATATAGTAAATAAATATGTAGCAGATGCTATAGGAGTAACAATAATATCATGATA
>JBIKJV010000364.1:0-9133 GCA_044360755.1 Phycisphaerales bacterium
CTCTCGCTTAATGGGTCTTCACCACTTCCTATAAATACATTTATAACTTCGCTAGTCTCTTCTAATTCCGTTAAATGTATTACGTTTCCACCGCCACAAAGTTCTATTTCTATACTGGCTGGTATCAATTGTCTTATATAAAATGTAACCTGCAATCCAAATTGAACTACGTCATCAGCACTTACTATTAATGCTCTCGCAGTATTAGCATAACTACCTCCACAATTGGATTCGTTCATATTTATTGATGTGCCAGTTATCACATTTTGAAACCAATTATTGCCCCCAACTGTATATGAAAATCTTTGCAATTGAACATTTAATGAAGGACTTGAGCCTATATATGTAAAATTAAAAGACACCTCATAGTCATATCCGTCTGCAAATACGTCATCTGGAATCGTTCTAAATGTAGGTACAATTTCCCAACCTCCCAAAGGTTTAGCAGTTGAAGCTATTGTCCTAGTATATTCATGTATCTTTTTCCATTTAGGTTGCACCGTTGCTAAACTAATAGTCTCCTCGCATGGCGTTTCTGCTATTATATTATCAGAGCCTGCTGGTAATTCACCTACTGTCTTTTTGGTTTCTACTGTGTATCCTCCTAATGTTATACTCATATTATTCCGTCTTTAAATCTTCTTAATAATTTTATTTCTGTAACGTCATCTTCTAGGTTGGCGCTTATCAAATTACCGTAATATGTATTTACTCCATCACTAACGCTAAATAAATCGTATTGGTGCGCTCTCATAGCTATTAAATCCAGACTAGATAGCTTCGCAGTCTTGAATGTTATTTGACTAGGTACGTATAGATTGTATTCTGTATTTATTGACCCAAAACCACTAATAGTTTGATGAGTTTTTACAGCATTTGCTCTTGGCAGTTTACACTTATTTAAACTTTGATAAGGTGTGCCACTTGCAGCCGCAGTATCATAAGTTGATATTATAGTTCCATTGTAAATTGTACTTCCCTTGTATTTATTTACCGTCAATACTTCTTTATTAGCAAATAAACTAAATCCCCACTTGTAAAGGTGTCTAAATAGATTAAATGCCGTCGCATATCGTTTATTAATGCCAGCAATAGCCATTCCATCTACTATTACATTGTCTCCTAAAAATCCACTTGTTTGACTTAGAGTTACATTGTAATTTGTAGGACTTCCGCTTACCGTAGTTCCTGAAAGTATAAATATATTTCTATCAAATTCAAGTTCCTCATCTACAGTTCCTAACCTTAAAGCATTGTTTATAATGTATTGCGAGGCTATAAAATCACTTACCTTTGAATAGTTTGAATCACTATCATTGTCTATTGAATAATCATTTTGCGCACAAAGCTCTTTAGGACTATCTTTTGAATTGCTATAACCTATTTGAATTTCTTTGTAATACGGTGCTAAGAATGGAGCTATTTCAATAATGCCATCTATTAAATCACTATCCGAGAATTGATATTGACTTGGAACTAATGTATCGGAATAAAAATCGTAGACACTCATTAATCTTTTTTCACCTGCTGCTACTGTATCATAAAAATATCCAAGTCCGCAGCATACAACCTTTTCAAGCTCCCTAAAAAATTCGCTAGGCTTTACAATAAAGTCAGCAACATTTATTTTCCCTCTAATATAATCACCTCTACTAAACCATAAATCTGAAAAACAATCATTATCGCTATCTGCAATATTATCAATAGTTCCAAAAACTTTATTTAAAAAATTAAATCCTTTGTACGCTTTTGTTTTAGTATGGTATGGAACTATTTCGGAAGCGTTTACTATTGGAGATTTTACGTCTTTTGTCAACTTAAACTCAATGTCAATAGTATTTGACATAACATAAGATACGTCTTTAAATTGTATTTGATTGTAAGGATAATACTGCCACTTCCCAGATACAGGGTCATATACTGGAGCTGGGTCTTCTATTTGTTTGTATAAAACTTCATAATAAACCCAAACTTTTTCCTGCTCTTTTACTTCTAAAGTTAATGAAATTGACTTATTGTATGATAATGTATATGCAGTAGGTGTAGACGTATTTATTATAGTTGAACTTGCATATACTTGATTTTTCATTATATATCTTGGACTGCTATAAGTTTTTCCAAGGCTGATTATTTCATTAATTTCAGCAAGTTCACATTTAGCAGAGGTTATATCTATTAAATCTAAAATCAATTGGTCATTAAATGTGTTGATAGTAAATTCCCCAGCTGATAAACTATTTTCAAAAATAGGCTCAGGTTCTGTTTCTGAATATGTACCATTGGTAATAGTGCTTACAGTTCCTGATACATCACTAAATTCCATAGTTGTAATTGGAATTGGACCATCTATATTAAAATAATCCATTAATAATCCATCACTATTTTCTAAATCATTTCTAGTTACATCTACTCTAGGCATAATGTAATGCAGAATATCTTGATAGTAAGTAATAGTGCCGAATGGTGGATATGGAATACTATTCGGTGGAATAGGAGCTACAGTAGGAGGAATTGTAGGTGGTGTAGTATTATATAGTACTGGTCGTCCTCCAATCCATGCAGCAGTATGCTCAAGATTTAATGTATCTTGATTTATTTTAGCATATACATTTTCGCTAGCGTATGTATATACAAGTGGTAAATTCCTAATATAAAAATCATCAGGCTGAGATAATGATGTAATTAAGTTAACCTCTTTGTCTAAGTCTTTTTTCCATAGGCTATTCACATCAATAAGTCCTATTGTAGTGAACTCACCTTGATTGCTATACTTCTTAAAGTCTAAATCAAATCTATAAGTTTGTGCATTTGTTCCGCAGCTATCAGTTATTTCTATGTACCCTGTAGCCTCCACGCCTTTGCTCTCATATTCGGCATCTAGTTCCGTTTTGCCACTCGCACAATAGAATTTTAGTTCGGCTTCTATCTTTGTATCCACGCAGCTGTATTGAAAGTCTCTATCTAAGGATAATTTAATCACTTCTAAGCCTATTGGCTTGTCTATAGTGGTTATCTCTATACCATTGATGACTATTTTCGTTACTTCCATACGTGCAAAAATACGAAAATTTAAACATAATACTAAACTTTTTATATAGTTGCAACTTTATTACATCAATAAGACGCTAAACAATTTTAGTATATTTAACAATGGTTAAAAAGTTATTAGAGTACATTTGGAAAAAATATAATAAATGTACACAATCACACCTCACATACTCGCAGTCTATAACTGCTATTCTTTTGGAGTCGAATCCAAAGTTTATGATAAAATAACTGGGTCTAAGGTCTATAACCTATACGATGATTATTCGAGCCTAACCGAGATTGATAATTTAAAAACAGAGATACTTAGCCAATCTGAATTTAGGCGAATAGACAAGTCTAAATACTATGAAATAGACAAAGGTGAGCTAGGAGTTATTTATGAGTATAAGGCAAACAAAATGCTTATAGCTCAGGTCGCAAAAAAAGAACTATCTAAACTAAAAAAGTGTATGGAGCTATGTAACGAACTAGAACATCTTAATCCACGTGACCAAAAACTAATGGTGAAGTATTCTAAGTTTAGTAAAAAGGCTAAAATGGAAGTCCAAGAAGACATCGACCACGTCTATAAGTGTTTAGAGTTATGCAATCAGAAAACCTTTTACCAAGTGTAATCCTTTTTACTAAGTCCTTTTATGCTTTGGTTGGTTTCAACTAACCTTCTATCTATTGACTTCAATGTAGAACTAGAAACCCTCGCTATGAGATTGTTTTCCGCTTCTATTATTGAACTCCTATAGCTTTTAGCAGCTTCACTTTCTTTAGCCTGTAGCGCTGGCATTACATAGTGTCTGTTGATATATGCGTCCCTTTCGCTATCTGACATATTTATAGCCTCTAATAAGCCTAAATTTTCACCTTTCATAGCTTGCGAGCGTCTAGTTATAAACTCGTTCCCTTCGGCTTCTATTAATACCCCACCTGCAGCGTGAGGCTTACCGCTAATCATTCCTTGTATATCTGAGCTTGGAACTGCACCCCCTTTCTCAAATTTAGGTATAGGCTGCGCTGCTACCAATGCTAATTGAGCTAATCCTAATGCGCCTACTATTGCTGCAAATACTGGTCCTGCTATTGGTCCTGTAGTTGCAAACGCTTTTACCACTGCCACCGCTGTATTAATAACTATATCTAACATAGCTTTCTTTTTGTCAGCTTCGGCTTGTTTGCGTTTAATATCCTTTTCCTTTAATGCATACTTTTGTCTAATCAAATCCTTTTTTTGTTCGTTATCACCTGCCAATCTTAGTTCCTCTTCTTGTTGAGCTTGTAAAGCTGCTAACTCTTCTTGTCTGCGTTGAGTGTCGGCTGCAAATAAAGCATTTGAAACCGTACCAGCCACCGCTCCAGCCGCTTCAGCGTATGCAGCTGCTTTTTCTGCAGGAGTTACACCTTCTTTCTTTAAAGTGTTTTGCAAATCTTCAATACTACCCTTAACTCTATTGACGTCTTGAGGGTTTAATCCTATTTGCAAAAGTATTCCATTGCTAGCAAAATCAAATATCTCATTAAATTGTTTTTTTTGTTGCTCAAACAACCTTTGTTCATATTCTTCTCTAGTTTCAAATCCTCTTTTTGCAGCATCACCTAAAGCTATACCTACGCTTGCAATATTTTTCTTTTGGTCTTCTCCGGTTTTTTTATTCGCTTCTTGTTCTTTTTTATTTACTTCGGCTATCCTAGCTTCTCTTATCTTTATAAGTTCGTCTTCTAATTCTTTATTGGTTTCTATTTTTAAGAAAAACTCATCTCGTATCTGCTGGCGCTCTCTATCAAATTGATTTTTATAATTGGCATTTTCTATTTCGTCTAATATCTTTTGTTGCTCTTGAGCTGCTTTAAATACAGCCTCATTTTTTGCCTTCTCTAAATCTTTTTTTATTTTAAGAGCTTTTGCGGCTGCTTCACTTGCTTTTTTCTCTTCACCTTCTGTAGCCGCTACATTTTTATTTGATGCTCTTGTAGTAGTAGTTGCTTTTTGTTCTGCAACAGCTACATCCATCGCTGCTTTCTTTTGATTTTGTATTTTAGCAATATTATTTGTTGACCTAACTATTGACGTCTCCAAAGATTTAATAATATTATCAGTATTTATTCCCAAAGCGTCAAATACTGGCTTTACTTTTTTAGCGATATACAATAATCCCTCCGATATTTTTAATACCATTTTATCAATAACACCGTCCCAAGTAAAATTCAATGAAGTAAAATATCCTTTTATAACTTCAATCGCACCTTTAAAGTCTCCCTTTAGTAAATTAGATACCACATTTATTGTGGCTTTTATCCCTTCAAATGATGTTTTTAAATTATTTACAATAAACTCAAATACTGGTCTTAATTCAGCAATTGCATTGAAAAAAGCTATTTGAATATCTGACCATAAAACACTTACAGTTTTTGCAAATGCTACAGCATTATCACTTTTAAACGCTCTATCTTTTGCGTCTTCAAGTTCCTTTGCCTTATTAGCACTATCAATCATAGCTTGTTCATAATCACTCAATCCTTTTGTTGCTAATTCTTGAGATTGATTAATTGCTTTGAATAGGTTTTCAATACCTCCTAAGTCTTCTGCTGGACCGCCACCTAAATCAGCAGTCAATTGCGCAAGTTGCTGCGTATTTAAACCAGCTTTTTGAGCTTCTTGTGAAATGGCAACCAAAGAATCTTTTACAGACAATGACCCATTTCTAACGCCACCTAAAATCTTTTGAGTAAAGTTAGGCCCAAATGCATTTATTAAAGCATCCTCCGCTGGTTTTGTACCTTCGCTTATTCTTAATCCAAACTCTTTAATTGCATCTGGCAATTTATCAGTATATACTCCTAAATCTATACCAGTATTTAATATGTTTAAAAACTCATCAGCATCAAATCCTGCTTTCTTAAAAAATACACCGTACTCTCTAATTGAATCTCCAAATTCAGAACTTCCAGCTCCACCTAATGCAAGACCATTTGAATAAACCTTAAATGCTTGTTCTGCGGTTAATCCAAATTGTTTCATTAATTGGTCTTGCTCTCTTACAGCTTCTCCAAAGTCTTTTCCAAAAACATTAGCAATGGCAATTCCATTTTTTCTTAATTCATTGGTAACATTTCCAGTAGTGCCAGTTAATTGCTCAACTTGACTGTTTAATTTAGAGACCTCTATATTAAAATCAAACCATTCTTTTGTTGCAATTCCTATACCTGCTAATGCTGCAATAGTTGCCCCAATTGGCGTTGCGATAAAAGCCAAAGAAGCACTTGTCATTCCCATTATTCCTCCTCGAATAGCAGTAAAAGCACCAACCAAATCGCCTGACTTGAATAAATCGAAACCATCTTTTAAAGACATAAAGGCTTCTCCAAAACCGCTATTCATTTCCCCAGCAGTTTGTGTTGCTTTTTTATTCTCTTCCGCTAATGCTTTTGCGGCTGCGGTTGCTGCTTGCTCTTCTTCTTTTAATTTCTTAGCAGATTCGGCAGCTTTTTTATTTTCAATAGTTACGTTTGAAATTTGAAATCCGACCTGTTGTATGCTTTTTGCAAGTGCCTTGTATTCTTCTGAACCTTTGGTATATTGAGTTTGAGTTTCTTTTAATTGAACCATTAATTTTTTCAGTCCATTAACATCATTTGATACCTCATCGATATTAACATTACTAAAATTAACTCCTTTTGCGGTCTTAGATAATTCAGTAAGTGTGTCTTTTAATTTCTTGGCGTTTTCATTAGTTTTAGATAATGGATTTTGCCCTTCTATTTCAGCTATAAGTTTATTACCAACAGATTTTGCCTGCAGCATATCTTTTTCAAATCCGTCTATATCTGCGCGTACTTTTATTAATACTTCATCTTGCATCTTTAATTGTTTTAAATGTTATGAAATATCCTAAAGCCTTCGCTACTTATTGGATTTTTTGGTTTCTTTTGGTATGCTTTGAATGAACTTAGTGAGAGCAAAGTAATAGTCTCGCATTGTCCCGTTCCATACTCTGTTATAGTCATCTACATTTTGGCAAATATAAACTAACTGTTCTTTTATTTTTTCGGTGTACTCGTTATACTCTTGAATTGGTCGGAGTTGCGGATTAAATTCAACGTCTCCTCCAATATCTCTATGTTCTTTTCCGCTATTCGTGTATATGAACTCCAGTCTATGTCCGATAGATTCGCCGACTTTAAAAAGTTCCTGAACTCTGGACATAAAAAAAAACCATTATCAGCCCCTCCACTTGCTCTCATTGTGTTCTTAATGTCCTTAGATTTTTCCTGTAAGAATAATTGGTCAACAAATTCGTTTTTCTCATCGCCTCTCAGATATAGAACACTCATTATATCATAAATGATTCCTGTATCTAGGTTTAGTTTTGCTCTCTCCTCCATTACTAAGTGAGCGGCTTCGTATTGCTTTATATTAGCATATCCCTTACACTTGCTAAAGAATATATCTAACTCGGTTCGTTTGATACCTAAAAAGTATTCTTTGACCATTGGCAAGTAATATTCAATATACCGAGCTGGGTTCATGTCATTGGCAGCATCGATATAATGATAGTAATTATGACCACTTGCACCTGTAAAGGCATAGCGCATTGGAACGCTTTTTCCTCCAGAGTCTACTTTTTTAGGGAATAGCTTTTCTTTTATACTAGCAAATTTCATTTAGTACATCGTTTAAATCACCACATTCAATAAATCTTAATCTAATAACTTCGCTTTGCATCTCATCACCTTCACAGTTATAATATTGAAAGTTAGCTCTACTATTGTCAGCATACTTTAAATATAGTTTGAAGGTGTGAGCGGTACTTCCGAACTCTAGTATTTCTGTATCTGTTAACACTATGTCACCAGCAATGCTAGGTATCTCAAAGCTGCATTGTCTTTGGTTTCCCTTATAAACTATTAAGGTTAGGTCTTGAATGTTCTCAGCTATCTTGACGTTCTTGTCGCAGATAGATAATTCTATTATCGGTTCACATAGTGTCGGCATTATTCAAATATTTTATCATTAATTAAAGTTGCAATAGTTATGCTTATAACTGCTATTATAGCTACTTTCCACAATGGAAGTATAAATAGTAAAGGTAAGCTATGAATTGAAGGCATACAAGAAGCGCAAGCGAATAATGGTTTAGCTATGTAAAGTAAACCTTCATGGTTTCTCCATTTGCTTTTGATTTTTCGGTTTCTAAACTTAGATTCTAACCATGTATAAAGCCAGTTCAATACCATTTCAGCTTGGAACATAATTTGTAAGGCATTGATGTATAAAGACAATACCAATGAGTATAAGAGTATTTCAGTTAGTTGACTATTCATACTGCAAAGATATTTATTTTATGCCAAACTTTTGTGGGTTTTTTTGGATGTCATCTTGTAACATAAAGTGAAAGTTCATGCCATATCTAATACAATCTATAAAGTCCGCCCTCTGCTCTGCCAACTTCCTATCCTTTTTAATTAGTCCTTTGTCATCTTTTTCAGTATGCTGCAATTCAAATATAGTATTGGTCATACTCTCATCTAGTAATATGTCCGGGTGATTGTAAAATACATAATTCAATAAGTCAATAGATGCCAATACACTTGGATTTGATTTGGGAACTTGCAAACGTCTGCCTAGATTGAATGCTTTGTTAATCTGAATCCAATTAGATAAACCTTCTGCCCTTCCCATTGCACCTGTAGCGTCACCTGTAAAGCATATTGAATGTAGTTTAGTTGCGTATTGCAGTTTGATTAGGTCTATTAGCTGCTGAGTGTTATGAATACCCTCCTTAGCCTTAATGGTTATTTCCCTTATACCTCTTATCTTATGTTTTCCGTCCTCTCTGTATATCTGCCATACAGTACAGGCTAAAGGGTCAATATTAAAGTCAACCCAAAACAATAACGGCGTATGTTCTAATGGAGTTACTTTGCCAACGTGCTTACTAACGTCAAAGGTTTGTACCGCAGGACTTTTTACTTCCGTTATTCCCCACTCACCTAGCACCACTACTCGATACTTATTATAGTTGTATGTCTTTAACTGTTCGTAGTCTCTTATCAACGCTTCATCTTTATATCCATAAGTTCCGCAAGGTGAGCC
>JBIKJV010000235.1:0-2547 GCA_044360755.1 Phycisphaerales bacterium
CGCTGACCCCGCCCGAGCGCAGGTTCTGCACGCGGTGGAGCGGCAGCTGCATGGCGTGCGCGAACGCGCGCCGGCGCATCGAGGTCTGCAGCACCTTCACGGTCCGCGTGGCCTGGTAGCGGCCCAGGATGCTGACGACGGTCGACGTCAGGCTGATGGTGACCACGATCCCGGCCAGCCAGCCCAGCAGGGCGGCTCGGGTGTCCGCCAGGCCCGCCAGCGGTGCGGCCCACGTGCCCTCGAGCGGCGCACCGCCGAGGACGTTGTCGATCACCACCTTGGTGGCGGCCGGCGAGACCAGGCCAAGGAGCGTCGCGATCGTCACCGTTCCAAGCGAGAACCCGATCCGCGCTCGGTAGGGCCATGCCAGGCCGACGAATTCGCGGAACAGCGTCCAGAACGGACGCGAGCGCTTCTTGCTGCGCTCGGTGCCGTGCCAGCTGACGGCCAGCTGCTCGCGCTTGGCGCGGCTGCGCTGTTCGGCGAAGCGTGCCAGGTACGCACGGAAACGGGTGCGGCTGGACGGTTGGGTGCGCGGCATCGCCCGATGATAGGGATGCTGGATGCCGCGTCTACACTGCGGGCATGATCCACCCGTCCGTCTCGCTGATGCTCGGTGCCGCCGCCGCCTCGCTCACGCTGCTCGCCGCCGCGCCGCCGCAGGGCGCGCCCGCGGGGGCCGCGCCGCCGGCCACGGGGCAAGGCGCCGCACCGAAGGGTTCCACGCCCGGCACCGCCGGCGACAAGAAGCCCACCGAGAAGAAGGCCCCACGTCCCGCCGGCTACTGGTACGGCGTCGAGAAGGCGCCCGCCAAGCAGCCGGGCGCGGTCCGCGTGGCCGCCTACAACGTCGAGAACCTCTTCGACGACAAGGACGACCCGACCCTCTCCGGCGAGTACGACGACGCCAAGATGGTCACCAAGCCGACGCGCGTGCAGGCGATCGCGGACATGATCCGCAAGCTGGACGCCGACGTGCTGTGCCTGGAGGAAGTCGAGAGCCTGGAGGCCCTGACCTGGTTCCGCGACACCTACCTGAAGGGGCTGGGCTACGACCACGTCTGCAGCGAGGACGTCGGCTACTACCGCGGCGTCGAGCAGGCCTGCCTGAGCCGCTTCCCGATCAAGGCCCACGCCACGTTCGTGGCCGAGGACCTCTCGGACATGGACGGCAAGCGCGAGGGCGGGGGCTGGGCCAAGAAGAAGCCGGACCAGGGCCAGAAGTTCCAGCGCTCGCCGCTGAAGCTCGAGATCGACGTGAACGGCTACCCGCTCACCGTCTACAGCGTCCACCTGAAGGCCGGCGGCAAGGAGTTCGAGTACCAGCGCGAGAGCGAGGCGCTGCAGGTCGTCCAGTTCGTCAAGGACGACCTGGCGAAGAATCCCGATGCCAACGTCGTCGTGATGGGCGACTTCAACGCCACGCCGACGCAGAAGGCGGCGAAGGCGTTCTCCGAGGGCGGGATGCGCAGCGCCTACGACTTCCGCGGCACCAAGTCGGGCAACACCAAGGACCTGTACGTCACGCACGACTCCGGCCGCGCGATCGACTTCATCTTCATGTCCCCGGGCCTGGCGGCCGACGCAGCCGACCGCGGGTTCTTCGTGCTCTCGACGATGCACCCTGAGAGCACCTACCGCTGGCAGGACGACCCCGAGAAGGAGAAGGTCCCCGCCGGCTACGCCAGCGACCACTGCCCGGTGGCGATCGACGTGCTGACGAAGGAAGACAAGCCGGCCGGCGCGGCCAAGGCGCCCGCGAAGGGCGCGCCCAAGGGCGGCGCCAAGCCCGCCGACGCCGAAGGCGTCATTGACTGAGCGCGCGGCGGATCGCCGGTGCAAAAAGCACGGAGGCGCGGCTTGCGGGCCGCGCCTCCGGTCGTTCGGTGGGTGATGCCCCGGCTCAGTGCTGGCCGACGTTCACGCGCGTGAAGCCCAGGATCTGGACGCCGGCGGGCAGGATCTCCTTGACCGCCTTCTTGTCGTCGCGCACGTACTTCTGGCCCAGGAGGGTGACCTCCTCGAAGAACTTGCGCATCTTGCCCTCGGCCATCTTCTGGGCGATCTGCTCGGGCTTGCCGCTGGCCTTCGCCTCGGCGATGGCCTCGTCCTGCTTCGCCTTCACGATGTCGGCCGCGACGCCCTTGTCGTCCACGGCGATCGGCGGGGGGATGGTCGCCACGATGTGCTGGCAGACGCCCGTGCCGATGTCGGCCGGGAGCGTGCCGGAGTAGACGATCAGCGCGCCCTTCTTGCCGTCGTGGTGGATGTAGGACGCGAAGCCCGGGCCCTCGACGACGGTGCCGCCGGCGAAGGACAGGTTCTCGCCCGTCTTGATGCGCAGGTCGTCGACCAGCTTCTTGATCGCGTCGGTCGCGACCGCGGCGCCGGCGGCGCCCGACGCGGCCAGCTTGGCCACCGCGTCGGCCATCGCGCGGAACTCGGGGTTGCGCGCGGTGAAGTCGGTCTCGGCGCGGACCTCGACGATCGCGGCCTTGTTGCCCGCGATGCCGACGGCCACGCAGCCCTCGCCCGCGGCGCGGTCGG
>JBIKJV010000301.1:0-9102 GCA_044360755.1 Phycisphaerales bacterium
CGCGCCGATTGTGGACGCGATCCGTGCGAGTGCAGGGGGGGGTAGCGGGCTGGGATTCCGGCTGGTGCATACGGGGCAGCACTATGATCAGGCAATGTCTGGGAGTTTCTTTGAGCAGTTGGGAATACCTGAGCCGGATGAGCACCTTGAGGCGGGTTCCGGGACACAGGCGGAGCAGACTGGGAAGATCATGGTGGCGTATGAGCGGGCGGTACTGCGGAGACGGCCGGATCTTTGTCTGGTGGTGGGCGATGTCACATCCACGATGGCCTGCGCGATCACAGCACGGAAGATGGGAGTTCCGGTGGCGCATGTGGAAGCCGGCATCCGGTCCGGTGACTGGAGCATGCCTGAGGAAGTGAACCGGGTGGTGACGGACAGCATTACGAACTGGTTCTTCACGACTTCGGTTTCCGCTGGGGAGAATCTGCGGTTGGCTGGAGTGGGCGACGACCGGATTTTCTTTGTGGGGAATACGATGATTGACACGCTGCTGCGGCAGCTTCCGAGGGTGCGTCCGCACGAGGAACTCGCTTCGCTTTCGTCCCGTGGGTACTGGGTGGTGACGCTGCATCGGCCGGGCAATGTCGATGATCCTGCGAAGCTGGTATCGTTGCTGCGCACCATTGAGTCGTCTGCGGGCGGGTTGCCGGTGATTTTCCCGGTGCATCCGCGGACCGCGAAGATTCTGGAGGCGTCCGGGGAATCATTCCCCGGGATCCGTCAGGTCGATCCGCTCGGCTATCTTGAGTTCATTCACCTTGTGCGCGGGGCGGCGGCTATCGTGACTGATTCCGGCGGAATCACCGAGGAAGCGACGGTGCTGGGGATTCCCTGTCTGACGTTGCGGGACAGCACGGAGCGGCCGGAGACGGTGACGGTGGGGACGAATGAACTGATCGGGACCGATCCTGCGGCGGTGCCGCCGGCCATGCGCCGGGTGCTGGCGGGCGAGTGGAAAAAGGGTGCCATTCCGGAGAATTGGGATGGCAAGGCAGCCGAGCGGATTGTGGCTGTGCTTGAGGCGCTTATGTGAGACGATGGAGGATTGGGCGAAAGAGCGGGTGTTCGCCGCTTTTGGATGTCCGGAATCTGCGGACGACCGTGGCGGTCGTGCTGCCGGGGGAGGAGAAGTTTGTGCAGACAGTCCCGTGAGCTGCCTGCGGCATAGGCGGAGGACAATCGGCGGCCGTGGCGGTTGCGGACTTCTGCGTGAGGTGGTTTGAAAGGTAGATACCATTGAAAATCAGACATTTAATTCCATTGATGCGCACACTTGGCCCCGGCTGGGTGCTGCAGCGTGCGAAGATGCGGGTGGAATCGCTGAGTGGCAGTCTGCGGCGGCGGACACCGCAATGCGGATGGGAAGCGCTGGCGGTGTCCGGCATGCGCGTGGGAAGCGACTGGGCAGTCGCTGGTCGTGGCCTTGGTGGGGTGGGAGATGAAGCGCAGGAACTGCTGGACGGCCGGATCCGGGTGTTTTCCGGTCGGTCCGTTGCGGTGGGCAGTCCGCCCGATTGGTTTCTGAATGTCTGCACCGGTCAGCGGGTGCCCTCTGGGGGGCACTGGACGGAGATCGGTGATTTTTCGCAGGGGGACATCAAGGGGGTATGGGAGGCGAGCAGATGGAGCTGGGCATGGGTGCTGGTGAGGGCCTGGCAGAAGACGGCGGATGAACGTTATCCTGAGCTGTTCTGGACATGGCTGGAGGACTGGATGGAGAGGAATCCGCCGAATACCGGGCCGAACTGGAAGTGTGGGCAGGAGGCAGCGATGCGGTTGTTTGCCGCGGCCTTTGCCGGGGATGCGTTCCGGATTCATCCGTCGTCCACACCGGAGCGGATGGCGAAGCTGAGCCGTCTGGCTGACGCCAGCGGGCAGCGGATGGCGTCGCATCTGGGCTATGCGGTTTCCCAGGACAACAATCATGGGATCAGCGAGGCCGTGGGGCTCATCACGGCGGGAGTGCTCTGGCCCGATTTGCCTGCGGCCGGGAGCTGGCTGGGGCAGGGACTGGAAACTCTGCGCCATCTCTGTGACCGGTTGGTGGCGCGGGATGGCTCGTTCAGTCAGCACTCCTCGAACTATCATCGGGTCATGCTGGATGACCTGTGTTTTGCAGCGGCGGTGGTGCGGCGGGCCGGGCTTGGTCTGTCCGAGGAAGTGGGCGCGGCGGGCTTCCGGGCCGCTGGGTTTCTGGAACGGCTGCTGGTTGGCGATGGAGAAGTCATGCGGTATGGGGCCGACGATGGCGCGCGCGTGCTCCAGTTGAGTGGCTGCGGCTATGCCGATTTCCGGCCAACGCTGGCGGCCTGCGCCTTGTTCTTCGGGAGTGCGGATCCCGGGCCGGGGCCGTGGTGGGAACAGGCACAGCAGCTTGATGCCTTTTCCGGGGGAGGAGGCCGCGACGGGGCTGGTTTCCGGAGGGATGCGGCCACCGGACGCGAACCCGAGGGGGGCGTTCATGTGCGGAGGCGTGGCAGTGCAGCGATTCTGTTCCGCGCGCCCACCCGTTTCCGTTTCCGTCCGGGGCATGCGGATCACCTTCATGTGTCAGTGCACGACGGGGAACGCTTTCTGGTGGATGATGTCGGTTCCTATTCGTACAACGATTCAGGTAAGCGTTGGTCGGGTTTTGGCTCTGCGGTCTTCCACAATGTGCCGACGGTTGACGGCGACGATCCCATGGAGCGGGTCAGCCGGTTTCTCTGGCTGCCGTGGACCCGTTGTCGGCTTGAGGTCAACGAGGCTGACCGTCTTGTGGCTTCTTTTGAGGGGCCGAATCATTTTCTGGTGCGGCGGGAAGTTCAGATCCGGGCGGATCACTGCATTGTGCTGGACCACATCGAAGGCTATCGGGAGGCTGACCTTGCGCTGCGCTGGCATGGACGGGACCGGGACCATCTGGCTGCGATTGCGGTGAGCTGCAGCAATCCGGGAGTGGTGGAGAAATGGTACCACCGGGACGAAGCGAGCGGACTGGGATTTCATGCGCCCACCTATCATCATCTGGAACCGTCATGGTGCCGGGAATGGACAGTACGGGCAGCCTCCGCCAGTTTCCGTTCCGTGATCCGCTGGGGAAGGGATGATGCGCAGGAATCATGAAGGATGGATCTGCATGAAGATTCTTTATTGTCATCAGCACTTCACGACCCCCAACGGGGCTGGCGGCATTCGGTCGTACGAATTTGCGCGTGCCCTCGTGGAAGCTGGTCACGAGGTGACGATGGTATTCGGCATGCGTGGCGGCCTTGGAGTGAGCATGAGGCCATGCGAGCGTACAGGGAATCAAATCGGCGAGATTGATGGCATCCGGCTGATCGGACTGCCATTCGGGTATTCCAACCGGCAGAGCATCCGTGAGCGGATGGGGATCTTTCTGGGATTTGCGTGGCAGAGTCTGCGGCTCGCGCTGCGGGAGGATTACGATCTCATCTTTGCCACGTCGACTCCGCTGACGGCAGCGATTCCGGGGATTGCGGCGCGCTGGCTAAGGGGCAAGCCGTTCATTTTTGAAGTGCGCGATCTCTGGCCTGAACTCCCGAAGGCGATGGGGATGAAGAACCCGCTGCTCCTTGGGGGCATGTGGATCCTCGAGGGATTGGCGTACAGGTCATCGGTGGGCTGTGTGGGCCTCTCTCCGGGCATTGTGGAGGGCATTCAGCGGCGCTCATCCGATGGCCATCCGGTGGCGCTGATTCCCAATGGCTGCGATCTCGACATCTTCCATCCGGGGCTGCGCGGGAGCATTGATGTGCCGGGCATCGAGCCGGGCGATTTCGTGGCGGGGTTCACCGGGGCGCACGGACGTGCCAACGGCCTTGATGCGGTGCTGGCCGGAGCCGCCGAACTCAAACAGCGCGGAAACCACCGCATCAAGTTTCTCCTCATCGGGGATGGGTCGGAGAAAGCGAGACTGATGGCGCAGGCGGAAGCCGAGGGCCTGAAGAATGTGATCTTCCTGCCATCCATGCCCAAGAAGGAACTGGCTGCGATCACAGCTTCGCTCGGCTGCGGCCTCATGTTCCTCGACAACATCCCGGCCTTCTACCGGGGAACCTCGCCGAACAAATTCTTCGATTACCTCGCGGCCGGCATTCCTGTGGTCAACAACTACCCGGGCTGGCTTGCGGAAATGATCACCGAAGCTCAGTGCGGGGCAGTCGTGCCTCCGAGCGATCCTGTCGCGCTGGCCGATGCCCTTGAACGGCTGGCATCCGACCCGGAAGGATGCCGCAGCATGGGGGCCCATGCCCGCCAGCTGGGAGAAAATCAGTTTTCAAGGGATGCCCTCGCCACAAAGTTCCGGGACTTTCTGGAGTCCTTCGGGAAGTGAGTCGGTACTGGCTGAATCGAACAGCCGGGAAATCAGCCGACTGCACAAAGTCCTCGTCAGGAAAATTTCCAAGCCGGCAGAAGCCGAATGTTCTTGAAAATCCACCAGAATTAATTAGGGTGTATAAGCATTAAAGGTGGTAAGCAATTGTTTGCCATAAAGTAAATAAACCTCATGAATACCGAAGAATTCCTCGCCAATTTCCTCAGCAACATCGAAGTAACTGACACGAGCATGACGCTCGATACCCAACTCTCCGACATACCGCAGTGGGACTCGCTTGCTCTGTTGGCGACGTTGGCCATGGTTGACGGAGAGTATGGAGTGCAGATAAATGGGGTTGAACTGCAGGCCTGCGCCTCGATCGGAGACATCGCAAGGATTGTGGCCCTCAAGCTTCCCTGATTTTGTAGTGTTTCCACGGCAATGGCAACATCCACTGTCCCAAACGTTCGATTAGCAGGGTTGTCGGCTGCCGTGCCCAGGCATCAGGAGGACAATAACCTTTTCCCAGGTTTCAACGGCGACGAAGCCCAGAAGCTCATCAAGGCAACCGGGATACGGTTCCGCCGAATAGCCTCACCGGAAGTCTGTACTTCAGATCTCTGTGCAACCGCGGCTGATCGACTCATCGATGCGCTTGGCTGGCAGCGGGAGGACATCGGGGCTCTTGTTTTTGTCACACAGACGCCGGACTATGATTTACCTGCCACGGCACCGATTCTGCAGCATCGGTTGGGGCTTGGGATGCATTGCTTGGCTTTTGACATAATTCTCGGATGCTCTGGATATGCGTATGGACTTGCGTCACTGGCCTCACTGGTGAGTGCTATGGGAATCCAGAGGGCCGTCCTGCTTGTTGGTGACACAATGTCGAAGATCACTCATCCCTTGGACAAGAGTGCCCGACCTCTCTTCGGTGACGCCGGAACTGCCACCGCTCTGTCGTACGATCAAACAGCGGAACCGATGACCTTTCACCTTGCATCTGATGGATCCGGGGCCTCGGCGATCATGATCCCTGATGGAGGATACCGTAATCTGGTTGATGAGAGGTCTTTTGAGGAAGTGAAGGAATCGTCGGGCATCTTGCGGAACAGACTTCAGGTGCGGCTGAATGGACCGGATGTTTTCAATTTTACACTGCGGGAAGTCCCGCTTTCAGTGAAGACTGCGTGTGACGCTGCCGGGGTTGCGACCGATGATGTGGACGCTTTCGTCTTTCACCAGGCTAACTTCATGATGAACGAGGTCATCCGGAATAAGCTCGGAATACCCCTCGAGAAACACCCATATAGTCTCGACGAGTTCGGAAACACCAGTTCAGCAACCATTCCTCTGACTCTTGTGACCCGATGCAGCGAACTCTTGTCATCTAAGTCGGCCACCTTTGTACTCTCAGGATTTGGTGTTGGTCTCTCATGGGGTACCGTCGTCATCAACACAAGCAATGTTAAATGTCTTCTATTAGCAGAAGTATGAGCAAGCTTTTTGATCTCACTGGACTGACTGTTTTCGTCACTGGTGCTTCTTCTGGCATAGGAAGATCAATCGCCGTAGAGGCCGCCGCGGCAGGTGCCTGCCTCGTCCTCTCCGGGCGCGATTTGGATCGACTGCGCGAAACGGAACAGATGCTGCAGGGTTCCGGACACATGTCCGTGCCTGCTGATCTCTCTGACCTTTCGGAATTGAAGTCGCTCCCGGGAAGAATCCCTGCTATCGACGGTTTTGTAAACAGTGCCGGCTTCAATGTGCTGCGTCCGCTTAAGTACATCGACGAGAACTATCTGGAGAGAATGCAGGTGGTTAACTTCAAGGCACCGGTGCTGCTGACAAATGAACTGGTGAAGCACAAGAAGATTCGGGCCGGAGGTTCCGTTGTGTACATCACATCGATTGGCGGATTGATCGCCACTCCCGGGAATGCAGCCTACGGCGGAGCCAAGGCGGGGTTGGTGGCTGCCTCGCGGATCTTTGCGATCGAACTCGCCAAACAGGCGATCCGCGTCAATTGCGTGTCTCCCGGAATGGTGAGAACGCCTCTCGCTGATGAAATGCTTAGGAATCTAAGCCCTGAACTCAAGGCCGCCGATGAAGCTCTATATCCACTAGGCTATGGCGAGGTAGCGGACGTCGCTGCCTCAGTTGTGTACCTGCTCTCGCCGGGAGCGAGATGGGTTACCGGAACCAACATGGTTCTGGATGGGGGCTACACAGTGAAGTAAGTGATTCAATGAAGAGATTGCTGATTGCAGGTGCAGGTGGGTTCGGCAGGGAATTGTTCAGTTACTGCAAGGGCCATCCGGAAAATAATCACGAATGGTTTATCGGCGGCTTCCTTGATGATAAGCGGGAAGCTCTGGCAGGATTTGATTATCCTGTTGGAATTGTTGCCGGAATTCGTGATTACACGCCGCGTCAGGACGATCTGCTGGTTTGTGCGATTGGGTCTCCTCATGCAAAGAAGATGATTTGCGAGATGCTCCTGCAGAAGGGTGCTGGTTTCATGACACTGATTCACGCAACGGCAATCATTGGGCATAACGTGCGCCTGGGAGTCGGAGTGGTGATGTGTCCGGGCACGGTCGTCACCTGCGACGCGGAGGTTGGCGACTTTGTGACAGTGAATTGCGGCAGCGGTTGCGGGCATGACTCCCGCATTGGGAGTTTTTCGACGATCAGCCCTTCCTGTCAGATATCCGGGGGAGTAAAGATTGGCGAGGGGGTCATGGTCGGTGGCGGGGCGACCTTGATTCCGCGCATGAGCGTCGGAGACCATGCGGTGATTGGTGCCGGTTCAGTGGTTATTCGGAACGTGAAAGCTGGTGAGACTGTTTTTGGCAACCCTGCGCGTACGCTGGTGGTGAAAAAGAGTGAGTCGGCAGACAACCTGGAGGATCGGTGATGGATGCCGATTGACTCGCGAGGTGTGTCGGACGGAGAACAGTTCCGCTGGTTTCTTCAGGCGCATCCGGTGGTCGGAAAAAAGTGCTGGCAGCTATTACACCAGTGACTGGACTTATTTCAAAGTGAGCCTTTATGAGTTTTTTATCTATGGGAAATTCCGCATTGATCAGGGGAATTGATTACCATCTTCCCGCTAATTCACTCACAAACGAGGATCTTTCGAGAGTATTCCCAGAGTGGGGTGCGGACAAGATCGGTGCCAAGACTGGCATTGAGAACCGTTGGCTTGCGGGGGAGGAGGAGTTGTCGTCCGACCTTGCAGAGGCGGCGGCGCGGAAGCTTTTCGCGCGGCTTGCGGTGGCGGCATCAGCGATTGATTTTGTGTTGTTCTGCAGTCAGACGCCTGACTATGTGCTGCCGACGACGGCTTGTCTCCTGCAGGATCGTCTGGGAATCCCGACGACCGCTGGCGCGTTGGATTTTAATCTTGGATGTTCCGGTTTTGTCTATGGATTGTCGCTGGCGAAAGGTCTCATTGAGACTGGGCAGGCATCACAAGTACTGCTGCTGACAGGGGAAACGTATTCAAAGATCCTTGACCCTGCGGATCGCAGTGTGCGGACGATATTCGGTGATGCCGGGGCTGCCACGCTGGTGGTGGGGGCAGATGGCGTGGATTCTTCCCTTGGTCCTTTTGTTTTCGGTACGGACGGCTCAGGTGCGGGAAATCTGATCTGCCGGCGTTTTGGATGGCGTCAGGACGGAGGTGGGCAGCTGGGCGGGGCCTGTCTCCGGATGAATGGGCCGGAGATCTTCAATTTCACGCTGCGGTCGGTGCCTGCCGCTGTTGAGAGACTGCTGAGCAAATCAGGGCGGCAGCTGGATGAGATTGATCTTTTTGTTTTTCATCAGGCTAATGAGTACATGCTGGAGCACCTGCGGAAGAAGATGGGGATACCTGCGGAGAAGTTCTGGGTATCCATGGCGCACTGCGGGAATACGGTTTCGAATTCGATTCCCATTGCGCTGCGGGATGCGCAGGTGGCGGGGCGGCTGCGGGCGGGGCACCTTGTGATGCTGGTTGGTTTTGGGGTTGGTTATTCGTGGGGTGCGACCTTGGTTAAATGGGATGGTGGCGGGGATTTTCCGGTGAGTACATGAGAGCGAAAACAAAAGAGCATGCAGATCAGCCGCGGGGAAGCGTGGGAGCCCATGCGACCCTGTATGATCAGGTCAGGTGTCTCCCTGCGGCTGTGCTGCATGGGATGAGCCTGCTTGCTGGGGGTGCTTGTTACGTGGTGGATGCGGGGATGGTGGGGCGGAATGTGGGGAGGTTGCTGGGGGCGATGCGTGGGGAGTATGGGAGGTCGGAGGTGGCGTATTCGTACAAGGCGAACTATGGGAAGGCGGTGATTGCGGCGGCGAGGGAGGCTGGTGCGCTGAGTGAAGTGGTGTCGTTGCTGGAGCTGGGGCATGCTGGTGCGCTGGGGATTCCGGATGGGGAGATTCTGTGCAATGGTCCTGGCAAGACCGAGGCGATGCTGCGGGAGCTGATGGGGCGGGACCTGGTTCTGATTGCTGATTCGCTGGCGGAGTTGGAGCGGATGGAGGTGCTTGTGAGGGGTGGGTTGGAGGTGCGGGCGAGGCTGGGACTGCGGATCAATCCGAGGCTGAGTCATCAGCGTGGGCCGAGTCGGTTCGGCGTGGATCTGGGGGATGCGGATCAGCTGGCGGCGGTGCGGCGGGTCATGGGGGAAGGATTGCTTCCGTTGCGTGGGCTGCATCTGCATCTGAGTGATGACCGGAGTGTGGCTGGGTTTGGGGGACGGATTGATTTTCTGGCGGAGGCATGGGAG
>JBIKJV010000191.1:0-4495 GCA_044360755.1 Phycisphaerales bacterium
GGGGCCGCCGCACGCCTGCGAGAACGTGTCCGTGACGTACTCGTCGCTGCCGCCCAGGTCCACCAGCGCGCCGATCCCGCCCATCGCGGCGCCGACCGACCACGCGTTGCCGCGGTAGCGGTCGTCGCCGGCTCGGTCCACCACCAGGCCGATGCCCAGCAGTCCCGCGCCGATCGCGGCGTCACCGCACTCGTACGTGTCGTTGCCCGCGGCGTCGTCGATCACCGAGATGCCGCACATGGCGCCGCCGGGGCCGCCCGGCCCTGCATCCGGCAGCGTGCGGTACGCGTCGTTGCCTGCGCGGTCGACCACCAGGCGCCCGCCCGCCACGGTGGCGCGCCACTCGTAGGCGTCGTCGCCGCCCGCGTCGAACACCGCCGCGACGCGCGTCATGTCGTAGGTGTTCCCGCCCGTGCCGCCGACCACCAGCCAGCCCAGCTCGGGCACCTCCTGCGTGGCCAGCACGGTGCCGGTGACGGCTCCCTTCAGTGCCTCGGGCAGTTCGTCGGCCGGCATCGCGGACCAGTCGCCCTTCACGTCGAGCGTGGCATCCAGGTGCGCCACCGCCGCCACCAGTGCCGTGCGGTCGATCTGCGCCGCGGCCCGCATCGCTGCCAGCAGTGCCTCGGGGCGCTTGCGCTGGCGGTCCATGCTCTGGCCGGTGCCCTCCAGGAGCGCCTTCGCCGTCGCGGGGGTGGCCGGGTCGACCTTCGCGTCGGACAGCGCGCGTCGGACCGTGAGCAGCGGTTCGTTCAGCAGGAAGTCCAACGCAAAGATGGCGCGCTGCGGGTCGCTGACCTCCAGCGTGCCCTGGCCCTGGCCGGCGGGTACCGCCGCACCCAGCGCGCGTGCGGCCCACGCGGCAACGGCGCGGTAGGGGTGGGCTGCGTCCAGCGCCGCGTCGGCCACGGGCGCGGTGGCGTGCCGCGCGATCTCGGGCAGCGCGAAGGGCTGCGTGAACGCCAGGCGGACCGGCTGAAGCATGCCGCGCATGGGGAACTGCATCGGCGTCGTGCGGAAGAGCTGCATGACGCGCGCGACGTCCGCGGTGGAGTCGGTCTCGCCGACCAGCGCGCCGAGCGGGTCGGACGGCTCGAACGGACGGAACGCCGCCGGGGCGCCGTCGACGCCGTCGGGTCCGCTGCCCGCAAGCACCAGGAGGATGGCCGCCGCGACCGTTGCCATGCGGTGGACCATACCCGCGTGCAGGCCCGGCGTTGCCCTACGATGGCGGGATGCGCAGCCGCCACGCCCCGACCCATCCGTACCAGGACGACACCCGCGGCCCGCGCATCCAGAAGGTGCTGGCCGAAGCCGGCGTCGGCTCGCGCCGTGCCTGCGAGGACGTCCTTGCCGAGGGCCGCTGCACGGTGAACGGCCACCGGATCGACGGCCTGCCCGCCTGGGTGAACCCCGCCGAGGACGACATCCGCGTCGACGGCCGCCGCATCAAGGCGCCGGAGTCCAACATCTACGTCATGCTCTTCAAGCCGAAGGGCACGCTGGCCACCAACGCCGACCCCGAGGGCCGTCGCACGGCGCTGGACCTGGTGGCGCATCCTTCGAAGGCGCGCCTCTTCCCGGTGGGCCGCCTGGAGATGGACGGTTCCGGCCTGCTGCTGCTGACCAACGACGGCGCGATGGCGAACCGCCTGACGCACCCGCGCTTCGAGACGCAGAAGGGCTACGAGGTGCTGGTCGGCGGCAAGGTCTCGGACGCCGAGCTGTCCGACCTGCGCCGCGCGATCTTCGCCGAGGAAGCCGCGCCCACCGCGCCCGGCGCCGCGCCCGCCGTCGCCGGGTCCACCGCGCGCCGGCCGCAGCTGGTGGTGCTGAACCGCGAGAGCGGCCGCACGCTGCTCTACCTGGAGTTCCGCGAGCGCCGCAACCACGACCTGCGCCGCGTCATGCAGATGATCGGGCACCCCGTCAAGAAGCTGCGTCGTGTGCGGCTTGGGCCGCTGCAGCTGAAGGGGCTGCAGCCCGGCGAGTGGCGCGAGCTGACGTCGCGCGAACTGAGCGCACTGCGCGCCGAGGCGTTCGCGACGCCGCAGGAGCGCGCGCGCCGCAAGGAGCGCGAGCCGGTCGCGCGCAAGCCCGGCAAGGGCAAGCGCCGCGCACCGGTGGCCGCCGAGGGCACGGCCGCGCGCGGCGGCCGCCGCAAGTCGTCGCGCGCGCAGGCCGCCGAGCGCGTGCAGGCGCGATGGGCCGAGAAGCAGCGCCAGCGCGCGGCGGCGACGAAGCCTGGGCGTCCGGCGCCCGCACGCCCGGCACGCGGGGCGCCCGCGCGCGGCACGCGTTCGCGTCCGCGCGACGAGGACCGATTGGACTGATCGCCCGTGTCGCCCCGCGGCGCGGCACTTCGCCCGCCGCCCCGCATCGCCTAGGATCCCGTCCCCATGCCACAGTACGAGTACGTCAGCGAGTCCGACGGCGAGGTGATCACGCTGCTGCGTCCCATGAAGGATGCCGACGCCCCCGTCCAGGACCCGGCCGGGAAGGGCCGCACCTTCGTGCGCCGCCACAGCGTGTTCGGCGTCGCCGGCTCGTCGGTGGGCGCCACCCACGTGCACACCGGCGCGTGCTGCCCGTGTGGCAAGGCCCAGTCCCAGTGCGGGCGGGGCTGACCCGTGGCTGCGCGCAACGAACCCATGACCTTCGCGGCCGGCGGTGATGCCGCGCCCGTCCTTCACGGCGTCGACTTTTCCGGCGCCGATGCCGGCGGTGCGGCCAAGATCCGCGTCGCGTCGCGCGACCTGGCCGCCCCCCGTGCCGCCATCCAGCTGGGCGGACGGCTCGACCGCCGCGGCCTGCTGCGCGCCGTCCTGGCCAGCCGCGACGACGGCCGCCGCCACGTGTGGCGCGTCGACGCACCGATGGGCCTGCCCGTCGAGGTGGTCGATGCCTTCGGCCTGCAGCACGACTGGCTGGAAGTGGCGCGCTGGATGCACGCGTTCGGTTCTCCGCGCCAGTGGCGCAGCGCCGTGCGCGAGCGCACGCGCCGCGAGCCGCGCCGCGAGTGTGACCGCGCCTTCGGCACGCCGATGGCGCCGATGAACCTGCGAGTCTTCAAGCAGACGTGGACCTTCGTGTGCGAGTTGCTGCTGCCGCTTGCGGACGAGGGCGTGCGGATCGAGCCGGTGCTGGACGGCCGCGACGGCCGCGTGGCGATCGGCGAAGGCTGCCCGGCTTCGATCCTGGCCGCCAAGGGCTGGCCGAAGCGCGGTTACAAGGGCGCAGGCGCGCCGCCGGCGGCCGTGCGCGCGGACATCGTGCGCCGGCTCCGCGACGACGGACTGAACATCGCGTCCGCGGCTGCTGACGAGGCCATCGCCGACGCCGAGGGCGACCTGCTGGACGCGTTGATCCTGTGCAGCACGCCGGAGCCGCGCCCGATCCCGCCCGTGGCGGCGGTCGAGGGCTGGCTCATCTGACGGCTCGTGGGCCGACCGCGCTTCGGGAAGCACGGCGCACGGGGTAGGATCCGTGGATGCTTCCGGAGTCCGTGGGATCCCATGCAACCCCCAAGGTCGGCGCGCCTGCGTCTGGCGATGCTGCAGCCGGCGACGCGGCGAACGACGCCTCGTCGGGCGCTGCACCCACGCCCACGGAGTTTGCCGAGCTCGACCGCCTGCTGGGCGCCGCCGCCGTCGAGGTCGACCGCGGCCTGGACGAAGGTGCCGGCCGCATCGGCCGCTACACGCTGGTGAGCCCGGTGGGCGAGGGTGGGTTCGGCACCGTGTGGCTGGCGTCGCAGCAGCAGCCGGTGCGCCGCTTGGTGGCGCTGAAGGTGCTCCGGCGCGACCCCGGCTCCAAGATGGTGATCGCGCGGTTCCAGAACGAGCGCCAGGCGCTGGCGCGCATGGACCACCCGAACGTCTCCGCCGTGCTCGACGCCGGCGTTGCCGACGACGGCCGCCCGTGGTTCGCGATGCCCTACATCGACGGGCTGCCGATCAACGCGCACTGCGACCAGGAGCGGCTGCCGCCGCGCGAGCGCGTCCGCCTGCTGGCCGAGACGTGCGACGGCGTGCACCACGCGCACCAGAAGGGCATCATCCACCGCGACCTGAAGCCGGGCAACATCCTGGTGCAGCGCGGCTCCGAGCGCGGGCTTCCCAAGGTCATCGACTTCGGCGTGGCCAAGGCCCTGGAAGGCGGCAACACGGCCACCGTCGCCACGCAGGACGGGCAGCGCCTGGGCACGCCGCAGTACATGCCGCCCGAGCAGTGGATGCACGGGGCCGCCGTGGCGGACGTCCGCAGCGACGTGTATGCGCTGGGTGCGGTGCTGGCCGAGCTGCTGGTGGGCGGGCCGCCGACGCGCCTGCCGCGCACGCCGCTCGAGTCGCCCGAGGTCGTCCCGCCCGCCGCGTGGCTGGCACAGCAGCGCACCGTGGATCCCGCGGCCGCGGCACGCGTGGCCGCCGCGCGTGGCGTCGGGCTGGACGACCTGGGCGCGGCCGTGGCAGGGGACCTCGACGCGATCGTGCGC
>JBIKJV010000187.1:0-4586 GCA_044360755.1 Phycisphaerales bacterium
CGCACCCCGCCGACCGCTATGCGTCGGCGGCGTCGCTGGCCGACGACCTGCGCCGCTGGCTGGAGGGCAACCCCGTGGCCGCGCGCATGCTGGCGCCGTGGGAGCGCACCGTGCGCGTCGTGCGCCGGAACCGGGTGGCGGCCGCCATCGCGGGCATCGCGGCGGCGGCGCTGGTGATCGCGGCCGTCATGCTGGTGCAGGCGACGCTGGCTGCCCGGTCGCAGCGGTCGGCCGCCGTTGCCGCGCAGGACCGTGCCGACCGGTCGTTCGAGCTTGCCCGCGGCATGCTGCAGGACCTCCTCACGCGGCAGATGCGCGCTCGCGATCCGGCGTCCTCCGCCGACTCCTTCCTCCGCGCCGAGCAGCTCGTGGAGTCGATCGCCGCGCAGGATCCCATCGTGGCTGCGCGCCTTGCCGCGATCGTGGGCGCCGGCCACATGGCTTCCTGGGAACGCCGTGCGGCCTACGAGCTGCTGCGCGAGCATCTCGCGGCAGTGCTCGTGCGCGAATCCGAGCCGGGCGCCGAGCAGGCGATCGACGACCTCGCGCTGCCGCTGCACCGCATGGCGCTGGCCTACGACCGGAAGCTGGCTGCGGCGTTGGCGCCGGCCGTCTTCCGCCGGTGGGTCGACACAGGCCAGCTGCGGTCAGAGGAGGCGCGGGCCCGGTTCAGCACCTCGCTCTTCGAGCGCACGCCGTGGCCGGTCTGTGCGCAGGTGTCCGACGGCCGCGTGCTGGACTTCCTGGCGCAGGTGCACGCGCAGCTCGCGCCGTCGCACGAGGAATCGTCGCTGGAGCTGGCGTCCTCGCGGCTCTCCTACTTCTGCCGTGCGCCCGGCGACCCGGGCGCGCTTGCCGAAAGCGAGGCCGCTCGGCAGCGCATCATGCTGTCGGACCCTCCGGAATCGCGGCGTCGAATCACCGCCGAGCTGCAGTACTCGATCACCAAGAGCGTCGCGGGCGGCGTGAGCCAGTCCGACGTGCAGGACCTGATGTTCCTGGGCGACCGCGCCGCGCTTGAGTTCGGGCGTTCGCATCCCACGACCATCAACGTCTTCTACAACCTGGCGTGCACCTGCTCCTCCGTCGGCCTGTACGAGGACGGCTGGAACGCCTACCGCTCCTATCTCTGGCCCGCCTACCAGCGCCAACCCGACGGTGACGGCCTGCGCCGCTGGACGCTGGGATACATGGCCGCCATCGCCTACAACGCGTGCGACTCGGATGCGGCGTACGAGATCGCCCGCGTCGAGCTGTGGGACGACGAACGCCTGGGCCAGGAGTCCCGCGACCAGGTGCAGCAGCTGGCCGCGGCCACGCTGGCCGCGGTCCAGGCCGAGCGCGGCGACGAGGCCGGCGCCCGCGCGACGGAAGCGAAGTACGGCGTGCAACGTCAGTCGGTGGCGTGGCGGACCGGTCGCTGACGGCCGGCCGACGCGGTCAATCCCGCAGCGACCTCAGCCGGCGCGCCAGGCGCTCGCGCCCGGCGGCCAGGTCGCGCGCCGCGGTCGCCGGGCTGACGCCCAGCATCGCCGCCACGCGCTCCATCGGGATGCCCGCGACGCAGTGGAGCGTGACCACCTCGACCTGCCGCGGGTACGTTCGCGCGACGTCGACCATCGCCTGCTCCAGGAGTTCCAGGTCCGCACGCGTGGCCCGCCCCGCATCCGCGTCCAGGCCGCGCAGCGACTCCGCCGCCCCGGGTCCCAGGCGCTCGGTTCGGCGGGCTCCGCGCTTCTCGGCCAGGCGCGCGCGACGCCGATCGGCGATCACGCGCGTCATGAACACGCTGGCCAGTCCCCGAAGGTGTTCCTCGTTGCCAGGCAGGTTGCGCTGCCCCATGAACCGGATCACGGTCTCGGTGACCAGCGACGTCGGCGCGATCGCCTGCGCACCGAACCCGGCCGTCTCCTGCTCGGCGCGCAGCGTTCGTCGGGCGATCTCGTGCAGCGTGGGGTAGTGCTCCGCGATGAGCGTCGCGAAGGCGCGCTTCCCGCGCGCGGTGTCGAGCGGTCCGTGCTCGGTTGGTTCCCCGGTCATGCTTTCAGACTCCCCGTGTCCTCGGATCCCAGATCATCTTGTGCAGCTGGGTCTGCATTCGGACGGGCAGGCGGGACTCGAGGATCCACGCCGCCAGCAGGCGCGGCTCCAGGCCGGCGCAGCCCGCGATCTCGGCGCCCTTCGGCTGCTCCCACGCCGCGCTGGCCAGGATTGCGCGCAGCCGACCCTCGGCCACCATGCGGTCCAGCGCGTGGCCACGGATCGCGTTGCAGGCCCAGTCCCAGTCGGCGCGGTCGGTGATGACGAACTTCACTTCGTCGTGCGGCTGCAGGTGCGCAAGGTTCGCCCACACGTTGCGTCCGGACTCGCCGCTGCCCGGCGCCTTGATGTCCAGGATGCGCACGGCGCGTGGGTCGCAGGGGCCGATGTCCACGGCTCCGGATGTCTCGATGAGCACCGTGAACCCCCGGTCGCACAGGATGCGCACCAGGTCGAAGGCGCGGCGCTGCGCCAGCGGCTCGCCGCCCGTCAGCTCGACCACACGGCAGCCGATGCGCTCGACCTCGGCCAGCAGGTCGCCGATCGAGCGCGTCCCGCCCTCTCGGAAGGCGTATTCGGTGTCGCAGTAGGTGCAGCGCAGCGGGCAGCCAGTCAGCCGCACGAAGGTGCAGGGGACCCCGGCCCAGGTGCTCTCGCCCTGGATCGAATGGAACACCTCGTTGACCCGCAGGGTGCCCGCCAGCGGGTCGGCGCCGGTGGCCGGCGCGGCTGCCGAGGCAGAGCCGCGCGCGGCGGCGGTGGCGCCGGCGCACTTCGGCATCAGGTGTTCCAGGGGGTTGGGCGTCATGGTTCGTCGCGGAGGCCGTCGGGAAAAGTAGCCGCGGGAGGCGCCGAAGCGCCTCCCGCGAATGCCCAGGAGAGGACTCGAACCTCCAAGGGATTGCTCCCACCAGCACCTCAAGCTGGCGCGTCTGCCAATTCCGCCACCAGGGCAGGGGGCGAGCCCGGTCGGGGTGCCGAACCGGGGGTCACGCAGTATAGCAAGGGCCGGAAGTGCCCCTGCCCGCCGTGATTATCCCCACGAACCCAGCAGGATCCCGAGGTCGGCACCGTTCACGACGCCGTTGCCGTCCAAGTCGCCCGTGCCGGCGTTGCCCCAGTTGCCGAGCAGGGCGCCGAGGTCGGCGCCGTTGACGACACCGTCGCCGTTCAGGTCGGCGGGGTTGGCCACCGCGCACGTGATGCCGAAGACGCGGAAGTCGTCCAGCGCCGCCTCGACGACCGCGCCGGTGAGGTCGCGCGCGACCCAGCGGAACCTGACCTGCGTCGAAGGCGTGCCGAAGTCGTTGAGGCGGAAGGTCTTCACGACCCACGCGCCCGCGTTCTCGCTGACGGTCTCCAGCGCCCCCCACGTGGTGCCGTTGTTGAACGAGACCTCGATCGGCATCGTGTTCGTGGCGGGGTTGCTGCCGGAGTTGTTCGAGTACCAGCGCGCGTAGCTGACGAACACGTGCTCGTAGCCGGCGCAGTTGAAGGTCGGCGAGACCAGCGTGGTCGCGCCGCCGTCGATGTCCTGCTCGCCGACCGCGCCTCCCGCGGTGCCCTGGCCGGTGAACCAGCAGTTCACCCCGGGGGCCGGCGTGTTGTCGTTCTCGGGCTGCGCCGCGGTGCCGAGCGGGTCGCCGCGGACCCACAGGCCGGTCGTCGCCGCATCGCCCGCGGCGCCGACCACCCAGCCGGCGCTCGCGGTCTCGAACGTGTCGTTCACGATGTCCGTCGAGCTGCCGGCGAAGATCGTCGCGTAGGCCGCCGCGGCGGGCGCTCCCACGGGGCTGGTCTGCGCCTGTCCGGCCGTGGTCTGCGCACCCACGTACCAGCTGCCCGACGTGCCGCACGCACCGGCGGGCAGCCGCACCGTGTAGCTGTTGGGCGACGTCTCGGTCATCGGGTACTCGGTGTACGTGCTGGCCGAGGCGGCCTTGAAGTACAGCTTGCCCGTGCCGGGCGCAGGCACGCCGTTGATGCTGGTCACGTTCACCGCAAGCGACGTGGTTCCGTTGGGTGCGGCCAGTGCAGGCACGCCCTGCGGGAACTCGAACGCCAGCAGCTGCAGCGGCGGTGCCGTCAGGCCGTGGGCGCCGAACGCTCCTGCGATGCCCTGGTAGTTGGGCGTGCCGTTGTTGATGTTGCCGTCGTTGTCGTCCAGCGTCAGGAAGTCGATGACGATGTCGTTGGCGATCGTGCTGATCGCGCCGTGCAGCAGGATCGAGTTGATGGCATAGTTCGCCAGCCTGGTGCGGTACGACCCGGGGTAGGCCGCCTGCAGGTAGTTCCGCAGGTCCCAGACGCAGCCGCTGAGCAGCTGGCCGCAGGCATGGATCGCGCTGCCGCAGCTGGAGCAGGCGGTCGCGCTGTACTGGCAGGAGTTGGCCGCCGTCCGGATGCCGGTCGTGCACGTCTGGAAGCCGATGCCCGTCCGCGGGTCGTCGGCGACCAGCAGGCCGCAGACGTCGCCCATGCCCTCGCCGTAGGCGCCCTGGCCGCTGCCGCCCTTCTCGACCAGGTTGTGGCCGTACTCAGGGTGC
>JBIKJV010000237.1:0-2535 GCA_044360755.1 Phycisphaerales bacterium
GGTGCTATGTAGCTTATAGGGATACTACTGCTACTACTATTACCCCAAATAGAGCTGTAGCTACCACAAATAATACGACCCCAGTCACGTTATTGTCTGCTCCTTCAGCTTCAGCTCAAAAAATTGTAGATTACTTGAGTATTTATAACTCAGATACTGCTAATGCAGTTGTAACTGTATATATAAACAGTAGTTCCACTACTTACAAACTAACAGAAACTACCTTAGGCCCTGGGGAAAAGCTAGAATTTCAAGAAGGACAAGGATTTAGAAGTCTAGCTACAGATGGATCGTTAAAGATTGGAGAAAATCAAAGTATTACATCTAATGGAAATGTCAATGTAGCATCAATATCTACGGGTATTACTACTACTACTACCACATATTCAAATATGACTGGATTATCATTCTCTATGGATGCTAATTCAACTTATTGGTTTAGATTTGTGATATCTACCTTTCATGCTAATGCCTCTGTTTCATATAGATTTGCAGTTAATAGTGCAGCTACCCTTACATACTTATCTTACATGAGATTATTTAATGTAGGTACAGGTCCTAATAACTTAACAACTTACATATCAAAAGATTACGATTCTTCTGAAGCAGCAACTGGAAATACGGTAACAGCAGGAACAATAGCAACAATGGAAGGAATAATATCAGTATCAACTTCTGGAACACTGATAGGTAGGATGGCACAAGAGTTGGCCTCTGGTACAATGAACGTAAGAGCTGGATCTTTAGTATACTACCAAAAATTAAGCTAATGAATATAGGAGATACCATAATAATACATGATAAAACTTATACTGTATGGCTTATTGAGGGAGCAGTATATCATCTAGTTGCTGATGATGGAGAAGGTAGATGCTACGTTGAACAAACTTTGTTAAATTTAGAAGAATGATAATTCTAGCAAATACTACAGACTCGATTCAAGTATTACTATCTGCAACTGTTGCTGCAAATCAACTGCAGTGTTATGCTGCATTTAGAGATACTACATCTTCTGCAATAACTCCATCTAGTAGGGTAGTGTTTACAAACAATACTACAGCTGTAGACTTAGTGCAATCTCCTGGATCATCTACTCAAAGAATTGTTGACTTCTTAAGTATACAGAACACAGATACAGCAACACAAGAGGTAACAGTAAGATTTAATGACAATGGAGTTACTTATATTCTGTTTAAAATATTATTAAATACAGGAGAAAAAATAGAATACCACGACGGTAAAGGGTTTAAGGTGATAAACAGTGCAGGAGGAATAACTGGAATTGCAGAGCCTGGCTCAAACATAAGCAATGTAGGCTTTAAAACTATCTATCTGCCAACAGATTTAATCCTTACTTCAAGTAGAGCATTACTATCATCTAATGTAGTTCCAGGATTAGAGTTTCCAGTAGTGCAAGATAAGATATACCTTTTCAAATTTTTTATTTTATACGATGTAGATGCTACAACTACTGGAGTTAGATTTAATGTTCACAATTCTTCTTTAACTAATAACTATGCTGCAATAAATTTTCAAAGTTTAACAGCTTCTACTCCTTTTGTAAATTATATCTCTACAGATTTTTTACAAGGAACTACTAGTAATACTAGTGCATATACAACACAAAACTGCGCAAGAGTAGAAGGAGGATTTGTAGCTGGAAGTAATGGAAGAGTAAGACTATATGCTGGTCACGATGTTGCAGCTGGTGCTACACTCACCATCAAAAAAGGATCAATGGTTCAATTTTATCAACTAACTTAGTATGTTAATACTTACACAAACTACAGATTCTTTACAAGTAGTACTAAGTGCTTCAGCTACAATTGAAGCACAATGCTTTGTTTCATATAGAAACACTACATCATCAGCTATAACTCCACTTAGAACTGTAACTAATACTAATGATACTACCGCAGTAACTTTAGTACCAGCTCCTTCAGCATCTAATCAAAGAATAGTTGATTACATTAGCATCTATAACGCTGACTCTAGTAGTATAACCCCAACTGTTCTGTTCAATGATAATGGGACTACATACCCACTATTCTCAGCTACCATACTTCCAGGAGAGAAAATAGAGTACCATGAAGGAGCTGGATTCTCAGTCATAGGATTTAACGGAGGAGCTAAAAGTACAACACAATATGGTATATCTAACGTAACAACTCCCTGGACTACTGTAGTTCTTACTTCTGATGTAATAAATAACAATGCTACAGGAAATACCTACGAGGATATAACTGGTTTGTCATTTACAGCATCTACTACAGGAACTTACTGGGTAAGATTAATGGCGCTAACATCTGTAGTTGTAAATAACAGACTTGGGGCATATGCATTTAATGGGCCTACAGCAAGTCTTATAACTCTTGCAGGATATGTTATGAACTCTAATGTATCAATATTGCAAAATGTAATAAATGCTTATAATTCACCAGCAACTGCATTATCAACCTCAAGTCCAGCTAGTAGTAGAAATGTATACACCTTAGAAGGATTTTTAACACTAACTGCTACGGGAACAGTACAGGC
>JBIKJV010000020.1:0-26667 GCA_044360755.1 Phycisphaerales bacterium
CGGAACGCGCGGTCGGTGGCCTGGTTCTCGACGGCCGGGTTCCACCACCGGTCGTAGTGGAACACGTGGTTCGCGGCCGTCAGGTTCAGGCCGACGCCGCCAGCCTTCAGGCTCAGGATGAAGATCGGGGCGGCCGCGTCCTCGCTCTGGAAGCGCTGCACCAGAGCGTCGCGCTTCGCCTGCGGGGTGCCGCCGTGCAGGAAGAGCGCCTCGACGTCCAGATCCTGCCGGATCATCTGCACCAGGAGGTGGCCCATCTGGCGGTACTGGGTGAAGATCAGCGCGCGGTCGCCCGCCGCCACCACTTCCTCCAGCATCTCCAGCAGGCGGATGCTCTTGCCGGAGCGTGCGCTCAGGCGCTCGGCGACCGCCACGCCCTTGGGCACGATGATCCGCTTCTCGGGCACCGCCAGCGCGGCCTTGCCGCCCTCGCCGGCCAGTTCCGCGGCCTCGTCGTCGTGATGGGCCGCCTGGTCGGGCATGCCCTCGCGCAGGAAGTGCGCCGGGTGGTTGCAGATCTGCTTCAGCTTCACCAGCGCGCTCAGCACCAGCCCGCGGCGGCGGATGCCCTCGGCCTGGTCCACGCGCTTGAGCATGTCGGTGACGACCTGCTCGTACAGCGAGCCCTGCTCGGGTGTCAGCGGGATCTGCTGGCGCGTCTCCACCAGCGGGGGCAGGTCGCTGATGACGTTGGGGTCGGTCTTCAGGCGGCGCAGCACGAACGGCCGCACGAGCTGGCGCAGGCGCTCGGCCTGGCGCTTGTCGCGGTGGCGCTCGACGGGCAGCGCGAAGCGCTTCCGGAAGTCGTTCTGCGTGCCCAGGTACCCGGGGCAGCAGAACTCCATGATCGACCAGAGCTCGGTCAGGCGGTTCTCGACCGGCGTGCCCGTGAGGGCGATGCGGAACTGCGTGCGCAGGCTGCGGATCGCGGCGGTCTGCTTGGTGGGCGGGTTCTTGATGTGCTGCGCCTCGTCCAGCACCACGCGGCGCCACTCGACCTGCTGCAGCAGGTCCTTGTCGCGGGTGACCAGCGCGTAGGTCGTGACCACCACGTCCGCGCGCTGTGCCACGTGCAGGAAGCGCTCGCCCTGCGGGCGCTCCAGGCCGTGGTGCAGGTGCACCACCAGTTCGGGCGCAAAGCGCGTCAGTTCGCGGTGCCAGTTGCCCAGCACGCTCATCGGCGCCACCAGCAGCGTCGGCCCGACGCGCTCGCCCTCGACCGCCACCTGCCGCTCGTGCTGCAGCAACGCGATCAGCTGGATCGTCTTGCCCAGGCCCATGTCGTCGGCCAGGCAGGCGCCCATGCCGAACCGCTCCAGGAACGCCAGCCAGCTGACGCCCGCGCGCTGGTAGGGCCGCAGCGCCCCTTGGAAGCGCTCGGGCTGCTCGACCATGTTCATCTTCTCGACCGAGTCGGATGGCCCGAAGACCTCGGCGACCCAGCCCTTGGTGTCCAGGCCCAGGACGGGCAGCGCGCCGTCGGCCGCGTCCACGTGCGCCAGGCGCAGTGCCTCGACCAGCGTGGCCTGCCCGCCGGCGTTCGCCTTCAGGAACTTCACGCCACGTTCCAGGTCCTCGGGGCGGATCTCCACCCAGCGGCCGCCGATGCGCACCAGCGGGATGCCCTTCTTGGCCAGCGCCTGGAACGCCTCCAGCGTGAGCGGCGTGTCGCCAAGGGCGATCTGCCAGCTGTAGTTGACCAGGCTGTGCAGGCCGATCCCGCCGCGCGAGCGGTCGCCGCCCGCGCCGCCGACCGCGTCGGCCGGGTCGCTCTCGATGAGGAGCCGCGCGCCCAGCCGGCTGGCGCTCTGGCCCCACCAGTCGGGTACCAGCACCTCGAACCCGGCCTCGGCCAGCACCGGCTTGAAGTCGCGCAGGAACTGGTACGCCTCGGCGGTCTTCAGTTCCAGCCCGGTCGGCGCGCCGTCTTCCAGCGCGTCCTCGATCTTGGGGTACAGCCTGCTGGCGCGGCCCAGTTCCTGCAGCAGCAGGTCGCAGAGCTTCTGCGTCTCCTGCTGCGACGCCCCGCGCGCCGAGCGGCCGCCGGCGGCGCGGTTCCACAGCGCGTCGGCGTCGACCACGATCGGCGGGCTGTCGTTGGACACCAACGAGAACGAGAGCCGCCACGGGTGGTCGTCCTCGTGGCCGTCCGCCGCGGGAAGCAGTTCGGACGCGGGCTCCAGCAGCTGCAGCAGGAGCCGCATCTCGCGGCCCTCGCCGACGTCCTCCAGGTTCGCGATCCACTGCCGCGCGGTCCGGACGATGCTGCTCTCGCTGGCGGCGGGCTGCTTCACCTCGCAGCGCTCGCCCAGCAGGCCGGTCAGCCATGCGACGTGCGGGTCACGGTCCGGATCGCGGCCGTCGATGGCCTCGGCGTAGTTCTCGGCGACCAAGATGTCGCGCAGCAGCGCGTCGGTGAACGCGCCCATCGCGCGCTCGGCGACCGCGGCCGGTGCGTGCGCGCCCTCGGCGGCGCGGACGGCCGCGGGCGTGGCGCGCACCAGTGCGTTGAACCGTGCGTGATTCGGTGCGTCGTGCAGCCACGGGCGCCACGCGGCGAACATCGCGCCGCTGCGCTCCTGCACCACCGTGGGGATCACGCGCTGGTCGGCCACCAACTGGTGCGTGAAGCGGGCGAGCGCCGTCCACCAGCGGATTCCGTGGCCCCATGCGGTGCCGGCACCGGCGCCTTCACCGTGCACGTCCAGGTGGTGCAGCAGCGCGAAGGCGGTGCGGGCATCCAGCCGGATCGCCGGAAC
Organism: Phycisphaerales bacterium; assembly: GCA_044360755.1. Taxonomy (GTDB): domain Bacteria; phylum Planctomycetota; class Phycisphaerae; order Phycisphaerales; family SM1A02; genus UBA966. The sequence continues at coordinate 2,760 of JBIKJV010000020.1, forward strand.
CTCGAGCGGCAGCAGGGCTTCCTCGGGCTCCAGTTCCAGGCCCGCGGCGGCGGGGTCCGCGCTGACGCGGTCGCTGGGCACGGGCATCGGGCCGCCCGCCGTCTCGGCGAAAGGGAGCAGCAGCGCGATCGACGCGTCCTCGACCGTCGACGGGCCGCCGATGCGTTCGTCGCCGCCGGCCGCTTCGCGGGCCGCAGCGATGGCGGGCGTGAGCGCTGCGCGCAGTTCCTCGGCGCCGGCGGCGAACGGGTGCCCTGCTCGGCGCGTCCCCGAGCGTGCCGCTGCCAGCGCATCGGTCGATTCGCCCCACGCGTGGAGAGCGTCGCGGTACCAGTTCAGATGGAGGACGAACATCCGTGCATGTCCTGACCCGTCGGCCTGCGACGGCGTGAGTTGCTGAGGTCCGGCGGCGGCGCCTGGCAATGATTGCGCTGGGATTCGAACCCAGGACCTAGCGGTTAAAAGCCGCTTGCTCTACCGACTGAGCTACGCAATCGGACCGGTGGGGTGGGTGGACTGGGGCCCCATTCCATGCGCCTGGGGCGGGCGCTCGAGGCACGTGTGGATCGCGGAAACGGGCTCCGCGAGGAAGGGGAGCGATTGTATGGAGAACGGCTTCTGGCCGCATGGGGGGTATTTACTGTCCAATAACAACAGCCTGTTGGTGGCGCTATGGCCTCTCCGGGGCGATCAGGCGGAACCACCGCACCACCCGCGCGTGGCCCGCGTAACGACCGGTGGACTTTTGGTTTCCGGAATCGGATCTTCGCTTCAGGTGCGGGGCCGAAGTCTCCGATAAGGAACCGGGCACCGTTTCCAGGATCGACGACAAGGGAGGCCAGTACCCCATGACCGACACCAACACCCTGCCACTCATCCAGCAGTTCCTCAGTTACCTGACCGACGAGCGCCACTTCAGCCCGTACACGGGCCGCTGCTACGGGCTCGACCTGCGCCAGTTCATGGACTTCATCGAGTCCAAGACCGGGCTGAAGGCCGATGCCGAGAAGGAGCGGAAGGCACTCGAGTCGAAGGGCTCCGGCCCGGACTGCGTGACCTCCCGCATCCTCAAGTGCGACGTGGAGCTGATCCGCGAGTTCTTGGCCAAGCTGGGCGAGCAGAAGTACTCGGCCGCCACCATGGCCCGGAAGATCGCGACGCTCCGCAGCTTCCACAAGTGGATGGAGCGCAAGGGCATCGCGGCGACCAATCCGATGGTCCTGATCCGCACCCCGAAGCAGGCCAAGCGCCTGCCGAAGGCGATCTCGGTCGAGCAGATCGAGCGCCTGCTGGCGGCCCCGGACGACACGGACATCCTGGGCGCCCGCGACCGGGCGATCCTGGAGACCCTGTACTCGACGGGCATCCGCGTGTCGGAGGTCGTCGCCATCAACCGCGGCGACCTGAACGACACCGGCGAGGAGATCATCATCCGCGGCAAGGGCCGGCGCGAGCGCCGCGTCCCGATCGGCAGCCACGCCCTGAAGGCGCTGCGCCACTACCTGGCCATGTCCGACGCCGACCTCCAGTCGCGCGGCAAGCGGTCGCAGCCGGATGACCCGCTCTTCGTCAACAAGAACGGCGGCCGCCTGAGCAGCCGTTCGGTGCGCCGCAAGGTGGCCAAGTACCTGGTCGAGGCCGACCTGGACCCGGACATCTCGCCGCACACCATCCGCCACAGCTTCGCCACGCACCTCCTGGACAACGGTGCGGACCTCCGCGCCGTGCAGGAGCTGCTGGGCCACCAGTCGCTGAGCAGCACGCAGGTCTACACCCACCTGACCAGCGGCCGCATGCGCGACGGGTACGACAAGGCGCACCCGCGCGCCGAGGCGAGCTGAACCCGGCGGACATCCCGATACGTTCCACGCGACCCCGGCATTGGCCGGGGTCGTGTGCGTTCAAAAACGACCAAGGAGCGCGTGCCCACGCCTGAGCCCGCGCCCCTTGGGTCGTCATCCCGCGGCTCCCGCCGCGGGGTCGGGTGCCGGTTTCTGACGCCGGCACCCATCCCTTTTCTGAACTCAACAGGAACCGCCGGGTTGCGGCAGCCCTGACTCCGCCCCGAGTCCGGTGTTCCAGCGCGGCTTACAACTCGCTGCTGCCGGGGGGTACCGAGGCGTGGTTCAGAGGCGGCCCAGGGTGTTTGGGCCGCCGTGGTCCGGATTGTCACCTTCTCCTTGATACGCAGCCGGCGGGCGAAAGGGGTCCCGCGCGCGTGCTGGTTCATGTTCAGAATGCCCGCATTCCCCGGATCCGCAATGCGCGAGGCCCGCTTTTACGCGAATTCGATGGGTACTCGGACCGTCCGGGGCGGCGGAGGCCGGGGCGAAGGGGGCGGTAATCACGCCCCTTGCGCGGGCTACCATGCCCGGATGAGCATCCCGAACCCGGGCTCCGGCCCGTCCCCGGCCGCCGGACAACCGCTGGTGGGGGTCATCATGGGCTCGCAGTCCGACTGGGAGACGATGCAGCACGCCGCGCGCACGCTGGCGGACTTGGGCGTGCCCCACGAGTGCGAGATCGTCAGCGCGCACCGCACGCCGGACCGACTGTTCGACTACGCGGCCGCGGCCGAGGCGCGCGGGCTCCGCGCGATCATCGCGGGTGCGGGCGGTGCGGCGCACCTGCCCGGCATGTGCGCCAGCAAGACGATCGTGCCGGTCTTCGGCGTGCCTGTGCAGTCGAAGGCGCTCAACGGGATGGACAGCCTGCTTTCGATCGTGCAGATGCCGGCGGGCATTCCCGTGGGCACGCTGGCGATCGGCAATGCCGGCGCCACCAACGCCGCGCTGCTGGCGGCGGCCGTCGTGGCGCTGGAGCGTGCCGACGTGCGCGAGCGCCTGCGCGCATTCCGAGCGGCGCAGACCGCGAAGGTCCTGGCCAACACCGACCCTGCATCGGGCGCCGCGCCCGGTGCGCACGCATGAGCACGGGGAGCACGCGATGCTGATCGGCGTGGTTGGCGGCGGGCAGCTCGGGCGCATGCTGGCGCTGGCGGGGATCCCGCTGGGGCATCGGTTCCGGTTCCTGGATCCCGATCCGGCGTGCCCGGCGGCCGCGGTGGGCGACGTGGTCGTGGGGGCGTACGACGACGCGACGGCGGTCGAGCGCTTCGCGGCCGGGCTGGATGCCGCGACGTTCGAGTTCGAGAACGTGCCCGCCGCAACCATCGAGCTGCTGGCCGCGCGCGTGCCGGTCGCGCCCGGGGCGCGCAGCCTGGCGATCGCGCAGGATCGCATCGAGGAGAAGGCGTTCTTCCGCGCCTGCGGAATCCCGGTGCAGGCACACGAGGCGGTTTCGAGCGAGCAGGAACTGGCTGCGGCCTGCGGGCGCGTCGGCTTCCCGGGCGTGCTGAAGACGCGCCGCCTGGGCTACGACGGCAAGGGGCAGGCGGTGGTGCGTGACCCGCGCGACGTGCCCGGCGCGTGGCGTGCGGTGGGTGGTGCGCCCTGCATCTACGAGGCGTTCGTGGAATTCACGCACGAGGTCAGCGTGATCGCGGTGCGCGGGCGCGACGGCCACGTGGTGACGTACCCGCTGAACCAGAACGTGCACCGCGGCGGCATCCTGCGCACCACGCTTGCGCCCGCGCCGTGCGCGGACGCGGCCACGCTGGCGGCGGCGGATTCCTACGCCCGCGCGGCGCTGGAATCGCTGGGCCACGTCGGCGCGCTGGCGATCGAGTTCTTCGTGACGCGTGACGGGCTTGTCGCCAACGAGATGGCCCCGCGCGTGCACAACACCGGCCACTGGACGATCGACGGTGCGGTGACCAGCCAGTTCGAGAACCATGTGCGCGCGGTGGCCGGCCAGCCGTTGGGCGTGGCGGACGCGCGCGGGCCCAGCGGCATGGTGAACGTCATCGGCCGGATGCCTGTGGCGGCCGAACTGCTGGCCGTGCCCGGCGCGAAGCTCCACGACTACGGCAAGGCGCCCCGGCGGGCGCGCAAGCTGGCCCACGTGAACGTGTGCGCCGCGGACGCGCGGGTGCGGGACGCGCAGATGCGGGTCCTGGAGGCGATGGTCCGGGCCTGCGAGGACGGGTGATTCGGGCGGTTCCGGCGCGGTTCCCCTGCCGGTGAAGCAGGTGCTTCCCCCGCCCCGGTGATGATTCACGATCCATGGGCTTCACGATCCAACGGCTTCCGGACGGACACGCCCCGATGCGCGGGCTTGCGCAGCTGGTGCATGCGGGCACGCACGTCGCGGGCGGCATCGCGGATGCGTCGGACGCGCTGGTGCTGGTGCCGGCGTCGCGCGCGAAGCGGGCGTTGGAGCGGCACCTGCTGGCGTGCGCGAGGGATTCTGGCCAGGTGCTCATCGCCCCGGACGTCGTGACGCCGGCGGGGCTTGCATCGCGGTTCGTCGTGCCGACGGCGCGCGTACTGTCGCCGCTGGCCGTGCGGCTGGCGTGGCGGCGTGCGCTGGAGACTTCGCCCGGGGGCGTGCGTGCGGCGTTCGTGCCGCGCGGCGGCGAGCTCGGGCCGGCGGTGCTCGACGCGCTGGCGCGGCGGATCGCGCGGCTGCACGCGGACGTGACGGTCGCGTGTCATGGCTTCGAAGGCGTCGCTGCCGCGCTCCGGACGGCGCTGCCGGACCTTGACCTCTCGGTGTGGGACGCGCTCGTGTCGCTCGAGTGCGAGTGGCGCGCGATGTTACGCGGCGTCGGCGGCGTCGACGCGGGTACCGCGGCGCTGGAGGCCTGCCGGTCGGACGGGATCCGTGCCGGCAAGGTGCGGCGGGTGCTGGTGCTGCTGGCGGACCCCGAACCGCTGCAGCGCGAGGTGCTGCGCGCGCTCGGGGCGCAGGGCGTCCCGATCACGGTGTGCGTGCACGACGTGGGCGATGCGCTGCCGGCACCCATCGACGTCGACGGATTCCCGCTGCATGCGCCGTGGTCGCAGGCGCGGATCGCGGTGCCAGACGACGCGATCATGCTTGCCGATGCACCGATCGACCAGGCGGCGGCGGTGCTTGACGCGCTGCAGGCGATGCCGCGGCCCGTGCGCAGCTGCGACGTGACCGTATCCGCGCCGGATCCCGCCGTCGCCGCGCAGGCCGCGGCGTTGCTGCCGGCGTGCGGCGTGCGCGTGCATGCGGCGCCGACGCGGACCGTGGCCGAGACGCCGCTCGGCTTGCTGGTGGCGGCGGTGGCTGCGTACGTGGATGCGCGCGACGCTGCGGCGCTGGGGACGCTGGTGCGCCACCCGGACGTCGAGCGATGGCTTGTCGCGCAGGGCGTGTCGCGCCCGGTGGCCGCGGTGGCGGACTTCGTGTCCTCGCGCGGCATCGACCGGCTTCCTGACGATTCGTTCGGCATACCGTGCCGTCGTGTCGCCGCGGTCGTGGCGGCGGTCGATGGTTGGCTGGGACCCGTGCGGTGGGCGAAGGACGCGCTGCACGCGGTCGCGGCGCTCCGTGCGGCGCTGGAAGGCGTCTGCGGCGACCGCTCGCCCGCCGGGCATGACGCGGCGCAGGCCTTCCGTGCGGCGGCGGACGACATCGTCGACGTGCCCATCGGATTCCTGGCGGGCATGGCCCCCGGGGCGGTCGCGCGACTGATCCTGGATTCCATGGAATCGATGCAGTTGCCCGGCGAAGGCGACGAAGCCGGCGTCGAACTGGTGGGCTGGCTGGAAGCGGGCATCGACGATGCGCCGCACCTGGTGCTGACGTGCATGAACGAGGGGCAGGTCCCCGAGGGCCTGGTCGTCGATCCCTGGCTGCCCGACTCGGCGCGGGCGCGCCTGGGCATGCCGTGCGCCCGCCGGAGGCAGGCGCGCGATGCGTGGATCCTGCATTCCCTGCTGGCGCGCAAGCGGTCGGTACGCCTGGTGACCGGGCGCACGCGTGCGGACGGCGAGCCGATGCAGCCTTCGCGGCTCCTGCTCGGGTTGGACGGCGAGTCCCTGGCACGGCGCATGGCGTGGTTGGCAGACGAGCGCTCGGCACGGAGTTCGGTCACGGCGTGGGTCGCCCGGACGTGTGCGGCGGGCGGGTTCCGCGTGGACCTGGTGCCGACGGTTCCGGCACGCATCCGCGCGGTGGGCGTGACGTCGTTCCGCGACTGGTTCAAGTGCCCTGCGCTGTTCCGGCTGAAGCACGACCCCGCGCTGCGGCTGCGTGCCGCCGGCGAGGGTTCCACCGGGCTCGACGCCCTGGGATTCGGCAACCTGGTGCACGAGGCGCTGAAGCGCTGGGGCCGCGCCGAGGCATCGCGTACCGCCGCCGGCCAGCCCGGAAGCACGGATGCCGTGGCCATCGAGGCCGACGTGCTGGCCGAGCTGGATGCCGTGCGGCGCGAGTGGTATCCGCCGTCGCTGCACGGCGCGTACGAGGTGGCGATCGGCCTGGCGCGGGAACGGCTCCGCGCGTTCGCGCGCGTGCAGGCCGGCTGGGCCGCGCAGGGTTGGCGCGTCGAGCGGGTCGAGCTTGCGTTCGACGTCGAGCGGCGCACGGACGAGCCGGAGCCGCTGCCCGCGCCGATGATCGGGAGCACCGGGATCGCGCTGCGGGGACAGATCGACCGCGTCGACGTGAACGCCGCGGGCGAGCGCGTTGCGCTGGACTACAAGACGTCGGCCGATGTCGAGACGCCCGAGGAGCACCACCGCGCCGTGAAGGGCGCGTGGCAGGACCTTCAGCTGCCGCTCTACGCGATGCTGCTGCGTTCGGCCGGCATGCACGTGCGGCCCGACCGGCTCGGCTACTTCGTGCTGCCGGCGAACCCTGACGGGACCGCGGTGCTGCTTGCCTCGCGGTGGGACCAAGCCTTCCAGGACGAGGCCGAGTCCGAGGCCGAGCGGATCGCCGCCGAGATCGAGGCGGGCCGCTTCGACGCGGACCCCGACTGGAAGCCGCCCCGTGACGACGAGTTCGAACCGGTGTGGGGCGTCGGCATGCGCGGGCTGGCGGAAGGCGGTGCGGCGTGAAGACCCGTTCCGTCGTCGTCGCCAACGCGGGCAGCGGCAAGACGTACCTGCTGGCCAACCGCCTGATCGGCTGGATGATCGCGCAGCGGCGCGCCACCGGATGCGCGTCGCCCGAGCGGATCCTGGCGGTGACGTTCACACGCAAGGCCGCCGGCGAGATCCTGCAGCGCGTGCTGCGGCACCTGGCGCTGGGTGCGCTGGATGCCGGGAAGCGTGCCGAGTACGGCCACGCGACCCAGTTCCCGGATACGACCGCCGACGAGTACGCCGCGATCCTGCGCGAGTGCGTCGATGCGATGCACCGGCTGTCGATCTCGACGATCGACGGCTTCTTCATGCAGCTGGCCGGCGCGTTCGGGCACGAGATCGGCTTGCCCGAGGGCTGGGGCATCGCCGAGGAGGACGAGGCCGCGGAGCAGTTCGACGACGCGGTGGGTGGGGTCATCGCCGCGGACCATGCGCGCGCCGCGGAACTGGCCCGGCGGATCGCGTCCGGGGCGCCGCAGGCGGACGTGCAGGCGGGAATCCACGACGTGCTGGAGAAGCCGCTCGGGATCGTCGCACGCGTGTCGATGGCGGCGGATCCGCGCGCGCCGTGGCAGGCGCTGCTGCGCGACGGGGTGCGGCTGATCGAGGGGGCGAAGCGCGCATCGCGCGACGAGGTCGACGGGGCAGTCCGCGTGCTGTCCGGCGCGCAGGCGCCGCTCACCAAGGCCGGGAAGCCGGTGAAGAACTGGGTCAACGCGCTTCCCGCCGCCGCGCGCGCCGCGGCCGCTGGGGACTGGTTCGAGGTGGCCGGTTCGACGATGCTCACCGGGGTGCATGCGACCGGCGCGTACTCCGGCGCCGCGGCATCGCCCGAAGTGGCCCAGGCCGCACAGGTGCTGGTGCCGCACGCGCTGGCGTGCATCGAGGACATCCTGCGCGCGCGCATCGAAGCAACGGCCGATCTGGCGCAGCTGGTCGACGCCGCGCTCTGGCAGCGGCGCGGCGAGGACGGGCGCTTCGGCTTCCAGGACATCACGCTGCTGGTCGCGCGCGCGCATGCGCTGGCGGGGCCGGGCGCGGCCGCGATGCGCGAGCGGCTGGACCGCGCGATCCAGGACGTCGCGCTGGACGAATTCCAGGACACGTCGCCCGCGCAATGGGCCGCGATGGAACCGCTGGTCGGCGAGATCCTGGCGACGCGGGATCGCCGCTTCCTGGTGGTGGGTGACCCGAAGCAGTCGATCTACGCGTGGCGCGGCGGGACGCCGGCGCTGCTCTCGCAGGTGGAGGAGCTGCCGGGCCTGGACCCCGAGGAACCGCTCTCGGTCAGCCGGCGCTCGAGCCAGGTGATCATGGACTTCGTCAACGCGCTGTTCGGGGGGCTTGCGGCGACCATCGCCGGCACGCCCGCGCTTGGCGCCGCGGTGCCCGAGGGCCCGCGCGCGCTGGCGGCCGCGGGGCTTCCGGTGCCGGCGGGCGCCGACCGCGCGCCGCTCCTGCGTGCGCTCGACGGATGGACGTTCGTGCCGCACCGCGCGCACGACTCGCACCTGCCTGGCGTGGTGCGGGCCTACCGCGCCGCGCAGGGCGGGGCGGAGGGCATCGCCGCGGCGGTGGCCGGCATCGTGGCGGACCGCGCGGCGCTGCGTGCGGACGCGACCATCGCGGTGCTGGTGCGTTCGAACGCCGAGATCGCCGCGTGCGCCACCGCGATCCGCGCGCGCGGGCTGGCCGTGAGCGACGAAGGCCGCTCGCAGCTCCTGGACTCGCCGGCCGTCACCGGGATCGTCGCGCTGCTGCGCCTGGCGGACCAGCCGGACGACCGGATCGCGCACTGGCTGGCCACGCGCAATCCGTGCGCGGTGGCGTTCGGCCTGCGACCGATGGAGGAATTCGGCGGGGGCGCCGCGCTGCGTGCCGAGGCGGACCGCATCTCGGCCCAGGTGCGTGCCGACCTGCACGTGATGGGGCTGGCCGCGTGGGTCGACCGCGCGGTCGCGTCGCTGCGCGGCGCGTGCTCGGAGCGCGACGTCGAGCGTCTGCGGCAGCTCTCGGCGATGGCGCACGACGCGGGCCCCGGCGAGGTGGCGCGCCCTGGCGCGTTCGTGCGCGCCGTCGAGTCGCGCGGCGTCCGCGCCGCGATCGGCGAGCGCATCCGCGTGATGACCGTGCATGCGAGCAAGGGTCTCGAGTTCGACGAGGTCGTCGTCGGCAGCATGGATGGCACCATGGGTTCGGTTGATGGCGGGCAGGATTCCTGGGCGGTGCTGGCACCGAACCCGGCCAAGCCGCCGGTGGCGGTGGCGCCGGTGCCCTCGCAGGACCTCCTGGAGCACTCGCCGCTCCTTCGCGCGTTCAAGCGCGAGGCCGAGGTCGCGCAGGCGCGTGACGACGTCTCGGTGCTGTACGTGGCCGTGACGCGGGCCAAGGATGCGCTTCACTTGGTGTGTGCGCCGCCACCCAAGGCCGATTCGCTCCGGGCGACGCCGACCCGCCTGCTGCGGCTCTCGATCAATGGCTTCGAGGACGCGTTCCAGCACCCGCCCGCCGAAGGCGGCGCGTTCTGGACGATGGGCGATCCTGCGCTCGGCGGCAAGGCCATCGGTGCGGCCGGTGCCGACGCGCCGGTGGCGCCGCCGCCGGCCCGCGACGTGGGTCCGATCGACTGGCTGGCGCGGCCCGGGATGCGCGCGGCGCGTCCGCCCAGCGCGCACGGCGGTCCGGCCGGTGCGGCACCTTCGCTCGCCGCCGAATACGAGGGCGCGGCCGACGGCTCGCGCGGCTCGCTGGCGCACGCGTGGATGGAACGGATCGAGTGGCTGGCGCCGGGCGGATCGGTCGATCCCTCGATCGAATCCGAGGTGCTGCGTGCCGTCGCCGTCGAGATCGGCCGCCCGGTCGATCGGTCGATGGCCGACGAGGTGCGTGGCATGGTCGTGGCGGCGTGCAGGGGGGCCGTCGGGGACGCGCTTCGGGTCGATCGGTGCGCGTCGTGGGGCTGCGACACCCTGCTCGTTCACAGCGAGCTGCCGTACGTCGCGGAAATCGACGGCCGCATCCAGCGCGGCCGCATCGACCGCCTGGTGCTGGGCTACCGCGGCGGGCGCGTGGTGCGCGCCGAGGTGCTTGACCACAAGACCGGCGCGACCGGGGTCGCGGGCGACGCGCTCGAGGCCCGCATTGCGCCGTACCGCGCGCAGATGGCGGGCTACCGGCGCGTGGTGGCGTCGATGTTCGGGATCGAGCCGTCCGCGGTGTCGACCGTGCTGCTGATGCTGGACCGGGGCGAGGTGATCGACGTGACGGAGCCGTGACCCGGCGCCGATTCCTCCCGAAGAATGCGAAAGTCACCGCGCCGCGATGCCGATATGCCTTCGGGGCGAGGGCTATGATCCCGCTCCCCGCCGCTTATCGGCGGATTTCCACGAGGAACGCATGCACCTGAACCTCCCGACCGGCATCTACCAGAACGGCGTCCACGGCGGCATGCCGGCGACCCCGGACACCATCGCCGCGGCCGGCATCGGCCGCGACATGATCCGCCCCGACTTCTACGCCAGCGTCGCCTACCAGCGCACGCGCGAGATGACGATCGACGAGCTGCTCCTCGAGAACCGCGTCGTCTTCCTCATCGGCGAGATCAACCACGCCAGCGCGGCGCGGGTGATCATGCAGATGCTGTACCTGGAGAACCAGAAGCGCGGCCAGGACATCAACTTCTACATCAACAGCCCGGGCGGCGCGGTCGACGACACGCTGGCCATCTACGACACGATGCAGTTCATCAGCAGCGAGGTCGCGACCTACTGCATCGGCCGCGCGTACTCGGGCGGCGCCGTGCTGCTGGCCGTCGGCCAGAAGGGCAAGCGCCACATCCTGCCGCACGCGAAGGTGATGATCCACCAGCCGCACGGCGGCGTCTACGGCCAGACTTCGGACATCCAGATCCAGGCCGAGATGATCCTGAAGATGAAGGCGCAGCTCAACGAGATCCTGGCGCGCCACACCGGCCAGCCGGTGGACCGCATCGCCAAGGACGCCGAGCGCGACAAGTACTTCAGCGCCGACGAGGCCAAGGCCTATGGCCTGGTCGACGAGGTCGCCGCGTTCCCCGAGAAGGGCAAGCGTTGATCGAGTCGCGGAGCGAGCACCCCTGGCGCTCGGAGGGCGGGTTCCCCGCGCTCACGGGCATCGCCGTGCCGGCCATGCGCCAGCAGGTGGCCGGTGCGCCGCGCCGCGACGAGGACGATGACGACGATTCGCCGCGCGGGATCCCCGTGCCGCTGGTCGTCGACAAGCGCGGCAAGAGCGAGGAGCTGGTCGACCTGTACAGCCGGCTCCTGCGGGACCGCGTGATCTTCCTGGGCGGGCCCGTCGGGCGCCACATGGCGCAGGTCGTGACCGCGCAGATCCTGTTCCTCTCGCACGACGACCCGCAGGCCGAGATCAGCATCTACATCAACAGCCCGGGCGGGTCGATCAGCGACGGCCTGGCCATCATCGACGCGATGCGCAGCGTGCCGTGCCCGGTGGCCACGTACATCGTGGGCGTCGCGGCCAGCATGGCCAGCGTGATCGCGTGCTGCGGCACCAAGGGCCGGCGCTTCGCGCTGCCGCACGCCGAGCACATGATGCACCAGGGCCGCATCGGCGGCTTCGAGGGGCAGGCCACGGACCTGGAGATCTTCATGCGCCAGATGGTGCGCATCGAGGACGTCTGCAACAGGCTCTATTCCGAGGCCACCGGCCAGACGATCGAGAAGATCGCCGCCGACTGCGACCGCGACCTCTGGCTCACCGCCGAGGAGATGCTGGCGTACGGCCTCATCGACAAGATCATCGACCGCATGCCGGCCACGGCACCCGCGGCTTCCTGAGGAAACACCCATGTCACTGATCCCGATCGTCATCGAGAAGACCGGCCGCGGCGAGCGCGCCTACGACATCTACAGCCGCCTGCTGAACGACCGCATCGTCTTCCTGGGCGGCGGCGTCAACGACCAGGTGGCGAACCTGATCGTCGCGCAGCTGCTGTTCCTGGCGAACGAGGACCCGAAGGCCGAGATCAGCCTCTACGTCAACAGCCCGGGCGGCAGCGTCAGCGCCGGCCTCGGCATCGTCGACACCATGCGGTTCATCCCGTGCCCGGTGGCGACGTACATCATCGGCATGGCCGCCAGCATGGGCAGCGTGATCGCGTGCAGCGGCACCAAGGGCCGCCGCTTCGCGCTGCCGCACGCCGAGAACCTGATGCACCAGCCGCTGATCCCCGGCGTCATCGAGGGCCAGGCGACCGACCTGGAGATCCAGGCGAAGCACATCCTGCGCCTGCGCGAGCAGCTCTACAAGCTGTACAGCCAGAACACCGGCCAGACCCCCGAGAAGATCCACGCCGACTGCGACCGCGACAAGTGGCTCAACGCGCAGGAGATGCTGGAGTACGGGCTGATCGACAAGGTGCTGGATCGCCTGCCCGGGAAGTGATCCCGGCGCGATTCCCTGCTGAATTCCGCCCGGCGCGCGACCTGCGCGCCGGGCGGTTCGTTTCGGGGGCAATGGGGCGGATTCAGCGCCGGCGTCCGCGGCGCAGGAGCGCGAGCGCCACCCCCACCCCCGGCCCCGGCACCGCCTGCGGCGCCGCGCCGCTGCCGAAGACCCACGCGAAGGCGGTGCCGTTCGCCAGCAGGTGGTCCGACGGGCCGAACATCGCCTGCTCCCACTGGCCGGTGGTGCCGCGCACCCAGTAGTGCCAGTAGTTCTCCACGTCGGGCCACAGGTCGCCGGTGCCGTACTCGTAATCGGTGCCGATCCCGATGCCGGTGACGAATGCTCCGAAGGAGTACGACTCGAACGCGAGCTGGCCTCCGGGCACCGCCGCCGCGATCGACTGCGTGGCGCCGAAGCCGGTCAGGCCGTTCTGCGCGTCGGACCAGCGCAGGTTCAGGATGTAGCCGTTGCCGTTCGAGAAGTCGACCTGGACGGTGGCCAGGTTGTTCCCGGCGCCGACGTCGTGCGACGCGACGATCCCGGCGGAGGCGTGCGAGGCGGTGAACGCGATGGCCGCGAGCGCGGCGGCGGACAGGGTCCGGTGCATGGGTGTTCCTTCCCGAGGTGCGCGGGAGAACGGGGATGTCCTGGACGCCGGTCGACCCGACTCGCATGCACCCACGCGGGTGCTGCCTACGGTGACGCCTTCGTTGCGGATTTTGACCGCATTCCTCCGGGCATCCAGGTGGCCGCAGTTGCGCGGCCGGTGGGAATGATAGCCGCAGCCCCTACGATGCGCCAGCCTCCCGGAGGATCCCCATGGCCGACGCGAACCAGACCGAAGCCCTCATCAACGCCTTCCGCACCGACCACGCCCGCGTGAAGACGGAGATCCAGAAGGCCGTCGTCGGCCACGACGAGATCATCGAGGGCGTGCTGATCTGCCTGTTCGCCGGCGGCCACGCGCTGCTCGAGGGCGTGCCCGGCCTGGGCAAGACGCTCCTGATCCGCAGCCTCTCGCAGGCGCTGCAGCTGAAGTTCAGCCGCATCCAGTTCACGCCCGACCTGATGCCCGCCGACGTCACCGGCACCACGATCGTCGTCGAGACGCCGGCCGGCCGCGACTTCCAGTTCCGCAAGGGCCCGCTCTTCGCGCAGATCGTGCTGGCCGACGAGATCAACCGCGCCACGCCCAAGACGCAGAGCGCGCTGCTGGAGGCGATGCAGGAGCGCAGCGTCACGGTGGGCGGCACGACGTACCAGTTGGACAAGCCGTTCTTCGTGATGGCCACGCAGAACCCCATCGAGCAGGAAGGCACGTACCCGCTGCCCGAGGCGCAGCTCGACCGCTTCTTCTTCAAGCTGGAGGTCGGCTACAGCACGCGCGCCGACCTGCGCGAGATCCTGAACCGCACCACCAGCGGCACGCAGGCCGAGCCGCAGCCCGTGATCGACGACCAGACGATCCTGCGCCACCAGAAGCTGGTGCGCGCGGTGCGCATCACCGACCAGGTGCAGGACTACGCCGTGCGCCTGGTGCTGGCCACGCACCCGCAGGGACAGTTCGCGACGCCGCTCGTCAACCGCTTCCTGCGCTTCGGCGCGTCGCCGCGCGCGGCGCAGACGATCGTCCTGGGCGCGAAGGTGAAGGCGCTTCTCGCGGGCCGGCCGCAGGTGGCATTCGAGGACATCAAGTCCGTCGCGCTGCCCGCGCTGCGCCACCGCGCGCTCCTGAACTTCGAGGCCGAGGCCGAGGGCAAGACCACGGACGCCATCATCGCCAACATCCTGGACACGGTGCCCACGGCGGCGGCGGACCTGGTGGCCTGATCCGGGGCGTCACTCCCACGTGACCGAGAGCGGCGCGCCGGGCACTGGCCCGCGCGTCTCGTCGGCGCCGGCGTCCGACCGGTCGGCGGGCAGCGCCAGGCGCATCACGGTGCCGTGCGGGGCGCGGTCGGCGTGCGTCAGCGTGCCGCCGTGCTGCTCGGCCAGCTTGTGCGCGACCGCCAGCCCCAGGCCCGTGCCGCGCTGGCCCTTGGTGCTGGCGAACGGCTGGAAGAGCCGCGCGCGCTGCGCCGCGGGGATGCCGGGACCGTCGTCCTGGACCTGGATGACGAAGGTGCGCGCCGCGACGTCGTGCCCCACGCGCACGTCGACGTGGCCCGTGCGGTCGGGCGCGGCCTCCACGGCGTTGGCAAGCAGGTTGAGCACCGCCTGGTGCACGGCGTTGGCGTCGATGGGCGCGGGCGCCATGTCCGGCTCGGCGTGCAGCGCCAGCCGCACCCCGCGGCGTGCGGCGGTCGAACGCATCAGGTCGCACGCCTCGCGCACCAGCGCCGCCAGGTCGGTCTCGGCGACCTCCAGCGGGCGCTCCTTCGCGAACGCCAGCATGTTCATCGCCAGCCAGCTGACGCGGTCCAGGTTGCGCGCGACGATCGGCCAGCCCTCGCGGGCCATCGCCAGGTCGCCGCGCTGCAGCGCAAGCTCCACCGCGTCGGCGCCGCTGCGCAGGCCCTGCAGGATGTTCTTCACGCTGTGGCTGATGGTGGCGACGGTCTCGCCGATCGCGCGCAGGCGCTCGGGGTCCGCGCCGGCGAACGCGCCCAGGTCGGCCGCCGCGCCGGTGGCGGCGTCCTCGACCGCCATGCGCGTTGCGCCGCAGCGCAACTCGTCGCCGGCCCGCAGCGGGACGCGGCCGGTCACGCGCTGGCCGTTGACCCACGTGCCGCCGCGGCTCATCAGGTCACGCACGAACCAGCGGCCCTCGGCGGGGGTGAGCTCGGCGTGGCGGCGGCTGACGGTCGGGTCGGCGGATCCCAGTGCCTCGGTGCTGCGCCCGAAGAGCTGCGGCTCGCCGTCCGGCAGCGCGTGCCGCCGCCCCGCGTCGGGACCATCGATGACGCGGAGCACGAGCACCCGCGGTCACTCCTTCTTCGCCGCGGGCTTGTCGGCCAGCAGCGTGCGCAGCGCGGCGGCGCGCTCCGGGTCCAGGCGCGTGAGTTCGTACTCCTGCTCGCCGGCCGTCTTCCGGTCGCCTTGCTCGAATGCACAGACGCCAAGCATGTAGCGCGCATGCGCGTTGCGCGGGTCGGCGGCGACTGCTTCCTGCGCCAGCGCGCGCGCGTCGGCCACACGCTTCTCCTTGTAGGCGGCAACGGCCAGCTTCGTCTTGCTGGCCGAGAGCGACTGCGATTTCGCATCGCCGCCCACGACGGCCCGGTACGCCTCGAGCGCCTGCGCGGCCTGGCCCATTTCCTCCAGCGTCATCCCGCGGAACGCATGCGCCTGCGGGTGCCTGGCCTCGATCGCCAGCGCGCGGTCGAACGCGGCCATCGCATCCTCGCGCCGGCCCAGGCGCTGGTACGCGTAGCCCAGTGCCACCTGGATGTCGGCATCGGCCTTGAACTGGCGCCCCGCCTCGTCCAGCCGCTGCGCGGCGTCGCCCCACTTCCGCTGCCCGAGCAACGCGTACCCCAGCGCCAGCTTCGCCTCGGGGAAGTCGCGGTCGATGCGCAGCGCTTCGTTGGCGTGCGCCGCCGCGGCGTCCGCTTGTCCCGCGCGCAGCTCGAGTACCGCGATGTTCGTCTCCAGCGCCGCACTGGCTGCGCCCGCCTCCTGTGCTGCCAGCATCGCGGACAGGGCCTCGTCCTGCTTGCCGGCACGCACCAGCACGTCGCCCAGCGCGACGGCGGTGGCGGCCTTCTTCGCGTCCGCACGCAGCGCTTCCTCGTAGGCGCGGCGCGCGTCGTCCAGCAGGCCGGCGCGGTCGGCGACATGGCCCAGGGCGTGGAACGCATGCGCCCGGCGGGCCGGATCCGACATCGCAGGCTGCTCGGTCGCGCGCCGCGCCGCGGCGACGGCATCGTTGCGCTGCCCGGCGGCGTCAAGGGCCAGCGCCAGGTTGGTCCATGCGCCGGCGACCGTCGCGTCGGCGTCCAGCGCCTCGCGGTAGGCGGCGATCGCCGCGGTGGTCTCGTTGCGTCGCTGGGCTTCGAGCCCGCGCGCGAACGCCTCGCGCGCCTTCGCGCGCAGCGCCTCGGTCCTCGCGGCAGCCTCGGCGGCGGTCGTCGCGGCGGGATCGACCCAGTCGCGCAGCGCGCTCGGCGGCCCGTCGGCGCGCTCGGTGCCGGCCTCGACCAGTTCGAGCGGCTTGGGCGGCTCAGGCGTGACGATGGGCGGCGTCACGGGCGGCGGCGGCGGAGCCTTGCCGCGCATCAGGCGGGGCAGGGCGATGGCAAGGGCGATCGCGACCAGCGCGAGCACGACCGGCAGGATGAACCGCTTGCGTTGCTCCATGGCATCAGGCTACCGCTGCCGGGCCGCGCCACGGCGCTCACCGCTGGAACGGGTAGACGGGACCGATCCCCAGGATTCCGGTCAGTTCCTCGAGCGCGTCCCGCGATTCACGCAGCAGCGCCGGATCGCCCAGGTCCTCGGGGGCCAGCGTCTCGCGGTAGCGGCGGGCCACCCAGTCCTCGAGCCGGGCGTGCAGCGCGGGCGTCCACAGGCAGCCTTGGGCCACCGCCCCCGCCTGGGCCTGCGTCAGCGGCACGCGCAGCCGCAGGCAGGCCGGGCCACCGCCGTTGCGCATGCTCTCGCGCAGGTCCAGGTGGATGGCGGACTTCACGGGCGAAGCGGGGTCCGCCACCAGATCGGCCACGATCCGCTGCACGCCCGGGTGACCCGCGCACTCGCCGGGCAGCACCAGCGCCATCGTCCCGTCGGGCAGCGTCACCAGCTGCGAGTTGAAGAGGTAGGTGCGCACCGCGTCGTCCGCGCTGACGGTGCGTTCGGGCACCACCACGATGCGGAGCGCGGGCCCGACCATGCGCGCCAGGTCGTCCAGCACGCGCTCCTGGTCGAGGAACGCCATCTCGTGCACCAGGAACAGGTTGCCGTTGCCCACCGAGATGACGTCGTTGTGGAAGACGCCCTTGTCGATCGCCGCGGGGTGCTGCTGCGCGAAGAGGCAGCGTTCGGCGGGGATCCCGTGCGCGCGCGCGATCGCGCGGCTGGCCTCGTACGTCTGCCGCGCCGGGTGGCGCGACGGCCGGCGCCCGCTGCCGTCCGCATGCGCGCCATAGGCGAAGAGGTGGATGCCCGGCAGCTCGCCGCCGGCCCTCGCAGAGGTCGTCAGCCGCGTGTGGTTCGCGGCGCCCTCGTCGCTGAACTCGCTGGGCGTGCCGTCGGCGCGCTGTGCGGGCAGCGCGTCGTGCACGGCGAACGCGCCCTCGTCGCGGAACACCGCGCGCAGGATCGCCGCGGTCTGCGGCGGCTCGATCGCGCGGTGCGGCATCGCGCGCAGGTTGGCGACGGTCAGGTGCACGCGGCCGTCGCCGCTGTCGGCGGACGGCGTGACGGTCGCGGCGTTGGCGGTCCACATGGCGCTGGCGCTCGAGGCGCGTGCCAGCAGGTGCGGCGCCTCGCGCGCGGCGGCGGCCACCACGTCGGCGTCGGATCCGGCGAAGCCGAGCGTGCGCAGCGTCGGCACGTGCGGGCGCTCGTGCGGCGGCAGCACACCCTGCATGCACCCCAGCCGCGCAAGCGCGGCCATCTTGGCCAGGCCTTGCAGCGCGGCATCGCGCGGATGCGACACCTGCCCGCGGTTGCCGGTGCTGGCGACGTTCCCGGGCGACAGCCCCGCGTAGTTGTGCGTGGGCCCGACGATGCCATCGAAGTTCGCTTCCGGCACGCCCGGAGGGTACACGGCGCGCGGGCGGCTCCACTTACACTGCGGCTCCAGATGGCACGCGCCTCTTCCAGTCCCGCCAGCAAGGCCGCCAAGGGCGGCGCGCCCGATGCCTCGATGCGCATCGTGGTGCTCACGGGCAAGGACTCGTACCTGCGCGTCGAGCGCGCGCGGCAGCTGCAGGAGGCGCTCGAGGCGACCTTCGGTGCCGTCGATCGGTTCGAGTACGACGGCGCGTCGGCG
Organism: Phycisphaerales bacterium; assembly: GCA_044360755.1. Taxonomy (GTDB): domain Bacteria; phylum Planctomycetota; class Phycisphaerae; order Phycisphaerales; family SM1A02; genus UBA966. The sequence goes on from JBIKJV010000020.1 coordinate 21,105, forward strand.
CAGCTGAGCGCGGTGCTGGACGAGTTGCGCTCCTACGGCCTGATGGCCCAGCACAAGCTGGTGATCGTGGACAACGCCGAGCTCTTCATGGGCGCCGAGGACCGCCGCCGCGCGATGGAGCGCTACGCCGAGTCGCCGCAGCAGGAAAGCACGCTCCTCATGCGCGCGGGGGCGCGCTGGAACCCCGGCAAGTTCGACAAGCTGGTCGAGGCCGCCGGCGGCGCGGTGCTGAAGTGCGAGGCGCCCTCCGAGGACGAGGCGCTCCGCTGGTCGGTGGCGCGCGCGCAGAAGACGCACGGCGCCACGCTGGACCAGGCCGCCGCGACGCTGCTGGTCGAGAAGATCGGCCCCGACCTGGCGCGGCTGGACACCGAGATCGCCAAGCTGGCCGCCGCCGCCGGCGAGGGCAAGCCGATCGGGCGCTCGCTGGTGGCCGAGTTCGTGGGGCTCTCCCGCGAGGAGCAGGCGTGGGAGATCCAGTCGGCGCTCCTGCAGCGCGGCGCGCGCGCGGCGCTCGAGAAGATGGGCGAGCTGCTCGGCGTCTCCGGCGTGCCCGAGCAGCTGGTGGGATGGTCGATCACGGACGTCCTGCGCAAGGTGCACGAAGCCGCGCGGCTGCAGGCCGCGGGCATGAACGACTTCGCGGCCGGCAAGCAGCTGAAGCTGTGGGGCGAGGGCCAGGCGCTGGTCATGCAGGCCGCGCGCCGGCTGGGACCTCGCCGTGCGGCGCGCCTGCTGGACGCGGCGGTGCGCGTCGACGCGCGGACCAAGAGCGGGTGGAGCTCCGACACGCGCCGGACGCTCGAAGGACTCGTGGTGACGATCGGAGAACGACTGCGATGACGAAGCTGACGATGGCCGTTGCCCCTTGCACGCTCGCGACGCTCCTGGCGGTCGGCTGCGCCGACACCTACGAGTACGTGCCCGACGGCCCGGATGCGATCGACATGCCCGAGGACGCGGGCGCGCGCCCGGTGCGCGGCGGTGCGCCGGCCGTCACCGCCGACGCCACCGCGCCGCGTGCCACGGTCGACGCCCTGCCGCGTGACGATTCGCGACGCGCCTTCGACGGCCAGGCCGCGGTGGCCAGCGCCGGCAAGTCGCTGCCGTCGGCGCGCCGCCCGTCCGCGATGCCTCTCCTGGACGCGACCCTGCCCACGGCCACGCCGGCGCAGGTGGCGGCCGCGGAGCTCGCGCCCGCCGATGAAGCGACCGCGGCGACGACGAACCCGGCGGTGCCGCAGGAACAGTCGGCTGCCCAGCCTGCGCCCGCACCGATCCCGGCGCCGACGCCGATCCCCGAGCCGCCCGCGCCCGAGCCTGCGGCGCCGAGCCCCGCGGCAGTGCCGGCGCCCGCGCCGCCGCCGATCGCGCCCGAGGCGAAGCCTTCCGAGGCGCCCACGCCGGCGCCCGAGCCGGCGCCCACGCCGGCGCCCGAGCCTGCACCTGCTCCGGCCCCGGCGCCCGCCCCCGAGCCGACCGATGGCGCCCGCGTGATGCCGGCGCAGCCCGCCCCGGCGCCCGAGGTCCCGCCCGAACCCAGCAAGCCCCAGCGCTCGCGCACCGACGCGCCGTCGACCCCGCCCGTCGATGAGTCCGCGCTCCTTCGTGCCGGCGCGGCGAAGCCTGCCCCCGCAGCGGAACCGAAGCCGGTGGCTGAACCAACGCCGCCGCCGACGGTGCCAGCACCGGAGCCGGCCAAGCCTGCCGAGCCCCCGGCACCCGCGTCCGCGCCGGAGCCGGCCAAGCCGGCCGATTCCCCGGCGCCCGCTCCTGCGGCTGCCCCGCCCGCCGCGCCGACTCCGACCGAGCCGACGCCGGCTCCCGTGCCGGTCGCGCCCGCACCCGCCGCTCCCTCTCCGGAGCCCGCTCCGACGCCCGCCCCGGCGCCCGCTCCGACGCCCGCTCCGACGCCCGCTCCGGCCGCGGCTCCCGCTCCTGCTCCTGCTCCCGCGGTCCAGATCCTCCGCCCCGCCGTCGCGACCAAGGTGCGCGGCTTCGGCAGCCTGGACCCCGTGGTCGGTGGCGTGCTCGCAGGCAGGGCCGTCGTGGCCTACTTCGAGCTCGGCGGCTGGACCGCGCCGGTCGGTGCCGACGGCAAGCACCTGCTGCGCGTCGAGTACTCGCTGCGCCTGCGCGACGAGCGCGGCGATGCGGTCTGGACCGAAGGCCCGATCGTCGCCAGCGATGCATCGCGCACCGAACCGCGCGACCAGTTCATCGCCCGGCTCATGCGCATCCCCGCGACGCTGCCGGCCGGTTCGTACGTGCTGGACATCCAGGCATCGGATCCGTCGACGGGCGCCACGGCCAAGGCCGAGGTCCGCCTGCAGGTCCGCGCGTCGCAGCGCTGAGCCGCACCACCGCGAATCCACCTGATAATCCGGCCTTCCGGCACGGATATCATGGTGCGTTCGCCTGCGCATGCCGCGCGGCCGCCTCTCCGGAGGCACTCCCGTGACGAATACCAGCACCACGCCCACCGACCTCCACGCGAGCCACCAAGACGCCCACGGGCACGGGAAGGGCCTCGCGGCGATGGGGCTCGCCGCCATCGGCGTCGTCTTCGGCGACATCGGCACCAGCCCGCTCTACGCCATCCAGGAGACGATCCTGAAGCACCACGGCGCGGAGCGCGAGTTCATGATGGGGATCATGTCGCTGGTCTTCTGGGTGCTGTTCCTGATCGTGGTGGTCAAGTACCAGCTTCTGGTGATGAGGGCGACGAATCGCGGCGAGGGCGGGCTCTTCGCGCTGCTCTCGCTGCTGCCGCGCGGCCTGCAGCGGAAGGCCGATTCGCGCCTGGCATTCTTCGGCATGATCGCGATCGTCGGCAGCGCGCTGCTCTTCGGCGACGGCGTGATCACTCCCTCGATCTCGGTGCTCTCCGCCGTCGAGGGCCTGGCGGTGCTCGACCACCGGCTCGAGTCGTGGGTGGCCCCGATCACCACGGTCGTCCTGGTGTTCTTCTTCCTGCTGCAGCGCTTCGGCACCGGGAGGATCGGCGCCGTCTTCGGGCCGGTGATGTTGCTGTGGTTCCTCGTGCTGGGCGTCCTGGGCCTGCGCCAGGTGGTCCAGGACCCGTCGGTGCTGGCCGCGGTCAACCCTGCCTATGCCTTCGCGATCATCGCCGACAACCCGCTCGGCACGTTCCTGCTGCTCGGCTCGGTCGTGCTGGTCGTCACGGGTGCCGAGGCCCTTTACGCCGACATCGGCCACTTCGGCATCGGCCCGATCCGCCTGGGCTGGTTCACGGTCGTCTGGCCGTGCCTGCTGCTCAACTACTTCGGCCAGTGCGCATGGGCGATCGCCAACCCACCGGGTGAGGGGCCGGACGTCGAGGCGTACAAGCCCTTCTACGGGATCGTGCCGGAACCGCTCCTGGTGCCGATGATCGTGCTCGCGACCGCCGCCACGATCATCGCCAGCCAGGCGATGGTCTCGGGGGTCTTCTCGATGGCGCGCCAGGCGATCCGCCTGAACTACCTGCCGCGCCTCTCGATCATCCACACCTCGCGCCACGCCGAGGGCCAGGTCTACATCCCCTTCCTGAACTGGGCGATGATGGCCGGCTGCCTGATCACGGTCTTCCTGTTCCGCACGTCCACGTCGCTCGCCGAGGCGTACGGCATCGCGGTCACGGCCGTGATGGCGATCACGTCGCTCCTCTTCACGGAGGTGGCCGTCAAGTCATGGCGCTGGAACCCATTCGTCGCATGGGCGATCGCCCTGGTGTTCTTCGCCATCGACGGCGCGTTCCTGGCCTCCAACCTGCTGAAGATCCAGCACGGAGGCTGGTACGCCCTGGCGATCGCGGCGATCGGGTCGGTCGTGATGATGACCTGGAACGAGGGCACGCTGCTGATCGGGCGCCGCATCGCCGCGCAGACGGGCAGCATCCATGAGTTCCTGGCCCAGCTCTGGGCCGAGGCGATCCCGCGCGTGCGCGGCACGGCGGTGTTCATGACGCCCTCGACACAGGCCCCGTTCGCGCTGGTCAGCTTCGTGCGCCATGCGCACGTGCTGCACGAGCAGGTGGTGCTGCTCTCGATCGTGCCCAGCGACGACCCGTACGTGCCCGACGCCGAGCGCGTGACGGTGCAGTGGATGCCCGACGGGTTCTGGAGCGTCACCGCGCAGGTGGGATTCATGGAGCAGCCCGACACGCAGCGCATCCTGGCGCTGGCCAAGGATCGCGGCCTGCCGTTCGAGGACGCCGACGCGACCTACTTCGCCCGGAAGATGAAGGTGCTGCCGAACGGCCCGGCGCCGATCCCGCGCTGGCGCAAGTCGCTGTTCGCCGTCCTGCACAGCAACTCCGCCGACGTCACCAGCGCGTTCAACCTGCCATCCGACAAGGTCGTCGAGTTCGGCACGCAGCTCCGGCTCTGATCCCCACGCCACATGCGCTCCATCGCCATCAAGATGCTCTTCGGCGACACCGCCAAGTTCTATGGCATCCTGCTGGGGCTGGCGTTCGCCACGCTGCTGATCGCGCAGCAGTCGAGCATCTTCGTCGGCCTGATGAGCCGCACCTACGCGCTGATCGACGAGACCCCGCAGGCCGACCTGTGGGTGACCGATCCGACCCTGCTCTTCGTGGACGACACCAAGCCCATGCAGGTGACGGCGCTGCAGCGCGTGCGCAGCGTCGACGGCGTGCAGTGGGCGGTGCCGCTGTTCAAGGGCCTGTTGGTGGCGAAGCTCCCCAGCGGCTCGCGCCAGCTCTGCGACGTGATCGGCGTGGACGACAGCAGCCTGATCGGCGCGCCGGCGAACATGGTCGAGGGCACCATCGCGGTGCTGCGGCAGCCGGACACCATCATCATCGAGACGCGCGGCGCGAAGGGCCGCCTCTCGCAGCCGGTCGACCCGCTCCAGCCGGACGGCGACAAGCGCCCGATCCGCATCGGCGAGGAGCTCGAGCTGAACGAGAAGCGCGCGATCATCGGCGGCATCGCCGTGACCTCGCCCACCTTCCAGGCGGTGCCGACGATCTACACGACGTACACGCGCGCGATCGGCTTCTCGCCCGCGAACCGCCGGACCCTGAGCATGATCCTCGTGAAGGCCGATCCCGGCGTCCCTCTGCAGGCGCTGGCCGACCGGATCGAGCGCGAGACGGCCCTGGCGGTCTACACGCCCAGCGAGTTCGCGTGGAAGACCATCGACTACTGGATGAAGCAGACCGGCATCCCGATCAACTTCGGCATCGCGATCGCGCTTGGATTCCTGGTCGGCGTCGCGATCGCCGGGCAGATGTTCTACAACTTCACCCTGGACAACCTGAAGTACTTCGGCGCCATGAAGGCGATGGGCGCGACGACGACGCGGCTGCTCGGCCTGGTGGCGCTTCAGGGGATGGTGGCCGGCGGGCTGGGCCTCGGGCTGGGGCTCGGCGTCACCTCGATCGTCGGCCTGATGATCCCCCCCGAGAAGCTGGCGTTCAAGATGACGTGGCACATCCCGGTGATCTCGGCTGCGGCGGTGATCTTCATCGTGGTCGCCTCCAGCCTGTTCAGCATGCGGCGCGTCGTCAAGCTTGATCCATCCGAGGTGTTCA
>JBIKJV010000236.1:0-2530 GCA_044360755.1 Phycisphaerales bacterium
AGCAACGCCTTATCTTCTCTAGCTATTTCTTTAACGAGGCTTTCTGTCTTAGCGTTAAGACTAGACCATTCTACGTTCAAGCTATTAAGGGCAGTAGACGCTTTGGTCAAACTGTCGCCTAAAGCCTTACTAGTATCAATAATCTTTTTAGCTTCTTCCCTGGAATACTTAGGCTGCTCTTCTATTTTCAGTCTGGCGTAGGCCTCAGACAAGTCTGTCATTCTGGAATCAAAACCCTTTTTCCATACAGAGTAGTTGTAAGCAGCCCTGTCAAAAGCCGCGTTCTCAGCAATCTGCTTACTGACTTGCTGGATAACTTCAGCAAGCTGTAGCATTTTGCTTTTCTGGTCATGCCATTGGCTTGCCAGATGAGGGGCTGACTGTTTGCAAGTAGGGCATACAGCGTCGGCAGACTCAAAGTCGTAGTTAGACACAAAGTCCATGCACTTTGAGTGCAGCAGCTTGACGTTAGCCAGGTTAGCCGTAAGCTCGTCGATATTCTCGACGTAGGTTTCTGGCTTAACTGGTTCTACATTCCTGAGGCTCTCTGTTTTGAGCGCTTCAAGTTTGTTGTCCAACTGCTGCTTGCTGACAACGTAATAGTTGTATTTGATCCACTCAGCTTCGACTTGATTGGCTGTAGCCAACGAAGGCTTCAGCTCTTCGATGCTTTTGTTTAGATCTTCTACAGACTTGAGATACGAGTCAGCAGCCGTTCTGTTTGTCTTCAGCTTATCTTCGTACGTAGCAAGCTCGCGCCTTCTATTGTCAACGCTGGCTTCCAAAGCTTTCTTGGCGTTCCAAGCAGAAGTAATCGTAACCTGCTCGGCTATTTTGGCATCCAAAGCGTCCAAGCTTTCGCTAGACGCCAGGTTTGCCTCTAAGCTAGATACGGTTTCTTTCAGCTTGTTGAGCCTAGTAACCTGGTCGTTGATGTCGATCAAAGCAGCTGAAGCTGCGTACAGCTTGTAGTCTGAGTTGTTCAGTTCCGCAATGATCGAATCAATCTGATCGATCTTGAACAGCTTTCTGAGGCTCTCAAACCTTTTTGTAGGAGTCTGAACAATAGGCCCAAAAGAATCCCATTGCTCAACGAATACGTAATTGGACAGGATTTCTTTTCTGACGCCAAGAATGTTGTATATCTTTTCGAGAACATCTTTGTCAGCAAGCAGAGTTTCGCCAGGAGTTACCAGCCTGCGCTCTGCAACGTCTAGACGTCGCTCGATCAGATAGGATTCACCGTTATGGGTAAACTCCAGCTGGATCAGAGTTTTCTCGCCCTCCTTGGCAGCCAAGCTCACGTTATCTGAAGTCTTGCCAGCATTACGGGTAAAGTCGTTGGTCAAGGCACCGTAAATACCGTTGACGATATTAGACTTTCCACTGCCGTTAGGCCCAATTATTACATTCAATCCTGGTGAAAACTCTACCGTCCTATTGATGTGCTGGCAGTAATTTACAAATTTTGCTTTAGACAGTCTCATCGGCATTACCCTCCAAGTGCTCTGAACGCATTACCTCAAGCTCTTGCTTGACATCAGCACTGAAAAACAAACGGACAGAATCTTTGTACAGCTGTGTATCTTTAGAACCTACTGCCGTGTGAATGCATTCAGTTACATCTACGGTCTCTTCTACTTCTTGATCACCACTCAAAGCTTTAACCACTTCAGCTGAATCAAAGTTTACTGGGGTGACTTCGCTATGCCATTCTGCGAACTTCTCTACCAGTCTGCTAAACGCAAACTGCAGTTTGTTGTTGCATCGAACTATTACCAAGGGCTTTCTGATTTCTTCAGGAATAGCCTCAAAGTCAGACACACCTAAGATGTTTTCCTTGGGGGTGTCCAGTATGTAATCAAGATGTTCTTTTGTTTTGACCGTCAGAAGTTTAAAAGGTCTGGTTATCAATTCGTAGGATTTAAATGAAAGATCATCAAAAAGTACGTTTACCTTTTTGCAGGGACTCTCGTTCACAGCCTGCATACAGGTCGATCCAGTAGACAAAGCAATGCAATTTTCTATGTGAGTATCGACAATGTATTCGTGGCAGTCGCCAGAATAAACCATCTTGAAGAAATCAACAGTCCTTAGCTTGAAAGAGTCTAGCTGGCCTTTCTTGATGAAGTCTCCCCAGATTTGGTGAGTTATAAACAGATCCAACTGACCGCTTTTCAAAGCCTTCATGGCTTTGGCTTTTTCGTCCATGCCTTCAGCGGTCTTTTCGATATCCATACCGCATACGGTCATGCCTCCAAACAACTCAAATAACTGGGCTTTTCCAGTCAAAAAGCTATCAATATGCACAGTGTTTGGAAACAAACTCATCCAAGTAGGCGTAGACTCTTCATGCTGCCCCTGGACGTAGTAAACTTTTAGATTGTTGTCTTGAAGTCGCTTCATTTGCTGGCTACAAAACACAACACTTTCACTTGGCGGGGTCTTATTATCAAACAGATCACCTGCCCCCACCAACGGAACATCCAACTCTATGGTTAGATCAACAATCTGGGATAGAGAGCAGTAT
>JBIKJV010000021.1:0-26661 GCA_044360755.1 Phycisphaerales bacterium
AGGGCTTCGACCAGCTCCTTGATCTGCGGGTGGAGCAGCGGCTCGCCGCCCGGGATGCTCACCATCGGGGCGCCGCATTCGTCCACGGCCTTCAGGCACTCCTCGACGGAGAGGTTCTGCTTCAGGATGTGTGCCGGGTACTGGATCTTGCCGCAGCCGGCGCAGGCCAGGTTGCAGCGAAACAGCGGCTCCAGCATCAGGACCAGCGGGTAGTGCTTGTTGCCCCGGATCTTCTGTCCGAGAACGTACGTCGCGACGGTCCACATCTGCGAAATCGGCACTGCCATGGGGGTCTTCCGTTGGAATCTGGCGTCTGGGGCGCGAACCCGGGCGATCCGGGCGCGGGGAGGGATCGTAGCACGGCTGCCATGGCAGCCATTCCCTTGATCGGCTCGCTTCCATTCAGCCCCGGCCCCGCCACCCCACCGGGCTTGGGCATGGTCGAGGCCGTCAAGGGAGGTTTCCTCGAGGCCGCCCGAGGGCGTCGGGAAGCGTCCGATCCGGCCAGTAGGATCGGGTCCGGGGCGGCGCAGGGAGCCGCCGTGTCCCACATGCCGCTCGCCGACCGCTCCGACGAAGCCCTGATGACGGCCTACCTGGCCGGCGACCGCTCGGCGTTCGTCGAGCTGGTCGAGCGGTACCGCACCGAGCTGCACACCTTCCTGGCGCGCTTCCTGGGCTCGGCCACGGCGGCCGACGACGTGTTCCAGGAGACGTTCCTGCAGGTCCACCTGAGCGGACACACCTTCGACCAGGAACGCCACTTCAAGCCGTGGCTCTTCACGATCGCCGCCAACAAGGCGCGTGACTGGCATCGTCGGCAGAAGCGCCGCAAGGCCGCGAGCCTGGACGCACCGGTCGGCTCCGATGCCGACGGCGCCCGGTTGGTGGACCTGATCGAGGACGAGTCGATCTCGCCCGGCCAGCCCATCGAGGCCGCCGAGATGCGGCAGCAGGTCAAGGACGTCGTCGACGCCCTGCCTGCCCACTACCGCGAGATCCTGCTCCTGAACTACTTCCAGCGCATGAGCTACGGCCAGATCGCCGATTCGCTGGGCATCCCGCTCGGCACCGTCAAGAGCCGCCTGCATGCCGCCGTGGCGGCGTTCGCGGAGCGGTGGCGAACCACGCAGGCCCGGAGCGCCGAGCGCGACGGGGCCGCCCCGAAGAACCAGACGAAGGAGACCCGCCGATGACGGATCCCAAGGACGAGATCCCCGCCACGGAACTGAGCGCCGCTGATGCGCGCATCCTCGACTTCCTGGCCGAGCACGGCTTCGACGCGTCGCGCGTGGGTGAGCTGCCTGCCGACGACCGTCCGCGCGCGCTGGCGATCATCCGCCAGATGGACGTGCTGGAGCAGTACCCGGTCGACCCGCCGCACGAGAGCATCGTGGACGCGACCCTGGCTCGCATCGATCGCCACGACGAGCAGCGCGCTGCCGCGATGCGGATCGGTGCGGCGCGCTGGCGCCCGCGCGTGCGGTTGGCGGACGTCGTGGGCGTTGCCGCCCTGCTGCTGGTCGCCGCCGGCGTCGCGCTGCCCATGCTCACGCAGCTGCGCGCACAGAGCCTCAGCACCGTCTGCGCCGGCAACCTGCGCGCCCTCGGTGGCGCGCTCGCCCACTACGCCAACGAGAACGGCGGCGCGATGCCCGCGATGGCCGGCATCGGCGGCGGCCTGTTCGGCGACTCCTCGCCGGTGCTGCCGGCGGCCTCGGCGCCCGCCGCGACCCCGCTGCAGGCGATGCGCCAGGCGGCCGAGCGCGCCGCGATGGTGCGCGCGCTCAACGCCGTCCGCGGCGGCGTCACGGTGACCGTGATCCCGAACTGGGGCACCTTCCAGCACAGCGCGAACCTTGCACTGCTCGTCTCGAAGGGCTACGCCGACGTCCACGCGCTGCGCTGCCCAGGTTGCGCGTCGGGCGCAGCGTGCTTCGCGTACCGCGTGCCCGCGCAGGGCGCGCGCTTCCAGCTGGACACCCCGCACCGCATGGTCGTGGTCTCCGACGCGAACCCGGTCATCGAGCTGCGCCGCAACGGCCAGAAGATCGATCGCAGCGTGCTCAGCTCGCGCAACCACGGCGAGAGCGGGCAGAACCTGCTCTTCTGCGACGCGGCCGTCGAGTGGCGCACGTCGCCGATCTTGACCGATTCGCCCACCAAGGTGATCGACAACATCTGGCTGCCGCGCGGGGACGACGGCCAGGAGCACGCCGACCTTCGGGTGCGGCCGAAGGATCCGAACGACACGTTCGTGGCACAATGACCGGCGGATACGGTCAATAACCGCCCTGCCCGGCCCCGCCGGCGGGGCGGTTTGCCTTGCGGGGCGGCCAGGGTTCGGCTATCCTTCGCGATTCTCCGCCCGGCCGATCCGGGCACAGCCACCACGGAACACGCCATGCCGAAGCAAAAGTCCCACCGCGGCCTGCTCAAGCGCATCAAGCTCACCAAGACGGGCAAGGTCCGCTTCAAGGCACCGAACAGCCGCCACATCAAGAGCAACAAGACCGGCGAACAGGTCCAGTCGTACCGCAAGTCGCGCTATGCGCGCAGCGGCGACCTGCGCTACCTGAAGAAGCTGCTCAACCGCGGCCTGCGCTCCGAAGAGCGCTCGGTTGCCGACGAGAAGGCGCGCGAGGCCGCCAAGGCCGCGAAGTAACTGACCACCCCCGGACCTGCCGGCGTTCGGCAGGCCCCACGCATCGTCCGTCGGGACCAAAGCGCCGCCTGAGCGGCCTCCGCCGGACACGACACTGAGGAGTCTCCCACCATGCCACGCGCACGCAAGGGTGCAGCCCGCACGCAGGCCCGCCGCAAGCTTCTCCGCGAAGCCCGCGGTTACTTCGGTACCAAGAGCCGCCTGAAGCAGCAGGCCAAGGTCGCGCTGATGCGCGCCGGCCGCAATGCCTGGCGCCACCGCCGCCTCCGCCGCCGCAACTACCGCCAGCTCTGGATCACCCGCATCACCGCGGCGTGCCGGATGCGCGGCTTCAAGTACAGCCTCCTGATCAATGGCCTGCAGCGCGCCAACTGCCTGCTGAACCGCAAGATGCTCAGCGAGATCGCGATCCACGACCCGGCGACGTTTGACGTCCTGGTCGAGACCGCCCGCAAGCACACGTCGGTCCAGCACGCGAAGGCCGCGTAAGCAGCCGACCCCGCACGACGGAACCACCCGCGCCCCGCGAGCAATCGCGGGGCGCGGTGCTTTTTCGCGCGGCGGCGGAAACTGTGTCCGGGGTCGGAAATGGTGTCCGGGGTAGCCCCCGACCGATTTCGCGGCGTTGAAAGACACGTGGGGTCACCGCGCCCTTTCGCTGCGCTTGGCCCCCTCCTCCGCGAACTTCCTCGCTCCACCAGGTTCCGCTCGTCATCGTCGTCGGCCGGTTCGGCACGTGGAACGACCCGGGCCGAATCGGACCGTGGTACGCGTGCCTCACGGCCTCGTACGTCGCTCCGGAGGAGGCCAATGCTCGCTGCGGGCGCTCGCCCGCCGACGTTCGAACGGCCGCTTGCGAGCGCCCGGAGCGAGCATCGGGGTCTTCCGCAGCGAATCGCGAGGCCGCGAGGCACGCGAGGCGGCACCGATTACTCCCGGGTCGTGACAGGTGCCGAGCCAGCCGAACGATAGGAGGAGCGGAACCTGGTGGAGCGACGACGGTCGCGGAGGAAGGCCCCGAGCACAGCGCAAGGGCGCGGTCCTGCGCCGGTGCCTTCCAGAACGTCACGGAAATCGCCCCGGGCTATCCCGACGACAATTTCGGGCGGTCACGCGCTGATGCGCGCCGCCGCGATGCGGCTGAGTGCCGTCGCACGCTGCGCGGCCAGCGAGGGCGCGCCCGGCAGCGCGGCCAAGGCGCCGCGCATGGCCGCGGCCTGCGCATTCTCCTGGCGGATCGACTCGTAGATCTCCTTGCGGTGGACGGCCACGCGCGGCGGCGCGTTCACGCCCAGGCGGACCTTGTCGCCACGGATGTCGACGACGACGATCTCGACATCGTCGCCGATCACGATCGCTTCTTCGCAGTGTCGGGAGAGAACCAGCATGCGCGGTGCCTTCCTTGGCATCGGGCGGCCGTGGCCGCCGGGGTTTCGGCGCCTGATCCGTCAGGCGCGGCACGAGGCAGCGGGCGAGGGCCCGCGGGCGGGCGGGGTCAGGCAGTCTTGGCCGCGGCGGCGCCGGGCAGGCGGACCAGCTCGTGGCGGGTGCTCCAGGAACGGTCGCTCAGCACCAGCTGGACGCCGGTGCGGGTGGCGGCGTTCAGGACGATCGGACCCTGCAGGTTCGCGGTGATCGCGCCGTCGCGGCGGTTCACGATCGCGAAGAGGGTGGCGTCCTCGGCGCGGGCAAGCTCCAGGTCCTGCAGCTCGCTCGGGCGGATCGGCACGTTGTATTCGGGGATCCAGGCGGTGGGGTCGGTGACCACGAAGGCCAGCTCGGGATCCTCGACCGACTGCAGCCAGTAGAAGACACCGCGGTCGTCCGGCTGCAGCAGCGCAAAGGTGCGGAAGCGGGCGAAGCCAAGCAGCCCGTGCGGGAAGACCAGCAGGCGGCTCGCGTCGATCTCGACCTCGCCGAACCGTGACGTCAGGACCTTCATGCGGAACTCCGTTCCTCGTCGGCGGCCCTCTTCGGCCGCCCTCCAAAGTCCACGGCGCGCGCTCCGGCGCAGCACCGGCGGCGTGTGCCGGACGCGGTCCGCGTGCCGGCGCTTCGGCACGGCACGGCAAGACCAATCGTCCGGCGCCGGACTCCCGTCCGGACGCCTGCCACGTGGATATCGGCCAGTCGCCGCCCGTGGCGTGAGCGATTTGGGAAGATGCCGAACCGTGCTGCGGATCCCCCTGCAAAAGAACCAGTTGGTGACGCCCGCCGTGGTGGTGGCCGCGGCCCTGTTCGCGGCGCTCACCCTGCTGCTGGGGTTCGGGGTTCCGGCGGCGGGCCTGCTGGAGTGGCTGGCACCTGGCTGGGTTGCCGGAGCCTGGCTGCTCATGGCCTACGGGTTCGGCACCGCGCTGCGGGCGTGGGCGTTCCCGGGCCTGCAGCAACCGAGCGATCCGCGGCGCGTGCCGCTCGCCCTGGCGATGGGAGTGGCCGCGGCGCTCGCGATCGACAACCTGCTTGGCACGCTCGGACTGCTGCAGCCCAACGGCGCGTGGGCAATCGGAACGACGGCGCTCGGCGGGACGCTGGCGCTGCACGACGCGTGGCGCCGCCGGCGCCCCTTCCTGTTCCTGCGCGTCCACGCCAGCGCGGCCGCCTGGTTCGCGATCCCCGCGCTTGCGGCGCTCGCGATCGCCGCAATGCTGCCGCCGGGCCTCGGGTGGTCCAGCGAGTTCGGCGGGTATGACGCGCTGGCGTACCACCTGCAGCTGCCGAAGGAGTGGTTCGAGCTCGGCGCGATCCGTCCCCTTGCCCACAATGCGTATTCGGGGTTCCCGAGCTTCGTCGAGGGTGCGTACCTGCACCTGATGGCGCTCCATGGCGGCAGCCAGGCACCGCAGGCCACGGCGGTGGCGGCCCAGGCGCTGCACGCGATGCTGGCCGTAACGGCCGCGGGCACGGCGGGTGCCATCGCGGCAGCGACGATCCTGGAGGGGCCCGGCGACGTGCAAATGCCCGGTGCGGTGCGTGCGCGCGCGCTCGGCACGGTCTTCCTGCTCGGCATGCCCTGGATCCTGGTCACGGGGTCGCTGGCGTACGACGAGATGGCCGCCCTGCTCTGCCTGGGCGGCGCGATGCTGGCGTGGACGTCCCAGGGCCGCGCGCCCGGCTTCCGCCTGGCGGGCGTGCTGGGCCTGCTGCTCGGCGCGATGGTCGGCTGCAAGCTGTCGATGGTGCCGATGGGACTGCTGCCCTTCGGGGCGTTCGCCCTCCTGTGGCCGGCTGGTTCGCTCCTGCGGAAGATGATCATCGGCACCTGCGCGGTGATCGTGATGGCACTGGTGCTGGCGCCGTGGTTGGTGCGGGACGCGACCGTGGCTGGCGCGGCGACCTTCCCGTTCCGGATGCCCGGTGCGGGGGCAGACGCGCCCGTCGGCTGGTGGGATGCCGCGCGCGCGGAGCGGTTCGCGGCGGCACACGCGCCGGACCGCTCGATGGGATGGATGGGCACGCTGGGGCTTGCGTCGCGGACGGCGTTCGCGGATGGCGTCGTCCGGGGCCTGGATCCCGACGCGGCCGGTTCGGCGACGCCCGCTTGGTACGCCGCCTGGGCACCGGCGATGTGGGCCGGACTGGCCGCGCTCGCGGTCATGCTCTTCCGGCCCGCCAGCCTGTCCGGGGTGACGTATGCGTCGCAATGGTTCGAGGACGACGAGGATGAGCTTCGCGAGGAACGATTCCGTGCGCTGGCCTTCGCGGCGCTGCTGGGACTGCAGCTGGCCGCGTGGGTGCTCCTCACCCACATGAAGGCGCGATTCCTGCTGCCGTGCGCGGTGCCGATCGCCGCGCTGGTCGCGCTGGCCGGGACGGCGGCGTGGAACCGCGCGGACGGACGGCGGAGGCGATTCCCCGTTCGGGCGCGCGCCATGCTGGCGGCCGGGGCCGCGGTGCTGCTTGCCTGGGCCGCGCAGCCGCTGGCGGCGCTCTGGCTGGATGCGCGCATCGCACGCAACGTCGAGATCTGGGCGACGACGGGCGATCCGGGCGTGATCGGCCGCGGCAACGCCACGCTCGTCGAGCAGGCCCGTGGCCTCGGCGACCCCCTGCCCCTGGCGTGGGCCGCCAACTGGCTGCTGCCCCCCGACGCGCGGCTGGGCTGCGAGGGCGAGGCCGACGTGTTCTGGATCACGCGCACGCCGGACTACGGCGACGTGTGGGACGGCGGCCCGCTGGCCGCGGTGCTGCGCGCGCACGGCGACGACGCCGACGCCGCGGTACGCGCCCTGCGCGCGCGCGGGCTGACGCACCTGGCGATCGGCGAGGCGATGCTGGCGCGCTGGAAGGCCGCCGGATGGCTGGACCCCGCGCTGACGCCGGACAGGGTGCGTGCGGTCGCAGCGCGGCTGCAGCCGGTCGCAAGGCTGACCTCGGGCGGCGTGCTGTACGCGCTGCCCGTCGACGGCCGCTGACGCGGATCGCACGGCGCGAGGCACGGGCGGCGTGCCCCTACACTCGCGGTCATGCACGCGCACGTCCGTCGCCTTGCGTCCGCCTCCCTGCTCGCCTGCGCGGCCGCTGCCGACGTCACCGCGGAGGGGCCGGTCGCCGCGAAGGCTCCGCCCGCCGCGGGCGCCGCGGCACCCGCGCCGACCGCCGCCGAGACCGGCATCGCCGCCGTGTGGCAGAACCATGCGGTGAAATGGGACGCGCTCCGCCCGATCGCGGTGGAGCTGGCCGGCGCAGCCGCACTGCAGGAGGCGATCCTGGACGCGTTGATCGAGGACCGGGCGCGCGAACGCGCGATCACGGTCACGGACGCCCAGATGAACGCCGAGGAGGCGACGCTGCTGGCGCTGCTGGACAAGGACCCCGACCGTGCGCAGCGCGCGCTCGAGCAGGTGCGCGCACGCCAGGGCCTGGGCCCGGTGCGGTGGCGCGCCCTGCTCCGCCGCAACGCGATGCTGCGGGCGCTGGTGGCACGCGACGTCCGGGTCCTGGAGCCGCAGGTGCTGGCCACGCACGATGCCGCGCACGGCCCGAAGCGCAAGGCACGCATCATCGCCGTGCCGGACCTGCGCACCGCGCAGTCGGTGACCGAGCGGCTGGCCGCCGGCACCCCGTTCGAGGAGATCGCCGCACGCGAGAGCACGGACGTCAGCGCGGCGCGCGGCGGCCTGATCGCACCGATCAGCCGGCTGGACCCCTCGTTCCCGGTGGCGGTGCGCGAGGCTCTCTGGGCCGTGAAGGAGCCGGGCGGCATCTCGCCGCCGGTGCTGGTCGGCACGGGCTACGTGCTGCTGCGCTGGGACGGCGACGTGCCCGGCGACGGCGTCGCGCTGGAGACGGTGCGCGCCGAGACCGAGCGCGCGGTCCGGATCACGCAGGAGCGCGCGCAGATGGACCAGCTGGCGCAGGACCTCGTGCGGAACGCCAAGCCGACGATCTTCGACGATTCGCTGGCCGATGCATGGAATCGCGCGGCCAGCACGCCGCGCTGACCGGTCACGACCGCAGCCACGACATGCGCGCCACCGCGATGGGCGCCAGCACCGCGACGGGCAGCGCGACGCTGACCGCGGGCGGCAGCCCGGGCACCGGCGCCGCCATCAGCACCGCCGACAGAATGATCGCGGGAACGCAGGTGGCCGCGCAGAGGACCGTCTCGCGCAGCATGTTCGCCGGGCCGCGCTGCAGGAAGAACGGCACCGCGACCACGAGAACCAGCAGGTTGACGATCACGGTCCCGAAGCGCCCATAGACCATGCGATCGGCCTGCGAGCGCTCGATGGCCCCGGCATCCGCCAGGCGGCCGAGCTCCGGGCTGGAGAGCACCTGCGCAAACAGGCGGTAGTTGCGTGCCGTGAGCGCGCGCGGCGAAAGGTCGGTCGGCCAGGCCTCGGCCGGCGCCGGCGGCTCCTGCACGGTGCTGCCCTCGCGCACGGCCGGGTCGCGGCGCAGCGCCGTGCCCGACTCCAGCAGCCACGCGGAGCGCGCGGCATCCCACGTGGCGGCGTTCGCCGTCACGCGGCGGACCAGGCTGCCGCGATCGTCGCGCTCCAGCCCGAGGAAGCCCGTGATGCGGCCGCTCTCGGGGTCGAATTTCGATGCGTAGAGCAGGTTGCCGGCGGAGTCCCGCGTCAGGGGCACGGCGAACGCCGCCCCGTCGGGCTTGCCCAGGTCGCCGTGGTCGCGCATCAGCCGCTCGGCCAGCCGCGGCAGGATGAGCTCCTGGTTGGCCACCTCGAACAGGTTCAGAACGAGCGCCGCGAAGAGCACGGCCCACACGCAGCGCCTCAGCGGCACGCCCGCCGCCATGATCGCGGTCAGTTCACGCGCACGATGCATCTGCGCGAAGGTGAAACCCATCGCGCCGATGCCGACCAGGCCGACCATGAACTGGAAGAACTGGAAGAGCCGCGGGCCATGGAACTCGACCACCAGCGAGACGAAGGCGAAGACCGAGTTCGAATGCCGGCCGGCCTTCACCTCGGCGGCCGTCGCCGAGACGAACTCCTTCATCTGCAGGATGACGTCGATCGAGGCCGCGAGCGCATAGAGCAGCGTGAACAGGATGGCGAAGTTCACCAGGAAGCGGCCGATGATGGCACGGTCGAGGATGCGCATCGTCAGGTCCTCCGGAGGCTGGCCCACGATGCCCAGAGCGCCGCCAGCAGCAGCGCGTTGCCACCCCACATCACCGCACTGCCGGCGACGTACCAGCCGTCGCGCATCGCCTGCTGGCCGCCCGAGATCATCAGGATGTTGACGATCGCGGGAATGAACGCCAGCACGTAGACGGTGAGCGGCAGCGCGCTGCGCTTCACCACGGCAAGCATGGCGCCAAGGAGCAGCACCAGCACGATGCTCACGGGCTGCGCGGCCCGCTGCGCCAGGTGCGAATCGCTCTCGAACACGACGTCATCGAGCGCGACCTCGAGCACCCGGACCGGGGTGCGGGAGGACTTGCGGATCGACGCGTAGGGCGCGACGCCATCCGTGTTGGGCAGGTTCGCGAAGGCAGCGAGGTACTCGGCGGTCGGAGCTGCATCCCACCGACGTGGCACGCAGCCGACGGGGAGCAGGTCGTCGATCCGGGACGGCCAGCGGCCCGGCAGGCCGGCGGCCAGGTCGCGCACCCGCAGCGGCGCCGGCACCGAGAGGGACATGCGCGGTTCGAAGCCCGCCTCGGAGATCGCACGGAGCACGCCGCGCTCGGCGTCGCAGCGTCGCGAGGGCCGGCCCTGCACCGATTCGGTCACCGTGAACGAGGTTCGCCCCGCCACGGGCAGCAGCTCGCCGGCGACGATGCGCGCGCCCTCGATGCGGAGCGCACGCGGGGAGTTCGGCTCCTCGAAGGAAAGGGCGCCCGAGGCAGCCTGCTTCTCGAGGCAGCGCCAGAGGTCGATCTCGCCGAGCGGCCCCTGCAGGCGGCGCTTGGCGTCGCGCACGATCGAGGCGAGGTTCGGGTCGCGACGCAGCGCGATCAGCTCGTCCAGCGGAAGGAACTTCGGCCCTCGGTAGAAGCCGCTGGCCAGCGAGGCGGCCTCGGGCTCGGCGCGGGGCACCGAGACGATCGCGCCCTCGCCGGGACGGAAGATGGTGGCGTTCGAGAACGCCACCTTGGCCAGCGTGCCGTTCCCGGCCGAGTAGAGGTCGAGGGCGGCGCTCTCGGCGGTGAACTCGGTCTGCGGCTCGATCGTGCCGCGCTTGCCGGCCTCGATCGCGGCGACGCCCGTGAGCAACAGCCGGCGCTGCGCGCCGGTCTCGGCCGGCGGGTCGACGACCTCGACCGAGTCGGCGTAGATCATCAGCCTGCCGCGGTCGACGGAGAGCGCCTCGCCGCGCCGCACGGACGCCACCAGCATCTGGGTGGCGTCGGACGTGGCAAGCTCCACCATGCGGGTCCAGAAGTGCGGGATGACGAAGGCGACGAGGATGAACATCACGACGCCGAGGCCGGTCCCGATCAGGAGCACCGGCGCGAAGATCCGGCGGTAGCTCATCCCGGCCGTGGCCATCGCGACGATCTCGTTGTCGGTCGCGAACCGATGCAGCACCAGCGTTGCGGCGAACCCGGCCGCGAAGGGCAGCGCGTACTGCAGCATCGGGATGATGGCCAGCGAGACGTACTTCAGCACCGTGTCGGCGCCGATGCTGCTCTCGGCCAGGGGCTTGGCGGCGGCACCGAAGGCGATCACCGTCACGATGATGCCGGTGGTGACCGCCAGGACGCGCAGCAGTTCCCACGCCAGGTGGCGCCACAGCGTCCAGGGGATGCCGGAGAGACGACGCTCCGCCGCCGCGTCGGCGGCGGCGATGTCTGCAGGGCGCATTCGCTCCTTCGTGGCCATCGGCGCGGGGCGCTCAGCGCAGCCCGTACTCCTTCAGCTTGCGGTAGAGCGTGCGTTCGCCGATCCCCAGCATCTGCGCGGCCTGCTCGCGGTTTCCCGCGGTCATCGCCAGCGTCTGGCGGATCGCCTCCTTCTCCAGGCGCTCCAGGCCAACGCCGGCCAGCGAGCCGACGCCCCCCTGCGCCTCGGCGGCGGCGTCGTCGGTGCGGATCTCGGCCGGCACGTCGCGGACGTCGATCACGGGCCCCGGCGAGGTGACCACCATGCGGTGCACCGCATTGAAGAGCTCGCGCACGTTGCCCGGCCACGCATACGCGACCAGGCGCATCATCGCCGGCTGCGAGACCTCGGGCCGCGGGCGCCCCATCTCGGCCGCGTACTTGCCGACGGCGTGGTTCACCAGCAGCGGGATGTCCTCGCGGCGCTCGCGCAGCGGTGGGATCACGATCTCGGCGCCGCGGATGCGGTAGTAGAGGTCCTCGCGGAACCGGCCCTCGCGCACCATCTGGCCCAGGTCGCGGTTGGTGGCGCTGACGAAGCGAACGTCGGTCTTGCGCTGCTCGTTGGAGCCCAGGCGGACGACGTCGCCGGTCTCCAGGACGCGCAGGAGCTTCGGCTGCATCGCCAGCGGCATGTCGCCGATCTCGTCCAGGAACAGCGTGCCCTTGTCGGCGAACTCGAAGACGCCCTCGCGGTCGCGGTCGGCGCCGGTGAAGGCCCCGCGGACGTGGCCGAAGAGCTGGTCCTCGAGCAGGCTCTCGGCCTGGCCCGCGGCGTTGAACGTGACGTACTTGGCCTTCGCCCGGCGGCTGGCCTTGTGGATGGCGGCGGCGACCAGCTCCTTGCCGGTGCCGCTCTCGCCGGTCACCAGCACGGGAATGCTGGCCGGGGCCACCTGGCGGATCAGGGCGATCACGTTCCGCATGGCGGGGCTGTCGCCGATGATGCCCTCGAAGCCGTAGGCGGCGTCGAGCTCGCCCTTCAGCCGGGAGTTCCGGTGGCGCAGGAGGACCGTCTCGGCGGCCCGCTGCACCAGGTTGCGGAAGACCACCAGGTCGATCGGCTTCTCGATGAAGTCGTAGGCCCCGCCCTGCAGGGCCCGCTTGGCCGTGGGGATGTCGCCGTGGGCCGTGACCATGATGGTCTCGGCGTCGGGCTGCAGGCTGCGGGCCAGGTCCAGCACTTCCAGGCCGGCGGTCGGGGTCTCCATGACCAGGTCGGTCACGATGACGTCGAATGCGCCGTGGCGGAGTTCCTCCTCGGCGTCCGTCCGGCTGTGCCGGATGGTGCAGACGTGCCCGGGCTTGCGGAGCGCGTCGGCCAGCACCTGGGCGTGCTCCCGGTCGTCGTCCACGATGAGGACCTGGGCGTGGATGTCGGGGTTCGCGGCCATGCGGAACCCGGATTGTAGGGACCAAGGGCCCCCTCCCCCGGGGGTGGGTCCCGAAAGATCGCCTGCTGGGTCAAAACGGTGGGGATTTTAGCCGTCCCTTGCCGATATCGTTGGCGTGAACGACATCGACCTCGCCTTCGTCGGGACCGCGAACGCACGCACCGCTGCACGCACCGCCGCCGACGGCGACAGATCCTCGACGGACGGACCCGTGAGCACGCTGTTCGAAAGCACCAGCCCGCGCCTGATCGACCTGCCGGAACCCGACTTCCACGGCCGGCGCATCTGGCTGATCGGCATCGGCGGCTGCGGCATGAGCGGCCTGGCGCAGATGCTGAAGCGCCGCGGCGCGATCGTCTCCGGCAGCGACATGTCCGCGAGCACCGTGACCGAGGCGCTCGAGGTCGATGGCATCCACGTGAACATCGGCCACGGCGCCGAGCTGCTGCCCGCGCCGTGCGACCTGGTGATCGCCAGTGCCGCGATCAAGGCCGACCACCCGGAGGTGGTCGAGGCCGTGAACCGCGGGCTCGACGTGATCACCTATGCCGAGGCCGTCGGCCTGGTGCAGAAGGGCCGTACGGGCGTCAGCATCGCCGGCACGCATGGCAAGAGCTCGACGACTGCGATGCTCAGCTGGATCCTGATCGAGGCGGGGCTCGACCCCAGCTTCATCGTGGGCGCGATCTGCGACCAGATCGGCGGCGGCAGCCGCACCGGCGCCGCCGCGATCCCCGCGGGCACGCAGCGCGGCAAGCCCGGCATCCTGGTGGCCGAGGCCTGCGAGTTCAACCGCAGCTTCCACCACCACCATCCGATGATCGGCCTGATCAACAACGTCGAGGAGGACCACCTCGAGATCTACGGCACGATCGACGAGATCGTCAAGGCGTTCCGCGAGTTCGCGCAGCTGATCCCGGCCGCGGAGCGCGGCGGCAAGCTGCTGATCGCCGCCGAGGGCGCGCACCGCCGCGAGGTGGCGAGCGATCTGCCCTGCCAGGTGGCGACGTTCGGCTGGACGCCCGCGGCCGACTACCAGGTGCAGTACGACAAGCGCACCGGGCAGACGTCGGTGATCATCGACGGCCTGACCGTGTGCAGCTGGACCAGCCTGCTGCCCGGCGACCACATGGCGCTGAACGGCGCCGCGGCCGCGATCCTGGCGCACTGGCTGGGCGCCGAGTGGGCGCAGATCGGCATCGCGCTCAGCACGTTCAACGGCGTCGAGCGCCGCATGCAGCGCCTGGGCACGCGCACGATGCGCCACGGCGGCTGCGTGACGGTGTTCGACGACTACGCGCACCACCCGACCGAGTGCGAGAAGACGCTGCAGGCCCTGCGCGCCCGCATCGGTCCCAAGCGCCTGATCTGCGTCTTCCAGCCGCACCAGCACAGCCGCACGCGCTTCCTGCTGGAGCACTTCGCGCAGAGCTTCTCGAACGCGGACATCGTGATCGTGCCGCACATCTACTTCGTGCGCGACAGCGAGGAGGAGCGCACGCGCGTCAGCGCCGCCGACCTGGTGGACCGCCTGCGCGCGCGCGGCGTGACCGCGATGCACCTGTACCCCTTCGATGCCATCGTCGAGCAGCTGGAGTGCATCTGCGCCGACGGCGACCTGGTGGTGGTGATGGGCGCCGGCCCGGTGTGGAAGATCGGCACCGCGTTCCTGGAGCGCGGCAAGGACGTGCGATGACGATGACCGCGGAACCCGCAGGCAGCACCAGCGTGTTCGCCGGCCTGGACGTGCAGGTCGAGCTGGACGCGCCGCTGGCGCCGCATACCTGGTACGGCATCGGCGGCAAGGCCGACGCCCTGGTGCGCCCGCAGTCCGCCGAGGCGCTGGCCACCCTGCTCCGACGCTGCCGCCGGAACGGCATGGCGGTGCGCGTGCTCGGGTCGGGCGCCAACCTGCTGGTGGACGACGAAGGCGTGGACGGGGTCGTCATCAAGCTGGACGCCGAGTGCTTCAAGGGTTTTCAGCTGAACGCCGAGGGCGCGCCCAACCTGGTGCGCGCCGGCGGCGGACGCGACATGGGCAAGACCGCCACCGAGTGCGTGCGGCTGGGGCTGGCGGGCCTGGAGCCGATGATCGGCATCCCGGCGACGATCGGCGGCGCGATCCGCATGAACGCCGGCGGCAAGTTCGGCGCGATCGGTGACGTGGTGCGCAGCGTGGACCTGGTGAACTGGGAGGGCGAGCTGCGGACCTACCGCCGCGAGGACGTCGCCTTCGAGTACCGCCATACCAACCTGCCGGCGGGGATCGTGACCACCGCGGTGTTTGAGCTGCGCCCCTCCGACCCGGTGGCGCTGCGCGAGCGGATGAAGGAGATCAGCGCCTACAAGGCAAGCGTGCAGCCGCTGTCCGCCAACAGCGCCGGCTGCATGTACAAGAACCCGGTCGACCCCCGCACCGGCCAGCGCATCAGCGCCGGCAAGCTGATCGACGAGGCAGGCCTGAAGGGCACGCGCGTCGGCAAGGCGGTGGTGAGCGACCAGCACGGCAACTTCCTCGTCGCCGAGCCCGGCGCGCGCGCATCCGACATGATGGCGCTGGCCGAGCAGGTGGCGGAGGAGACGTTCAGGCGCACGGGCGTCCGGCTCGAGCGCGAAGTAGTCTTCTGGCGGCGCGGACAGGGCTGAGTCCCTGGCCACGCCCACCCGCGCCACCGGACGGCGCGGACGGCTCGCACGGAGGTTCGCGATGGCTGCCACCGGTTCCAACGAATTCCCCACGGTCCTTGTCCTGAAGGGCGGGCCCGACGCCGAGCGCGAGGTCAGCCTGAAGAGCGGCGGCATGGTGGCCGCGGCGCTGCGGCGCGCGGGCTTCCAGGTGAACGAGGTCACGGTCGACCGCCCGGGCCTGGACGAGATCCGCGCGATGCAGGGCGACGTCGTCTTCCCGGTGCTGCACGGCGCCTGGGGCGAGGGCGGGCCGCTGCAGGAGCTGCTGGAGCTGGACGGCCGCCCGTACGTGGGCTGCCGCCCCAAGGCGGCGCGCCTGGCGATGGACAAGGTGGCGACGAAGGCCGTGGTCTCCGAGATCGGCGTGCCGACGCCCCGCGCGCAGGAGCTGGCATTCGGCCAGCCGCTGGCAGTGCCCTGCCCGGTGGTGCTGAAGCCGGCCGACGACGGTTCGAGCGTGGACCTGCGGATCTGCCACAGTGACCACGAGGTCCAGCGCGCCCGCCTGGAGCTGGAACCGCGTCGCAGCCGCATCCTGGCCGAGGAGTACATCCGAGGCCGCGAGCTGACCGTTGGCCTGGTGGACGGCGAGTGCCTGCCGATCATCGAGATCGTGCCCGGCGAGGGCACCTACGACTACGAGGCCAAGTACCACCGCGACGACACGCAGTACGTGCTGGACCCCGCCCTGCCGGCCGGCGTGGCCGACGCGGTGCGCGCCTTCAGCCGGGCGGCCTGGCACGCGCTGGGCTGCCGCGACGTGGCCCGCGTCGACTTCATGCTGGACGAGCGTGGGCCGTGGTTCCTGGAGATCAACACCATGCCGGGCTTCACCGACCACTCGTTGGTGCCGAAGGCCGCCCGTCACGCCGGCGTCCCGATGGAAGACCTGGTGGCGCGGCTGGTACGCGCGGCCCTGGCACGCGCGTCCCGCGCACGCGCCGCGGCGTGACCGGGAGACGGGTTCGGAGACTGCGTCCGGGATACCCCGGAACAGTTTCCATTCTCGCGCCGGATGCCCGTCTTTGCCGATGAATCCCGTCGCATGGCCACGAAGTCCAAGCAAACGAACGACGCCGCACGCATCGACTGGGAAGGCGCCCGCCGCTGGGCTGGCCTGGCCGGCTGGACCGCCGGGCTGGGCGCCGTCGCGCTGATCCTGGGCGTCTGGGTGCCGAAGCTGGTCGAGCGCACGCGCCAGGCGACGCTTCCCGCACCGATGCACGTCGTGCTGCGCGACCAGCCGAGCTGGCTTCCCAAGGAGGACCGCCGCGCGATCGAGCGCGCCGTCGTCAAGTCGGTGTCCACGGATCCCTTCGACCAGGCCGGCCTGCAGGCCGCGCGCGAAGCCGTCCAGCAGTGCGGCTGGTACGAGCAGGTGACGCAGCTGCGCCGCACCGACGTCGACGAGGTGGTGGTCGAGGGACGCTGGGCCGTCCCCTTCGCGCTGGTCTGCGATGCGCAGGGCGAGCACCTGGTCGACACGAAGGGCCGCCTGCTGCCGCGCGACTACGCGGCCGGCAAGGGCCCGCGCCTGCTGCGGATCCAGGGCGCCACCGGCACGCGGCCCGCGGGCTTCGGCACCGCCTGGCCCGGTGCCGAGGTGGACGCCGCGCTGCGCATGGCGGCGCTGGTGCAGGACCGAGAATGGCGCACGCAGATCGCCGCCGTCGACCTCTCGGGCTTCGCGAAGGACGGCCTGATCCGCCTGCGCACGGACCGCGGCCGCGAGATCGTCTGGGGCCGCGCGCCCGGCGAGGAAGGCGCGTCCGAGGTGCCCGCCGCGCAGAAGCTGGCGGCCCTGCAGTACGCATTCGAGCGGTTTAAGCGGATCGACGCCGGCGCCGAGCACGTGATCGACCTGCGCGGCGACATCGCCGTCGCGCGCTGACCGCGGTCGCGCGCCGCCGCGGTACCCTCGCCGCATGCCGGTCCCCCGCGGGCTCGTCACCTTCGCGTTCCTCTTCGTGGCAGCCGCCTTTGCGGCCACGGTGGGGCTGCGCGTGCCGATCCAGCCCACGTCCACCTCGTACACGCCGGGCGTGCGGGCGTTCCTCGAGCTGCTCGCGGTCGGCGGCTGCGCGATCTGGCCCGTCGGGCGGCTGGCGCTCTCGCCGCAGGGGTGGCGCCCGGCGCGCGTGCTGCTGGACCTGGTCGCGCTGGTCGCGATCGTGCAGGCCGTGCTGTGGCCGCTGCAGCTGGTCACGTACTGGCCGCCGGCCCGGGGCGTGGCGATCGATGCACTGCTCGTCGGCTGGATCGCGGCGTGCGGCGGCGCCGTGGCGTGCGGCATGCACTGCCACGGCTGGCGGCGCGCGACATGGGCGATGGCCTGCATCGCGCTGGTTGCCGCGGGCCCGGCGGCGGATGCACTCGGCGCGCGGCCGCCCATCGCGGCCCTGCTGGGGCCATGCAGCGCGCTGCTGGACGTGGCCCCGCTCCAGCCCTCCGCACCGGGGCCGAACGACTGGCCCGTCATCGCATGGCCATGGATCCTTGCCTGCGCAGCGTGGGCCGGTGCGCTGCGGGCCGCACGGACCCAGCGCGGCGGGCTTGCCCCGGATCCCGGCATTCGCTAACCTCCTGTCGCGGCGGGCGTTCCCGCCGCAGCCTGTTTTTCACCGCCTGACGTTTCCCGGACCCGGAGCCGCCATGGAGATCATCTCCCCTGCCGATCGCGCCAAGATGGAGCAGCAGCTCAAGGAGCTGTTCGCCCAGCGGCCGGTCATCGCCACGCGCATCGCGGAGGCGCGTGCGAACGGCGACCTGAAGGAGAACGCGGACTACCACGCGGCGCGCGAGGAACAGGGCCTGAACGAGGCCAAGATCCGCGAGCTGGAACTGCGGCTGAAGACCGCGCAGGTGGCCGCGGACAGCGTGCTGCCGAAGGACATGGTCTTCCTGGGGGCCGTGGTCAAGCTGAAGGACACCGCCACCGGCAAGACGCAGCTCTACAAGCTGGTCGGCAACATGAGCGACGAGGACTGCGACTGGATCGAGGTCACCTCGTCCAGCCCGCTTGGCGTCGCGCTGA
This sequence comes from Phycisphaerales bacterium, assembly GCA_044360755.1. Classification (GTDB taxonomy): domain Bacteria; phylum Planctomycetota; class Phycisphaerae; order Phycisphaerales; family SM1A02; genus UBA966. Next base: position 18,078 of record JBIKJV010000021.1, read on the forward strand.
TGAAGTCGCGCGTCGGCGAGACCGTGCGCGCGAACCTGCCGCGCGGCGAGAAGCACTTCGAGATCGTGGCCATCGTCGAGTGAGCGCCGGATGGGCGCCCTCCTCACACACATCCTGCGCGACTGGCTGGGAGTGACCGTCAGCGAGGTGGTGCTCGTCAGCACCGCAGCCGCGGTCTTCCTGCTGAACGTGCTCCTCTCGGCACGCATCATCTGGACGAAGGGCATGCGCCCGAACGCGGCGCTGGCATGGATCGCCACGCTCTTCGCGCTGCCCGGCCCCGGCATCCTCATCTACCTGGTCATCGGCGAGAACCGCATCGGCGCCCGGCGCCGGAAGCGCCACAAGCGGATCATCGACGCCCTCCGCGACGACGTGCCGGAGTGGCGCGACCCGCGCGTGCTGCAGCGGTCCATGAGCGTCGAGGACGGGCAGCTGGCCCGGCTGGCCGACTGCCTGGGCGCGCCCCCGGTGCTGGGCGGCAACCTGCTGCAGCTCTCCGGCGACCCCGAGGAGCAGGTGCGCTGGATCGTCGAGGACATCGACGCCGCCCGCGAGCACGTCCACCTGGTGTTCTACATCTACGAGGACGACAAGACCGGGCGGCGCGTGTCGGACGCGCTGGAGCGCGCGGCACGGCGCGGCGTCACGGTGCGCCTGCTGGTCGACGGGATCGGGTCCAAGGGATTCCTGCGGGGCACGGACCGCGCGCGCCTGGAGGCCGCGGGGGTCCACGTCGTCGCCGCCCTGCCGGCCACCTTCTGGCGCCTGCTCGTGGCGCGCATCGACATCCGCAACCATCGGAAGCTTGTCATCGTCGATGGCGTCGTCGCGCAGACGGGCAGCCGCAACATCGCGGACCCGGACTTCAAGTCCTCGGGCCGTCTCGGGAAGGACGAGCCGTACGTCGACTCGTGGATCCGCATCCGTGGCCCACTGGTGCGCGAGCTGCAGCAGGTCTTCTGCGAGGACTGGTCGATGGACTCGGGGGAGTTCCGGCGCGTGCAGCTGGCCGAACCGCCGATGATGCCGGGTGGCGTTGCCGCGCAGGCCATCCCGTCGGGACCGAACTTCGAGAACTCCACCGTCACGGCGCTGATGCAGGCCTCGATCCAGCTGGCCCGCCGGGAGGTCTGCCTGAGCACGCCCTACTTCGTGCCGGACGAGGCCACCGTCAGCTCCATGGAGGTGGCCGCGCGGCGCGGACTGCGCGTGACGCTGATCGTGCCACGCGTCAACGACAGCCTGCTGGCCGCGCTGGCCAGCAAGGCGCACTTCGAGGCGCTGCTGGACGCCGGCGTCGAGATCTGGGAGTACCAGCCCGGGTTCCTGCACTCGAAGACGGTCTCGGTCGACGACGAGATCGCGATCGTCACCACCGCGAACCTGGACCGGCGGAGCTACGAGATCAACTTCGAGACCAGCGTCGTGGTGTACGACAACGCGTTCGCCACCCAGCTGCGGCGGCTGCAGGCCGGGTACCTCGCCCAGGCAAGGCGCGTGAACGCGCACGCCTGGGCACGACGTCCGCGCCGGCAGCGCTTCATGGAGCACTTCGCGAACCTGGTGTCGCCGCTCCTGTGATGGCGGGGTCACGGCGTACGTCGGTGACGCGGCCGCGGGAGATCTCGCCGGCGCGCTGCGTGCCGCCCCAGGGCCAGTCGACCTCCAGCATGAGCGGCCCCCACGCGGCCGGAGCCCCGACATGCAGCGCCGGCGCCACGTTCGACTGGAACGGCCCGCCGCCCCACATCCAGCGCGTCGCACGCGTGGTGCCGGAGGAGTCGACCAGCCGCACGCGTGCGCCCACCCCGTGCAGGTCGCCGCGCGCCGCGTTCACGAGCCGGACCTCGATCCAGTCGTCGGCGCGGTCGTGGTCGTTGCGCAGCAGGCGGAGCGGGCCGTTCAGCTCCCCCACGACGATGTCCTGGTCGCCGTCGCCGTCCAGGTCGGCGAAGACGGCCGTGCGGTCGCGGTGCGCGCCCTGCAGGCCGGGGCCGGGCGACGCCTCCACCGCGAAGCGCGCCCCGTCGCGCCGCAGCACGAGCGGAGGCTGCGCGTAGTCGGAGTCCATCGTCGCTCGCGTGGCCTGCGGATAGACATGGCCGTTGAAGACCACCAGGTCCTCGTCGCCGTCGTGCTCCAGGTCGATGAACGCGGTCGCCCACCCGAGGAGCGGCCGTGAAGGCGCCCCGACGCCGTAGCGCGCCGTGCGGTCGTCGAAGAAGCGGCCGTCCAGGTTGACGTGCAGGGTGTTGGTGTCGCTCGAGAAGACGGTGGTGTGGACGTCGGGGCGTGCGTCGCCGTCCACGTCGCCGATCGCGATGCCCATCGTGGCCTGCGCGGCGCCGTCGAGGTTGGTGCCGATGCCGGAGCGGAGGCCCGCTTCCTCGAAGCGCAGCCCGCCCGGCCCGCCGCGGTTCAGGAAGAGCGAGTTGGGCTCGCTGTCGTTGCCCACCAGGATGTCGGGGCGCGCATCGCCGTCGAAGTCCAGGATCGCCAGGTTCAGGCCGTAGCCCGGGATGGCGGCGCGGATGCCGGCGGATTGGCTGGCATCCCGGAACGTTCCGTCGCCGCGGTTCTCGTAGAGCAGGTCCACGTGCGCCGGGAGCCCGCGCGGGCCGGCCAGCACCGGGATGCCCTTGAAGGACGCGGGCGCGGGTGGGTTCGCCGGGTCGAAGTCCACGTAGTTCACGACGAAGAGGTCCAGGTCGCCGTCGCCGTCAAGGTCGGCGAAGGCAGCTCCGGTGGACCACGCAGGGTCACCCAGGCCGGCCTTCGCGGTGACGTCCTCGAAGCGCCCATCGCCCATGTTGCGCAGCAGCACGTCCGGGCCGTGGCAGCAGACATACAGGTCATCGCGGCCGTCGCCGTCGTAGTCGCCCACCGCGCAGCCGAAGCTCCAGCGCGTGTGACGCACGCCCATGCGGCCGGTCGCGTCGCGGAAGCGCAGGCCACCCAGGTTCTCGAAGAGCCGTGCGCCGGGTCCGTGCTCGGGGTCGGCCAGCGTCGCGCCGTTGGGCATGAACACGTCCGGGTCGCCGTCGCCGTCGAAATCGATGAGCGCCAGGCCGCCGCCCTTCACCTCGAGGATCGCCGTCGAGGGCATCGCGCCGCTGGTCATCGTCGCGTCCAGGCCGCTGCCGGCGGTCGCATCCGTGAAGCGGATGGGTGCGGAGGGCTGCGCCTGCGCCAATGCCACGGCCACGATGCAGGCGTGCCAGGTCATCCGCGCGGCGCGTCCTTCCCCAGCCGGGCCATGACCATGGCCTGCCGGGCGCGCGCGGCGGCGGCCTCGTCGGTGCGGCCGAGGCGATCGAGCAGGCGCGCGAGCTTCGCCCAGGCCTCGTAGTGATCCTCGTGAAGCTCGACCGCGCGCCGGTACGACTGCTCGGCCTCGGGCAGCCGGTCCTGCCGCAGCAGCACGTCGCCCAGGCGCGCCAGGTTCTTCGCGCGTTCGCGCGCGGCGCCCTGCTGCTCGCCCAGCAGCTCCAGCGCGCGGCGGAACGACTGCTCGGCCTCGGCGATGCGGTCCTCGTCGAATGCGACGAGCCCCAGCCCGAAGTGGGAGTCGTCGTAGTTGGGGAACGCGTTGGCGTGGGCCTGGAACGCAGCGCGCGCGCCCGGCAGGTCGCCCAGGTAGTAGCGGCACCAGCCCAAGTAGTGCACGGCGTGCGGGGCTTCGGGAAACCCGGGCGCCGGCGCCGCCGCCACCGATTCCAGAAGCGGCAGGGCCTCGCCGTAGCGCTTGGCCTTGTGCAAGCAGAGTCCGAGAAAGAACCGGGCCCGCAGATCTTCGGGGGCGGCGGCCACGGCAGCCTGGGCCACCGGGATCGCGGCCGCAAACTGCCCGTCCCGGAGCAGGCGGCGAACCACGGAGAGACGGTCCGGGACCTGCGTCGCGAGTTTCGGGCTGAATCCCGAGGGACCGCCAGCAGCTTGACCGGGCGGCGGCACCGATGCCTGCCCCTGGACCGCCACGGCCAGCGCCAGGATGATCGTCTGGGGCAGCGCCACGTGGAAAAGTATACGAGTCGCCCCGACCCCTTTCCGTTGGCCACCTGCAGCGCGCGGACTACATTCGACCCGGGAATTGGCACCCGGAACCCGGTGGTTCTCGGATGCTCGCCTACTCTGTTCCAGCACGGCGCCCGTTCGGGCCTCGCGTCCCCGTCTCACCGATCCGCGAAGACGAGCCCCACATGCGCCGACACGCCGCCCTCCTGGCCGTTGCCCTCGCTGCCACCGCAGCCACCCCCGCCACCGCGCAACTCGCACGGCAGCCGAAGGCCGGTTCCCCGATCCCCACGCTCACGCCCACGCAACTGTCGCTGTTCGAGGCCGGCAAGGCGCTGTACTCGACGGCGATGACGCCTGCGCAGGGCATGGGCCCGATCTTCAACAAGGCCGGCTGCATGTCGTGCCACGCCAATCCGCTCGGCGGCTGGGGCTCGATCAGCGTGACCCACTTCGGCATCACCGAGAAGGGCATGTTCAGCCTCGTGCCGGGCGAGTCACAGAGCCTGCTGCAGGCGTTCGCCGCGAGCGAATCGTGCAAGGAGCAGATTCCCGCAGCCGCGAACTTCACGGCGATCCGCATCACCAACTCGAGCCTGGCGTTCGGGCTGATCGAGGCCATTCCCGACGCGGCGATCGCCGCGCACGCCGATCCGGTGGACGCCGATGCCGACGGCATCAGCGGTCGCGTGCACTGGGTTCGCCTGCTGGAGGACCGGGCCGGCCCGCTGCGTGCGGGGCGATTCGGCTGGAAGGCGCAGGTGGCGACCGTGCTGAGCTTCAGCGGCGATGCCACGCGCAACGAGATGGGCATCACCAACCGGCTGGAGCCGCACGAGAACGCACCCAACAACGACCAATCCAAGCTCCTGCAGTGCGACACGGTGCCCGACATCGAGGACCTGCCGGACCAGGAGGGATACGCGTTCATCGACCGCGTGACCCACTTCCAGCGCTACATCGCGGCACCGCCGCAGACGCCGCGCTCCGGCATGGCAGGCGAGGCCGTGTTCGCCGCCGTGGGTTGCGCGAAGTGCCACGTCCCGCAGTGGACGACCGCCAACGATCCCGCGCTCGAGGAGTCGCTGCGCAACAAGGTGATCCGCCCCTACAGCGACTTCCTGCTGCACGACATGGGCCTGCTGGGGGACGGCGTGGCGGAAGGCGATGCGCAGGAGCTCGAGATGCGCACGCCGGTGCTGTGGAACCTGCGAACGCGCGACCCGATGCTGCACCACGGCGCGGCGGCGGGCGGCACGTTCGCATCCCGCGTGACCGCGGCGATCGCCGCGCACGGCCCCTACGGCGAGGGTGCCGCGGCGGCCGAGGCGTTCGCCCAGCTGCCGCTCGCGCAGCAGGCGCAGCTGGTGGCATTCCTGGATTCGCTGGGCCGACTGGAGTTCGATGCCGACGGCGATGGCGCGATCCGTGCCGCCGACTTCGTGGCCTTCCGTGCGGCCTTCGGGCAGGCGACCAACCCTGACCTGGCGAGCGCGGTGTTCGACATCGACCGGAACGGGGTCGTGAACGCCGTGGACTTCCAGGCGTTCGTGGCGGCCTACGAGGATCCGCAGGGCGACTGCAACCGCAACGGCACGGACGACCTGGCCGACATCCTGGCCGGCACTGCCGCCGACACCGACGGCAACGGCGTGCCCGACAGCTGCATCCCATGCATCGCCGACCTGAACCACGACGGCAAGGTGGACGGCGGTGACCTGGGGCCGATGCTCGGCACCTGGGGCATGGCCGACGTTCCCGGCGACCTGAACCGCGACGGCGACGTGAACGGGATCGACCTCGGCATCCTGCTCGCCAAGTGGGGCGTCTGCCCCTGATCACCGGCATGCGCCGCACGCACGCAACCTCTCCCGGACAGCCCCACATGCGACTCCCGTCCACCCCCATCCTCGCCGCGCTTGCGTGCGCCGCGGCTGCCCATGCCCAGTCGTGGGTGACCTACGCCAACGAGACCGCGACGCGCCTGGCCGTCGCGTCCAACCTGGTCGTGAACGACAACCTGGAGAAGGACTTCGCCTGGGGTGACTTCGACAAGGACGGCGACGTTGACATCGTCTGCATGCGCAAGTTCCCGGGCAGCATCCAGGGCGGCTTCCGGGACCTGCTCATGATGAACGAGGGCGGCGTGCTGGTCGACCGAACGGTCGAGTACGGGTCGGCCAGCGACGTTGCCGGCTACATGGGGATGATGGACCCCTGCAACGACCGTGATGTCGATGCAGTGGACGTGAACGGCGACGGCTGGCTGGACCTGGTCACCGCCACGACGATGAGCGACCATGTGAACGACGTGCTGGGACAGCCGCGCGTGTACGTCAACCTGGGCCGCGATGCCGGCGGCACGTGGCGCGGGTTCCGCTTCGAGAACGCGCGCATCCCCGTGCTGGTGTCCAGGACGGGGGCCGCGTCCAACCCGCGCTTCTGCGACGCCGCGATCGCCGACTACAACGGGGACGGCTACCCGGACATCTTCTACACCGACTACGACACGCCGGAGACCAGCGGACAGACCATCTGCATCGACCTCAACGGCGACGGCACGACGACGGGTGCGGGCGAGTGCCAGGCCAGTCCCGCGGAGACGGCCTCGCTGGACTACGACAACCGCCTGCTGCTGAACCACGGCGCGGCGAACCCCGGCTACTTCTACGACAGCGGAACCAGCGTCATGACCGCGGCGCAGCTCGCCTCCGCGTTCGGCAATGCGGCCGTCGCCGCCGACATGAACGGGGACGGGCTCCAGGACATCATCCGCGTGAACACCCTTGTGACGGGGCAGAACGTCGGGGTCTTCACCAAGAAGCCCGGCGTCACCGCCTTCGACGGCCCGAAGCAGGCCGTGGCCGGCGCGCCCTATTTCATCGACACTGCCGACCTGAACGGCGACGGCCGCCTGGACATCATCGTGGCGGACGACGGCCAGGACAGGTACCTGATCAACGAGGGCAACGACGCCACGGGCCAGCCGAACTTCACGTCGTACACCATCGCGCAGAGCCTGAACGAGTTCGGCAACACGATCCAGAGCGGCGACCTGGACCGTGACGGACGGATCGACACCATCATCACCGACGTCGACGCCGACCTGGGGCCGTTCTGCCCGACCACGGGCCGCCGCACCCACATCTACCGCAACGTCTTCGCAGGCAGTCCGAGCGGCATCCTGGTGGAGAACACCCCCCCACTGCCGACCGCGAACCTGGCAGCCTGGACGGACGTCGCCATCGTCGACCTCAACGGCGACGGCTGGCTGGACCTGGTCTCGGGCCGCTGCGCGGGCATCGAGGTCTGGATGAACAAGCCGCCGATCTCGCTGACCTTCGCATACCCCGACGGGGTGCCGGCATCGGCTGCGCCGGGCACGCCGCGCGAGGTCCGCGTGCAGGCGACGATCGTCGGCGGCGGTTCGGTGGTGGCTGGCAGCGCCAAGCTGTTCTGGTCGACCGACGGCGGCGCCACCTATCAGCAGGCGCCGCTGGCCGACCTGGGAGCGGGCCTGTTCGCGGCCACGATCCCGGGCCAGCCGTGCGGCACGGCCGTGCGCTGGTACGTGGCCGCGCAGCTCTCGAACGGTGGCGCCTACGTGGATCCTCCCACGGCACCGACGACGGGTGCGGTGCTCACGGTGCAGTCCTCGTCCGGCGTGACGTACGCGACGAGCTTCGAGTCCGACACGACCGGCTGGACCGTCGTGAACGAGGGAGCGCTGACGACCGGTGCCTGGCAGGTGGCGGTGCCGATCGGCACCACGCAGGGCACGCTGGGAGCCGCGGCGCCCAGCGCGGACAGCACGCCCGGCGCGGGCAACAAGTGCTGGGTGACGCAGAATGGCGTCGCGGGCGGCACGGGAACGGCAGCGGACGTCGACGGCGGCACCACGCGGCTTGTCTCGCCGCTCTTCGACCTCTCCGGATCGGTGGCGGCGAACCTCTCCTTCGCGCGATGGTTCTTCTGCAGCGACGCGCTGGTGGGTGGCACGCAGTCCGAGGCCGACAGCCTCCTGCTGGAGGGCAGCGCGGACGGCGGCGCGACGTGGGTGCGCATCGAGGAGGCGACGTCGAGCCCCTCGCCGAACGCGTGGGTCTCGCGCAACATCAACCTGCTCGCGCACTTCCCGGTCCTGACGTCGCAGATGCGATTCCGCTTCACGGTGGGCGACAGCCCCGACAACTCGATCACCGAGGCGGCGATCGACGACTTCGCGATCGCGACCGCGCAGTGCGCAACCCCCTGCACCGGTGACCTGAACTCCGACGGCGTGCGCGACGGGGCGGACCTGGGCAGCCTGCTCAGCTACTGGGGCCTGCCTGGCGGCACCGACATCAACGGTGATGGCACGACCGACGGCGCCGACCTGGGAACGCTGCTCAGCAATTGGGGCGCATGCCCCTGATGCCCCCGAGTCCCGGCATCAGGTGATCACTTGGACGGCTCGTCCCCCCCGGCGGGGACCGCGCGCGCGGGCGTCACGGCGATGCCCGTGCCACGCCCCAAGGAGAAACGCGAGAAAGACCCGGTTTGCACGGGGGCGTCGAATCGCTCGCCG
>JBIKJV010000261.1:0-2523 GCA_044360755.1 Phycisphaerales bacterium
GGACGGACAGAAGGGCAAGTTTTTCAGCCTTTCTGCAAAATTGAAAGACGGCACATCCGCCCGTCCTGATCAGGCAGCGGAGTTTAAGCAGGCGGTGAAGAAGAACTTCCCGGATGCTGATTTGGATGCCACGCTAAAGCATTCTGTGAAGAAATTCTTCGATGCCGACCTTGAAGACGATTTGCCGCCCTTTTGATGACTAAACGCACCACCATAACCCCAAAGCGCAGGGCAGAGATATTCCGGGACGCAGGCGGCATTTGTTACCTGTGTTCTCGGAAGATCGCACCCGGCGAAACGTGGGAGGTCGAGCATCGCAAGCCTCTTGCGCTCGGCGGCACGAATGATGCCGACAATCTTTCCCCGGCGCATGTTGATTGCCATGCCGGGAAGACGCGCGGTGAGATCAAGATTATTCGCAAAGCAGACAGGCAAATGAAAGCGCACGCTGGCGCGAGGAAGAAACAGCCATTCCCAGGCGGGCGCGGATCACGTTGGAAGAAGACATTATCAGGAGAGGTTGTGAAGAGATGACCAAGGTTGAGCTCGGAAAGAATTACAAGTTGCGCAACGGCGCGGAAGCCCGTGTCTATGCGGTGGATGGGGGCGGTGATTACCCGGTCCACGGGGCTTATGTAAACGAACATGGGTTGGTAATGATGTCTTGGCGTGAAGACGGGCGCTGTTGGAGGTCTGGCCATAGTCGCGATGAACCCTATGACCTCGTTGAGGTGAAGCCGCGAATCAAGCGGGAAGCATGGATAACTGTGTACAAAGACGGCTTGTTGTTATCTGTATCAGATACGCCTGAGAAGCTGCCCGGCGTGCGTGCCTGCGTCAAAGTCACCATTGACTGTGAAGAAGGCGAAGGCCTGTGAGCCGCAAGCCCGCGCCATTCACACAGGAAGACCTTGCCCGTGCTATGAAGGTGGCACGGAAGCATGGAATGACTGTGGAGGTTGCCCCTGACGGCGTGATCCGCCTCATACCCGTGCCCGCCCGATCCGAGGTGCAAACCGATGAAAAGCTTTGGGTGATGTAATGCCAAAGAAGCGCCCGCCCTATATCGAGACCTATCTGAACCGCCACGGCGTCCGCATGTGGTATTTCAGGGTGGGGAAGAATGTGCGGGTCAGGCTTCGCGGCGAATACGGTTCCCCTGAATTTCGGGAAGCCTACAGGACGGCTTTAGAGGCCCATCTGGCGGGCGAGAAGAAAGGCCGCACTCTGGCGTGGCTTGTCACGGAATACCGCCGTAGCCCTGCCTGGAACGCTTTGGCGGCAGAAACCCGGAAGCAGTTCAACTATCAGCTTGACCGGATGATGCAGAACGCGGGGCAAGCGCCGTTGTCAGGCATCACAGCGGCGTCTGTAGCAGCCAGCCGGGACGCGCGGGCTCACAAGCCGTCTGACGCCAACAAATACCTCAAGACGTCGTCTGCACTGTTTCGGTTCGCGGTAGATCGGCAATGGATGAAAGACAACCCGGCGAAAGGTATTGCCAAGATTAAGACAGCAGGTTCAGGCTTTCACACATGGACAGAAGATGAAGCAAACGCCTTTGAAGCTAGATGGCCACTTGGAACTATGGAGAGGCTGGCATTTGACCTTTTGGTCTACACGGGGGTCAGACGCTCAGACGTGGTACGCCTTGGCCGTCCCCACGTCCGTATGGGAGAGATTTCAATCACAACGGAAAAGTCCCGAAACATGGGAAGACCTGTTGAGGTCACTATAACCATTCTACCGCCTCTTTTGCAGAGTATAGAAACGGCACCGACAGGCGACATGACCTACCTCGTAACAGCCAAGAAAACCGCGTTTGGCAAGGCCAGTTTCGGCAACTGGTTTCGGCGCGCGTGCCGTGCTGCCGGGGTGCCAGGATCAAGCCACGGGCTTCGGAAGCTGGCTGCTAATCGTATGGCTGAAAACGGCGCGACAGAAGCCGAATTGAACGCGGTCTTTGGCTGGGCGCACGGCTCCGGCGAAAGCGCAACCTACATTGCCAAGGCGAACCGGAAGCGGCTTGCACGGGCCGGAATCGCCAAGGTGTTTCCCCTAACTAATTCCCTAACCAAGAAAAGAGCATTGAAAACAAATGGAAAATAGCCATAGTGGTGGGCCCACCAGACCTTGCACCAGCATTGTAAATCAACGGTTTAGCGACAAGGTTAGGGGAATATCCCCCCTTGAAAACGCTTCCGTATCTTCATCGCTCCCCTAACCGGAAAGGACGATGAATGATTGACATTGTATCCACCTTCCGCAGTTACGCCCTGAACCAGGATGGTTCTCCACGCCCGCCTGATGAGGTGATTCCGGTACGGGTCAGCTTGCTGTTAGAGGCCGCCGCAGAGAACGAACGGCTGCAAACGCAACGTGACACGGCAATCTCATTCATCAGGACGCTGTACCCAATCACCATTTCCTCTAGCGAGAGGGCGATAGCACATCGCCTGTACTGCGAAGCCAACGGATTTTTCGCACTCTCAGGAGACAAGCATGAGTGAGAAAGACCCCGGC
>JBIKJV010000112.1:0-9043 GCA_044360755.1 Phycisphaerales bacterium
GCCGCCGCCGGTGTCCTTCTCGCCGCCGAACGCGCCGCCGATCTCGGCGCCGCTGGTGCCGATGTTGACGTTCGCGATGCCGCAGTCGCTGCCGACCGCACTGAGGAAGCGCTCGGCGCCGCGGACGCTGTCGGTGAAGACCGCGCTGGACAGTCCCTGGTCGACGCCGTTGTTGAGCGCGATCGCCTCGTCCAGGTCCTTGACCGTGAAGACGTAGAGGATCGGCGCGAATGTCTCCTCGCGGCAGATCGCGGGAACGGTGCCGCGCGGCACGGCGATCAGGGTCGGCTCGACGTAGTGCCCCGGCTTCTTCGCGAAGCGCTTGATGCCCGGGATGCCGCCGGCCAGCACCTTGCAGCCGTCGGCCTCGGCGCGCTCGATCGCGGCCTGCATGTTCGCCACCGCGCGCGCGTTGATGAGCGGGCCCATCAGCGTGCCGGTCCGCATCGGGTCGCCGATCGGCACCGACTTGTACGCCTTGGCCAGGCGCTTGGTGACCTCGCCGACGATCTTCTCGTGCACCAGCAGGCGACGCGTCGTGGTGCAGCGCTGGCCGGCCGTGCCGACCGCGCCGAACAGCACGCCGCGCACGACCAGGTCGAGGTCCGCGTCCGGCATCACGATGATCGCGTTGTTGCCGCCCAGCTCCAGGAGGGCGCGGCCCAGGCGCTTGCCGACCACCTCGCCCACGCGGCGGCCCATGCGGGTGCTGCCGGTCGCGCTGATCAGCGGCAGCCGACGGTCGGCCAGCATCGTCTCGCCGACCTCGGCATCGCTGCCGATCACCAGGCCGAAGACGTCCTCGGCGCGGCCCTTCGTGGGCTTGAAGAGGTCCTGCTTCCGCATCACGTCCTGCGCCACGCGGTTGCAGGCGATCGCGGTGAGCGGCGTCACCAGGGAGGGCTTCCAGATCATCGTGTCGCCGCAGGCGGCGGCCAGCATCGCGTTCCACGCCCAGACCGCGGCGGGGAAGTTGAACGCCGTGATGATGCCGATCGTGCCCAGCGGGTGCCACTGCTCGAACATCCGGTGGCGCGGGCGCTCGCTGTGCATCGAGAGCCCGTAGAACTGGCGCGACAGGCCGACCGCGAAGTCCGCGATGTCGATGCACTCCTGGATCTCTCCGAGGCCCTCGGCGCGGATCTTGCCCATCTCGCGGGTGACCACCTCGCCCAGCACGTCCTTGCGCGCGCGGAACTCCTCGCCGATCAGTCGTACGATCTCGCCGCGCTTCGGGGCGGGGCACATGGCCCACTCGGCCTGCACGGCCTGCGCGGCGGCGACGGCCTTCTCGTAGTCGCGCGCGGTGTCCAGGCGCACGATCGCCAGCTCGCTGCCGTCCGCGGGGTTGTCGGTGCGGACGGCCTTGCCCTCGGCCAGGAGCGACGCGGCCTTGGCGTCGGCCTTCAGCAGGCGCGGGTGGCGGGAGAGGTCGAGCTTCTTGAGGAGGTCATTCGCCATGGGGAGCGGGGAGGATACGCCCGCAAATGGCGCGCGGCGCGGCCCAAGAGGACCGCGCCGCGGGGGATTTGGCTGCGTTTGCCGGGAGTGCCCGGCGGGGAATCACTTCGCGGTGCCCGTCGCGGGCACCGCGGGGGCTGCCGGCGCAGCAGGGGCGGCCGGCGCGGCGGGAGCGGCCGGCGCCGCCGCCTTCTTCGCCGCGATGCGCGCCTCGGCATCGGCCTTGCTGACCTCGCTGGCCTTGGTGATCACGACGTCGATCTTCGGCACGTCGGTGAACTCGTGGCGCGAGCCATCGGACACGGTGACCTCGCGGCGGCCGGTGGGCGACTGCGCGATGGCGTCCATCACCTCGATGCCCTCGACGATGCGTCCGAAGACCGCGTAACCGGGCCCGTTCGCGCCATCGAGGGCCGCGTTGTCCTTCAGGTTCAGGAAGAACTGGCTGGTCGCGCTGTCCGGCGAGGGCAGGCGCGCCATCGAGATGGTGCCGCGCCCGTTCTTCAGGCCGTTGGTCCACTCGTTCTTGATGGCGGGGTTCGTCTTCTTCTGAACCAGCGCTCCGTCGAAGCCGCCGCCCTGGACCACGAAGCCGGGCACGATGCGGTGGAAGACGGTGCCGTCGTAGAAGCCGGCCTTCACGTAGTCGGTGAAGTTCTTGACCGAGATCGGGGCCTTGGCCGGGTCCAGCTCCAGCAGGATGTCGCCCTTGGAGGTCGCGAAGAGCACGTAGACCGGTCCGGTGGCCGCGGGGGCCTCCTGCGCTGCGGGCGCGGCAGGGGCGGCGGGCGCCGCAGGCTTGTCCTGGGCGGATGCGGTGGACGTGACGAGCGCGGCGGCGGCGAGGGCGAGGCAACGGGTGAAGGTCAGCATGTCGGTGGGGTCTCCTGTTGGAACGCGGGATCATATCGACGCCGCGGACCTGCCCGCGGTTCGTCGCGAATGTCCCCCGGCGCTGGTTTCAGGCATACGATGCCGGACCCCGATGCCGACCCCACTCAGGCGCCTCGTCGATCTTTTCAGCAGCGTCCGCTTCGGAATCGTGCTCCTGGCGGTCCTGTTCGTCTACATGTCGGTCGGGTCCGCGGGCATCCTTTACCCGATTCACCCGAACGTCTTCCATCCCGACGCGTGGGTGCACGCGCAGTTCCGGCAGTGGCGACCGTTCGAGATGACCGAGTTCGAGTGGTTCCACTGGTGGCCGTTCAACCTGATGATGGGCCTGCTGGCGGCCAACATCGTGACCACGACGGTCCGGCGGATCCCGCTCCGGACGGTCAACCTGGGCGTGTGGATGATCCACGCGGGCGTCCTCACCCTGATCGTGGGGAGCGTGATCTACTTCGGCACCAAGGTCGAGGGCGAGGTCGCGGTGGTCCGACGGGCGATCGTGGTGGAGCTCTGGGACTCGGCCGCGTCGTCGCCCTTGGCACGCACGGAGCTCATCGCGTCCCCCGGCAACCGTGCGACGATCGGCGAGGGCGCCGGGCGCTACGAGCTTGAGGTGCAGTCGACCGATCCGGAGTGGGAACTCAAGTCCGGCGCCGACCAGGGCAGGCGCACGTACAGCGTCAACGTGCTGGTGACGCACGGGGCGACTCGGTTCATCCGCCAGGTGCTGGCCGGCTATCCGCAGTACACCGAGGATGTCCTGTTCACGGGCGACTCGAAGCAGCCGATGAAGCGCGCCGTCAAGGAGACGGGCAAGCCGATCGTCGACGATGGCATCCGGCTTTCGCTGGACTACCGTCCGGCCGACGACTTCTACCTCAAGAACGACCTGAACAAGAGCTGGGCCCTGTACGTTCGCCGACCCGGCGAGGCGCGCTGGCACCAGCGCCCGGTGCGCGGGCTGCCGCTCTACAACGACTACGTCTCCGACCTCGGCGAGGTCTACCTCTCGGTCGGCGACACCCTGCCCGCGGACCCCATCGACGTGGCCATCCCGCCCGCGGGCCCCGATGATCCCGCTCCCGGCGTGACCTTGCAGGCCACCGGCTACGTGCGCTACGCGCAGATGCGCGCCCGGTGGGTGCAGGGCGGCCCCGGCGCCGACCCGAACCCGGTGCTCTTCGCGCAGGTGGCCGACAAGGAGGGTCGCAGCAGCGACTACCGGCTGGTGGCGCGCGACCCGCAGAAGCGCAGCGCCGACGGCGGCGTGATCGCCCTTCGCGAACTGCCTGACGAGGAGGACCTGCCGCGCTACCTCGAGCCGCCGACGCTGGCGTTCCGCGTGAAGGCGAAGGGCATCGACGTGTCCCTGCCCGTGAAGGAAGCGGCGATTGCCAATGCACAGGCCGAGTTCCGGCCGATCGGGCCCGCCGACTCGGGTTACTCGTACCGCGTGGTGGGCGTGCAGGACGACCTGCCGATCGGTGGGCGCGAGCTCTCCGTCGCGATCCTGGAGCTGCGAACGCCTGCGGGGACCTTCCGCCGCTGGGCCTTCAGCGACGCGACGATGAGCCGTGACCTGCGCGAGGGCGAGGACCCGATGGCCGCGATGAAGCGTGGCGGCGAGAGCTGGATCGACCCGACCGTCGAGGTCGAGTACCGCCCCGGGAACGGCCTGGCGCTGGTGCTCTTCCTGGCGGGCCCCGAGCCCGGGCGCTTGCGCATGGTCGATGCGCTGCAGGAGGGCAAGGCGCGCGTCCTGGACGTGAAGCCACGCGAGCCGATGGAACTGGCCGCCGGTCTGCGACTGGCGGTCGCCGAGTGGCTTCCGAACGCCGTTCAGGACGCCAAGCCGATGGTGGTGCCGCAGGCCCAGCGGCAGCGCGACGCGCGCGAACTCTTCTCGATGATGCGCCTGACGGTGCCCGCCGGCAGCGCCCCGGGTGCGCAGGCCGCTTCGACGTGGCTGCCGTACCACCCGTGGGCATTCGATTCGGAGCGCGACGTGCTGCGCCGCTACTGGCTGACGCCGACGACGGTGCGGCTGCCCGACGGCAGCGAGCTCGAGGTGCTCTTCTCGCGTCAGCGCCTGCCGCTCCCGGCGCCGGTGGCGCTCGAGTCGTTCGTGCTGGCCACGAACATCGGCGGCTTCTCCGGCGACGCGTCCAGCATCCGCAACTACACCAGCATCGTCCGCTTCGGCGGCGTGCCCGGACCCGACGGGAAGCCCGCGTGGTCCGCTCCCGAGCCGCTCAGCGTCAACGAGCCCGTCGAACGCGACGGCTACTGGTTCTTCCAGAGCCAGTGGGACCCGCCCGACGAGGCGCGGCAGGGCGGCATCGCGAGCGCCGGCCTCAACTACACGGTGCTGGGCGTGGGCAACCGCAACGGCGTGTGGATCCAGCTGGCCGGGTGCGTGATCGCGTGCGCCGGCATGGCGTGGGCGTTCTACGTCAAGCCGGTCATCAAGCGCCGCAACCGCGCGCTGGTGCTCGCCGAGATCGCGCGCGCCAAGGCCGAGGGCCGTGTGCCGCGCTTCCCCAAGGGAATGCAGGAGGACG
Source organism: Phycisphaerales bacterium (assembly GCA_044360755.1). Classification (GTDB taxonomy): domain Bacteria; phylum Planctomycetota; class Phycisphaerae; order Phycisphaerales; family SM1A02; genus UBA966. Next base: position 4,914 of record JBIKJV010000112.1, read on the forward strand.
TCCATGCGTGACCTGACCCGCGTGCCGATCGCGTTCGTCGCCCTGCTGGCGGTCCTGGTCGCGCTGCTGCCCGGTGCCCGCGCCGCGGCGCAGGCCGCCGGGCCGGTGCCGTTCGCGAAGGCGGTGGACCTGTCGCCGCTTGGCCGGGTCGCGGTGTTCAGCGACGGCCGCCTGAAGAGCTTCCCCAGCTTCGCCAATGCGCAGATGCAGTTCGTGACGGGGCCGAAGCGCATCGACGGCCAGTCGCCTGAGTTCACCTACCTGGACATGCTGTTCCGGCCCGAGGCCTACCAGGACGCGGACGTGGTCTACGTGAAGAACAAGGAGGTGCGCACGCGCATCGCCCAGGCGCTCCTGCGGTCGGATGCGTCGCTGTCCGTTCGCATGGATGCCTTCGAAGCGAGCGGCCTGCTCTCGCCGGCACTGCTGGCACGCCCGGCGCTCGAGGAAACGATGCGGCAGCTGGAATCGGACCTGGTCCGGAGCGCCAAGCAGATGGACGCGATCAAGGGCGCGCTTGCCGTCATGCGGCCGCAGGCACTGCTTGGCAGCCTGCGGCTGATCCCGCCGGGCGACGGCAGCGTGGACCGGCCGTGGGCCTCGATCGGCGACCTCATGCTGCTGGGCGCCGAACCCGCTTCGCTGCCGGCGGCGCTGCGGGACCGCCCGGTGCAGCCGATCCCCGGGGTCGACGAGGCCCTGCAGCGCCGGATGGCCGAGGACTGGCGCGGCCTGGTGATGGCATGGCAGCGCGGCGACGCGGCCACGGTGAACGCGCGCGCCGCCTCGATCGCCGCCGCGCTGCCCACGATCGCGCCCGCGATCTACCCCGACCGCGACCGCCTGGCGTGGGAGTCGTGGTACTTCCGCAACGGCAACATGTCGTGGGCGTGGCTCGTCTACATGGGCGCCACGGTGTTCCTGCTGCTGGGGCTGGTCTACCGCTGGCCGCGGGCCACCACGGCCGGCCTGGTCGTCTTCGGCGCCGCGCTCGCGCTGCAGACCTTCGCGGTCATGCTGCGGTGGTACGTGTCGGGCCGCTGGCCCAACTCGAACATGTTCGAGGCCGTCACGACGGCCGCGTGGATGGGCACGGCCGTCGCGGGCATCGCCGAGCTCTTCCTGCGCCGCACGCCGATGCGCGGCCTGCTGGCCCTGGGCGGCGCGGTCTCCAGCATGGTGGCGCTGATGGCGGCGCACTTCCTGCCGGTGCAGCTGAACCCCAACATCTCGAACATGATGCCGGTGCTGCACGACGTGTGGCTCTACATCCACACGAACGTGGTCATCTTCAGCTACGCGCTCATCTTCATGGCGGCGGTGTCGGCCTTCGCGTACCTGGCGTGGCGTGCGATCGGCGGCGGCGCCGACTACGCGCGCGTGGGTGGCGCGGGCGTGGCGATGGAGATGGCCTCCGCGGGCGGCGCGTCGCAGCGGCCCTCGCTGGGCACGATCCTGGACGGCGTGACCATGCTGCTCACCGAGCTGAGCTTCATCATGCTGTGGGCAGGCATCGTCATGGGCGCGATCTGGGCCGACCACAGCTGGGGCCGGCCGTGGGGCTGGGACCCGAAGGAGGTGTTCGCGCTGAACACCTTCGTGATCTTCGCGCTGCTGATCCACGTGCGCTGGAAGGTGCGCGACAAGGGGCTGTGGACCGCGGTGCTCGGCATCGTGGGCGCAGCCGTGATGCTCTTCAACTGGATCGTCATCAACTTCGTCATCTCGGGCCTGCATTCGTATGCGTGACCGGCGGTGGCTGTGGGTGCTGGCGCTGGTGGGCCTGGTCGTGGCGGCCTACTGGCCCGCGCTGCACGCCGGCTGGATCTGGGACGACGACTCGTACGTGACGAACAACCCCGTCGTGCAGACGGCCGAGGGCATCGCCGACGCCTGGGTGCCCGGCCGCACGCCGCAGTACTACCCGCTGGTCTTCGCCAGCTTCTGGGTGCAGCACGCGGTGCACGGGCTGGATCCGTTCGGCTACCACCTGGTGAACGTGCTGCTGCACGGGCTCTCGGCGTTCCTGCTGTGGCGCCTGCTGCTGCGGCTGGGCGTGCCGGGCGCGGGCATCGCGGCGGCGATCTGGCTGCTGCACCCCATGCAGGTGGAGAGCGTGGCGTGGGTCACCGAGCGGAAGAACGTGCTCTCGATGGCGTTCTCGCTGGGTGCGGTGCTGGCGTGGGTGCGGTTCGCGGACGACGACCGGCCGTTCGCGCAGAAGGCGGGGTGGTGGGGGCTCTCCTTCGTGCTGTTCGCGTGCGCGATGCTCTCGAAGACCACCGCCGTGGCCGTGCCGTGCGCGCTGGTCGCGGTGGAGCTGTGGCGGCGCCGCACGATCGGTGCGAGGACGATCGCGCTGGTCGCGCCGTTCTTCGCGCTGGGCATCGTGCTGGGCCTGAACACGGCGCGCGTCGAGGCGACGCTGGTCGGCGCCACCGGCCCCGAGTTCGACCGTTCGTTCCTGGACCGCACGCTGCAGGCCGCGCAGGCGTGGTGGTTCTACCTGCGCACCTGGTTCGCGCCCAGCGAGATCCTGTTCATCCACCCGCCGTTCGACCGCGGTGCGTTCGGGTGGATGGCGTGGCTGGCGGTCGCCGGGTTCCTCGGCATCTGCGCCGCGGCGTGGGCCTTGTGGCGCCGGGGCAAGCGCGGCTTCGCGCTGGTGCTGGCGATGTTCACCGCCGGCACGTTCCCGGCGCTGGGGTTCATCAACGTGTATCCGCTTCGCTACTCGCCGGTGGCCGAGCACTTCGCGTACGTCGGGACCGTGGCGCTGGCGGCGGGCGCCGGGTACCTCGCCAGCCGGTTCATGTCGTCGCTGCGGGGGCTTGATCGCGCGTGGCTGGGCCCGGTCGCGCTGGCCGGGCTGCTTCTGGCCCTCGCGTTCCAGACGAACCGGGTCGCCGCCGACTACCAGGACGCCGAGACCCTCTGGCGCGCCACGCTGGCGCGCAACCCGCGCGCGTGGATCGCCGCCAACAACCTGTGCCACATCGCCGGCCAACGTGCCGACGCCGCCTTCCGCGCGGGCGACAAGGCCGCGGCCGAGCGCCACGTCGCCGAGGCCGCGGTGCTGGTCGAGCAGGCCGCGCGTGAGGCAGGGGACTGGGACATGCCGCTCCTGGGCAACCTGAGCGAGGTCCGCCGGATGCAGGGCCTCTACCCCGAGGCGCTGGAGGCGATCGACAAGGCCATCCGCCTGCAGCCCGACTTCGCCGGCACCCGCTGGCAGCGCGCGCGGCTCCTCGAACTGATGGGACGCGACGCGGAAGCCGGCCGCGAGTACCAGGAAGCCGTGCGCCTGGGCCCGACCGACCGCAACTCGCTGCGCGAGTGCACCGGTTGGCTGGTGAAGCAGGGGCGCCTCGCCGAGGCGCGCGACCTGGCGGCACGGCTGGCGGCCCTGGATCCGCAGGACCCCCAGGGTGTGGTCGCGGTCGCACAGCTTTCGCTGGAACTGAAGGACCTGCCCCGGGCGCGGCACCAATTGGAGATGGCGCTCGGGATGAGCGACGAGCCCTACCGAACGATGGTGGCCGTGCGCCTGGTGGACGCATGCCTGACGCCGCCGACCGACGCCGAGTCGCTGGACCGTGCGGTGCGCGTGGCCGAGGGCGTGGTGCAGGTGACGGGTGCGCGTGACCCGCTCGCACTGCTGCTCCTGGCCCGCGCGCTGGCGCTTGCCGACCGCCCCGCGGACGCCCGCACGGTGCTGGCCCGCGCGGACGCACTGCCGGCCCCGGCCGATCCGGAGGCCGCGGCGGCGTTGAAGTCGGAACGCGACCGCGTGCAGGCGGCGTTGGCAGGCCGCTGAGGAGATTGGGTCCGGGGTAGCCCGGTACCAGTTTCCGTGACGGACGGAAAGGCACGTGGGGTCACCGCGCCCTTTCGCTGCGCTTGGCCCCCTCCTCCGCGAACTTCCTCGCTCCACCAGGTTCCGCTCGTCATCGTCGTCGGCCGGTTCGGCACGTGGAACGACCCGGGCCGATTCGGACCGTGGTCCGCGTGCCTCACGGCCTCGTACGTCGCTCCGGAGGAGGCCAATGCTCGCTGCGGGCGCTCGCACACGGACGTTCGAACGTCGGCAGGCGAGCGCCCGGAGCGAGCATCGGGGTCTTCCGCAGCGA
>JBIKJV010000113.1:0-9026 GCA_044360755.1 Phycisphaerales bacterium
GGAACCCGGCGAGTCCGTCGCCTACGTCAGCGCGCACGACAACCTGTCGCTGGTCGACAAGATCGCGAAGGCCGCGCCCACGGCCGACGCCGCCACGCGCCGCGCGATGCAGAAGCTGGCGCTCGGCATCGTGCTGGTCAGCCAGGGCGTGCCGTTCCTGGAAGGCGGCAGCGAGATCTGCCGCACCAAGGGCGGCGACCACAACAGCTACGTCTCGGGCGACGCCGTCAACCGCTTCGACTGGCAGGCAAAGCCCGCCTGCGACGAGGTCTTCGAGTGGACCCGCGGCATGGTCGCCCTGCGCCGCGCGCACCCCGCGCTGCACCTGGACACCGCGAAAGCGATCCGCGCCAGCGTGAAGCCCTACGACGCCGGCCCGGTGGTCGCGTGGACGATCGACGGCGCCGCCGCGAAGGATCCGGCGAAGCGCCTGTTGGTGCTGCTGAACGGCGACCCGGTGGCGCGCACCGTGAAGCTTCCGGTCGGCGAGTGGGGCGTGCTGGCGGATGACCGCGGCGCGGGCGTGAATCCGCGCGGCACGGTGAAGGGAACGGTCTCGCTGGCGCCATACGGCATGTTCGTGGCCGCCCAGGGGCTTGATGCGCGCAGTGCTGCTGCCACGCCCGTGCCTGCCCCGAAGCCGGCTGCCGCAGCCGCGCAGGCACCCGCGCCCGAACTGCTGCGCCAGGCGATGGAGGCCGGCGTCGCACGCCTGGTGGCGATGCAGGAAGATCCCGGCCAGTGGCCCTACGAGGGCGTCTATCGCGTGGGTGGCAAGATCCCCGTCGGCTACCGGATCGGCGGCACCGCCATCTGCGCCGAGGCGCTCCTGCGCGCCCCCGGCTTCGCGACCGATGCGCCGCGCAAGGCAGCCGTCGAGCGCGCCGTTGCCTTCGTCTGTGCGGGCATCAAGGAGCCGCTCATGAGCCCGGACGACTACGACGGGGGCTACGACGTGCGCGGATGGGGCATGTGCTACGGCGCGCGGTTCCTGGTGGCCGCGGTGCAGCTGGGTGCCGTGCCGACCGCGCAGCTGGCCGACGCGAAGCGTGCCGCGCAGTGGTACCTGGACGCGCTGCAGTCGCTGGAGATCCCAAAGGTGGGCGGTTGGGCCTACGCGCGCGGCCCCAGCAAGGACGCAGCCAGCCCGCCCAGCCCGTTCATGACCGCACCCTGCCTGCAGACGCTGTACGAGGCGCGCGCCGCCGGCTTCGCCGTCCTTCCGGACGTCGTCGACCGCGGCCTGAAGGCCTTGGAGTCGTGCGCGGCGGAGCGGAGCGGATTCGTCGCCTATGCCGGCAAGACCACCGGGACGACGAAGGACGATCCGGGCCAGATTCCCGGCGCGGTGGGGCGCATGGTCGCCACCGAGTCCACCCTGTTCCTGGCCGGCCGCAGCAGCCCCGAGCGGCTGGAGCGCGCGGTCACCGCCTTCTGCGACCACTGGGACGCGCTGGCCGCGCGCCGCGCCAAGCCGGGCACGCACCTTCCGCCCTACGGCGTCGCGCCGTACTACTTCCAGTACGCCCACGTGCACGCGGCGCAGGCGATCGCGCTGCTTCCCGCCGAGCGCCGTGCCCCGCTCTGGGCCCGCTTCGACGAGCTGCTCTTCCGCACCCGCGCCGACGACGGCACCTGGAACGACCGCGTCTTCCCGCGCAGCGCCAACTACGGCACCGCGACCGCGGTGATGTCGCTGCTCTACCAGCTCCCCGCGCCACCGATGCCGGCGGCGTGGAAGCGGGAGGGGTGAACCGAACGTCGGTCGCCGGGACGGTGGCCCCGGCCGCACCACTCAGTCAAAATCCTCAAGCGCCGCCCGCGTTCCCGAGCGCGCCAGCAGCTCGGCCGCACGGGCCGCGCCGGGGGCGCCGGAGTTCCGCAGCTGCTCGACCAGCGCGCGGGTCTCGGTGCGCTTGCGCAGGTAGCGCAGCGCCAGCGCCGCGACGGCGTCGGGCTCCACGCTCTGGAAGAAGCCCACGCCCTCGCGGTAGACGATGCCGGACGCCAGGCGCTTCGCGACCATCCAGTCCAGGTAGGCCTGCGGAATGACGGTCCACAGGCGGTCGCCGGCGGTGTCCTGCAGCTTCTGCGGGATGTGCTCGCGCACGACGGTCTTGCCCAGCTCGCGGTCGGCGGGGGTCCACTTCTCCATCGACGCGCGGATCGCGTCGGCGGCGTCGTTCATCACCTTGGACACGGTGGTCGAGAGCTCGGTGAGCGGCGTGTGCGGGTGGCGGCGGCCCTCGGCCATCAGCAGCTCGGCCTCGGAGCGCGCCAGCTCGCGCAGCTTCACCAGCACCTGCTCGACGAACTCGGGCTTGATCGCCAGGAACTGCTTCTCGTCCAGCAGCATGCTGGCGCCGATCTCGTACGAACTGCAGATGACGCCGCACTTGTTGGCGCTGCTGTCCTTGAAGATCAGGCAGCCGGCCTTGAAGAGCTCCTTGCGCGCGCCGGGGGTCAGGAACAGGTTCGCGCCCTCGACGATGATGCCCGCGCTGGGCGTGCCGTCCGGCAGCAGGTAGTCGCGCCAGTTGCCGTCGTTGATGGTGGCGGGGCGGCCGCCGCCCGGCACGAACGCGTCGCACTTCAGGCGGTTGTGCAGCGTGTTGCGCAGCTGCGCGCCCTCGGGCTGGTCCACGCCCACGATGCGGCCCTTGGGGCCCAGCTTCTTGGGGTCGAACTTGGCGATCGGCAGCGCCTCGGTGAACAGGCGCAGCAGCTCCGCGTGGTCCAGCCCGTCCGGGTCCTCGCCCACGCCGCTGCCGTCGGCGATGCCGACGATGCGCGCGTTGGTGCCGTAGTCGCGGTTCAGGATGCGGATCATGTTGCCCGCGACGTCGCCGTCCGGGCCGCCGGTGATCTTCACGGTGAACGGCTGCTTGCGCGGGTCGATGCCGCGGGCGCGCAGCGCGACTTCCAGGAACACGTTCACGCCCTCGCTGGTGACGCCGTAGACCTTGTGGTTGATGCCGGCGCCGGGCTTCGAGCTCATGAACGCGTCGGGCAGCGCGTACTTGCGCTGGCGGGCGCGCGCCACGATCCACTCGATGTGCGCGGGGATGATGTTCTCGTCGGGGCCCAGGTAGATGAGCTCCTGCCTGCCCCAGCGGTCGACGATCTTGGCCTTGGTGGTGGGGTCGTCGGTGATCAGGTCGAGCAGGCTGTCGACGAACGCCTTCACGCAGCGCGTGATGTCGGCCACGGGCTCCAGCAGGATGGCCGCCTTGGCGCCGCCCTCGGGGATGTCCTTGTTCTTCTGCTGCTGCGCCCACGACAGGCCGTAGACCTCGTCGAAGACGCGCTCGCGCTCGCGGGCGTGCTGCGCGTCGTTGGCCGGCTTCACCACGCGCAGGCCGCCGCGCGCGATCTCCTTGAAGCGGTTGTGGAAGCCGTAGAAGCCGCGGCCGAAGACGAAGAACGTGCCGTAGGGCAGTTCCGGCCGGCGGTCGTCCTGCAGGAACTTGGTGTCGATGCGCAGCGCCAGGCCCGAGCGGTGCGTCAGGAAGTAGTTGGTGCGGAAGACGCTCTCGGCGCCGTCCAGCATGGTGGCCAGGACGGTGGCGGTGCCGTCCGGGTCCTCCTTCTGCGTGATCTGCGCGCGCAGGTCGGCGGCGCGCTTGGCGAACTCGGCGTCGCCGATCGGGCCCTTGGGGTCGAAGCGCGCGCGCAGCAGGGCGCCGATCGCGGCGGCCAGCGGCACGTTGCGCTCGATCGCGGCCTGGATGCGCTCGTAGCTGAAGAGCAGGCGGTCGCGGTGCACCAGCCGCTGGTGCGCCAGCGCGCCCAGGGCGACGATGAGCTCGGCCTCGTCGATCGCCAGCTCGCGGTGGCGCGTGGCGAAGTCGATGATCGCGAAGTCGACCCACTTCACGCGCACCAGGTCGTGCTCGACCTGCTTCCACGCGGCGCCGGCGGTGTCGATGGCCTTGCCGTCGTGCGTCTGGATCACGAAGCCCAGGATGCTGACCGAGCCGTGCGGCGGGTCGGCCACCTGGTCCAGGTAGGCGCGCTGGATGTTGATGCCGGCGCGGCTCAGGATCGCGGCCACGCGCTCCAGCATGGTGCGGGTGCGGGCGTTCGAGAACGCGATCGTGATGCGGGTGAGGTTCGGCGCCTCGGTCTCGGGCTCGGTCTCGATCCACGCGCCCTCGGTGCCGCTGACCTTGGCGAAGAGCTGGCGGTGCTTGTTCAGGCGGTGCGGCGTCAGCGTGGTCAGGTAGTCGCCCGCGGCGCCCGCGAAGTACGCGCGGATGGCGGCCTCGGTCCAGTCGGGGGCGTTCGCCTTGGCGTACTCGATCGTGGCGCGCAGCTTGTCGGCCTGCGCGGCGTTCGCCGGGTCGAAGGCGACGCGGTCGCCGAACTCGAAGGTGTCGAGCACCAGCACGCCGTCACGCGAGCTGTGGATCTTGGCCGAGCGCAGCGCCCGGTTCATCGGCAGGGCGCGCATGACCTCGGCCAGCACGCCGGGGCGGTTGCCCTCGCGGATCATGGTCCACTCGCGCTCGTCCTCGCTGCGGATGGTCAGGTTGAGCGGCTGGCCGCTGGCGCGCGCCGCGATGATCGCGCGCAGGTGTGCGGCCACGCGGCTGGCGGGCGTGTCCTCGAAGTACATGCGCGGCATCTGCGCCGTGAACCACGGGACGATCGTCTCGGCGGTGGCCAGGAAGCTCTTGCCCAGGTCGCTGGCCAGGACGGTGGCGTCCGGGATGGCGGTGGGGTCGATCGCGGTGGGGGCGGTGGCGGGGGCGGACGCGGGGTGCATTCCGTGGGTGATACCACGCGGCCACAGGGGGTTCCAACGCCCGCCGGGGCCGATTTCCCCACGGAAGGGTGGCCCCGGCCGGGCCGCGCTATCCTCTTTGCCCCCGCGGACTTGCGGCGCCCGCCATGCACGTGATCACCATCGGAAACTTCGACGGCGTCCACCTGGGCCACCGGGCCCTGATCGACGGCGCCCGCCGCGCCGCCGGGGCTGGGGGGCGGGTGACCGCCGTGACGTTCGAACCGCTGCCCGCCGCGGTCCTGCGCCCGGTCGAGGCGCCGTCGCGGCTGACCACCGATGCCCGCCGCCGCGAGCTGCTGCTGGCCGCCGGCTGCGACGAGGTGCGCGCGATCGACCCCCGCGACGGCGTGCTGGCCAAGGAACCCGGCGCGTTCATCGAAGACCTGCGCGCCGCGCTGCCCTTCGACGCGATCGCCGAGGGCCCCGACTTCCGCTTCGGCGCCGGGCGCCGCGGCGATCTGGCCGTCCTGCGCCAGCTTGGCGCCGCACGCGGCTTCCGCGTGGCCGAGGTGCCCGAACTGGACGCCGCGCTGTCCGACGGCCTGCTGACCGCGCCGCGCAGCACCACCATCCGCTGGCTGCTGGAACTGGGCCGCGTCGAGGACGCCGCACGGCTCCTGGGCCGGGCGCATCGCCTGGCCGGAACCGTCGTGCGCGGCGACCAGCGCGGCCGCACGCTGGGCTTCCCCACCGCCAACGTCGACGTGGGCGGCCTGCAGCTGCCGGCCGACGGCGTCTACGCGGCTGAGGCGATCGTCCGCGGGGAGCGCTTCCCCGCGGCGGTGTCCGTCGGCACGAAGCCCACCTTCGGCGCCAGCGCCCGCACCTGCGAGGCGCACGTGGTGGGCGCGCCCCTGGCGATCGACGACTACGGCTGGACGCTGGAACTGGACCTGGTGCGCTGGCTGCGCGAGCAGTGGCGTTTCCCGGGCCCGGACGCGCTTGTGGCGCAGCTGCGCGCCGACGTCGCGCACGCCACCCGCGCGGCGCGCGCCGCCGCGATCGCGTAAGTTCACCTGCGCCGCACGCCGCGGCACACCCGATGGCCTACGAATCGACCACCACCCACGCCGGCCTCGCCGCGCGCATGCGTGCCGCGAAGCGGCCGTTCGTCACCACGCACTTCAAGCCGGACGGCGACGCGCTGGGCTCGGTGCTTGCGATCGCACGCGCGCTGCGCGCCCTCGGGTCCGACGTCGAGGCCGTCGTCGCGGGACCCGTCGACCGCACGATCCGCGGCCTGGCGCGCGAGGGCGAGGTGACCTACGTCGATCGCGGCCCTGTCGTGCCCCGCGCGGACACGGACCTCGCGATCGTCGTCGACACCGGCGCCTGGAGCCAGCTGGAGCACGTGCGCGACTGGCTGAAGGCGAACGCCGCCAGCGTCGTGGGCATCGACCACCACGCGCGCGGCGACGACGTCGCGCCGCAGCGCATCGTCGACGTGCGCTGCGCGTCCTGCACGCAGGCGCTGGTGCCGCTCATCGACGACCTGGGCGTGCCCCTGGGGCCCGGCGGCCGCCCCACGCGCCACACCATCGCCGAGGCCATCTTCACCGGCCTGGCCACCGACACGGGCTGGTTCCGCTTCAGCGGCGCCGACGACCGCGTCTACCAGCTGGCCGCGCGGCTCCTGACGCTGGGCGTCGACAAGGACGGCCTGTACCGCATGATCGAGCAGGGCGACCCGCCGGGACGCCCGCTGCTGGTGGCGCGCGCGCTGCGGTCGCTGCAGTATGCCTGCGCGCACCGCGTGGCCGTCATGCGCCTGGACCGCCGCGATTTCGAAGAGACCGGCACGCGCGTCGACGACCTGGCCGGCCTGGTGAACGAGCCGATGTCGGTGGGCGAGGTCGAGGTCGCCGTGCTGCTCACGCAGACCGAGCCCGACGTCGTGAAGGCCAGTTTCCGCAGCAAGCCGCCCGCGACACCCGGCGCGCGCTTCGTCGACGTCAACCACGTGGCGGCGCACTTCGACGGCGGCGGCCACGTCCATGCGGCCGGCGCACGCATGAAGGGCACGCTGGACGCCGCGGCGGACCGCGTGCGCGCGGTGCTCGAGGCTTACTTGGACGACGGCTCGGCGGCGGGCTGAGCTGCCTCGGCCGACTTCTTCGCGGCGTCGGCCTGCGCCTCGGCCGAGAGCGGCGCGTCCGGCGCCACCTTGGTGATGGTGTAGCCCAGCTTCGTGATCGCCTTCTCGGCCAGCGGCCCGGCGGCCGGGTCGTCCAGCGTGATCACGGCGCGGCGCGTCTCGATCGTGCACGCCACGCCCTTCACGCCCTTCACCTCGCTCACCTCGGCCGTGATCGCGTCGGCGCAGCCGCCGCAGTGCATCTTGCCCACGTCGTAGGCGACGGTGACGGGCGCGGCCGTCGCGCGCGCCGCGCCGCGATCGCCGCACGCCGCAAGCGGCAGCAGCAGGGCGCATGCAAGGTTCACGATGGCGGGCGGCTTCATGCCCCCAGTGTAGGCGCGCTCACGCCGCGCTCTGGTCGGCTGGCCGCTCGGGCTGCGCCTCGTCGGGCCGCACCAGCCGCAGCGTCGCGTGGCGCGGCTTCAGGCCCACCACGCGCAGGATCGAGGGCAGCACCCACACCGCCGTGATCAGGCACGTGACGCTGCCCACGCTCAGCGCGATCCCCAGGCTGCGCAGGCCCTGGTGGTGCGCGAACACCAGCGCGCCGAAGGCCAGGATCGTGGTCAGCGCGGTCACGATCACCGCGGGGCGCGTGATGCCGAAGCCATGGTCCAGGCCGCCCTCGTGCGCGCGGTTCGTCATGTGGATCACGCTGTCGATCCCCAGGCCGATCAGGATCGGCACCGCGAAGAAGTTGGCCAGGTTGAAGCTGGCGCCGAAGAGCGCCATCAGCGCCACCGACCATGCCACGCCGATCGCCAGCGAGAGCAGCGCCGCGAAGACCTCGCGCACGTTCCGCAGGTCCACCCACAGGATCACGGTCACCAGCAGCGTGGCCAGCACGGACTGCATCGCGAACGAGCGCGCCATGCTCTTCATCGACTCGCTGACGGTCATGGGCACGCCGGTCGCGTGCGGGTCGACGGCGCGCATCGCCCCCACGAACCGCTCGAGCGGCTCGGGTTCCCACACGTCCTGCGCGGGGTGGATCATCAGCAGGAGCTTTCCGCTGGGCGACATCATCTGGTCGCGCGCGGCGACGGGCAGCGCGTCGCGCATGGGCAGGCGTGCGCCCTCGGCCATCAGGCGCAGGCCGTGCCCGGCACGCGTGACGCAGGCCTCGACGTGCGCGCGCATCCGCGCGGCCACGTCCGGGCCATGCAGCCGTGGGTCCACCAGGTCGGCCAGCACCAGGAGCCGAGCCCCGACGTCGCGCAGGTGCTGCGCGGCCTCGGGGGCCTCCTTCTCGGCGTACTTCGCCAGGCCGGCCACGTCGTTGCCCGCCTCGCGCAGGTCCTCGGGGCCCCACTCCGGCGTGCGGCGCGGCTTGAAGGGCGCGGTTTCGACGGCGTTGGCGAACTGCGCGCGCAGCGCGGCGCGCTCGGGCGTGTCCAGCGCCATCGCGTCCAGCACGGTGGTCACGGTGCCGATCTCGGGGTGCTCGCGCAGCTTGGCCAGGAGCGGCGGGATCTGGTCCATCCGGTCCACCACCACCGCACCGAACCAGCTGGCCGCGGCGCTGTCGTCCATCACGCGGTGCTCCCACTCGACGCTCTCCAGGCCCTTGGCCTGCAGCTTCAGCAGGTTGCTCTCGAATCGGATGTTGGAGAGCCCGTACCACGTGGCCAGCGCCGTCAGCGCCAGCGCACCGGACACCGTGGCCCACGCCGCGCGGCGCGTCACCGCGTGGCCGCCGTGCTCGCGTTCGGGCACCGGGCGCTGGTCGGGCAGGGGGCGGTCGCCGCGCCCGTCGCGCGGCAGGCGGCCGTCCATGACCACGATCAGTGCGGGCAGCACGATCACCATCGCGAACAGGCTGAGGAGGAGCCCCGTCCCCGCCACCACGCCCAGCTCGCGCAGGCCCTGGAACTCCGTGAACCACGCGATGAAGAACACGCCCGCCGCCGTGCCCGCGCCGACCACGTTGCCGGGCACCGCGGTGCGCATCATGTGCCGCACGGCGCCGTCCACCGGCAGGTGCCGGCGTGCCTCCAGGTAGCGGCTGATCATGAAGACGCCGTAGTCCATGCCCACGCCCACCAGCACCAGCATGAAGACGATGCTCAGCAGGTTCAGGCGCCCGTACAGCAGCGCCGC
>JBIKJV010000238.1:0-2504 GCA_044360755.1 Phycisphaerales bacterium
CAGGCGCTGCGCGCCACCGCCGTCCACGCGGGTCATGCTGAACTGGTAGCCACCCACGAACTGCAAGCGGCCGTTGAAGTCGCGCACCAACAACTTGTCGTTGGTGACATTGAGCGTGCTGTTGATGGCGGCCTGCACATCGGCCACCAGGCCCAGCAGGTCGGTGTTGTTGGCGGCTGCGCTTTGGTTGACCGTGATGCGGCCGGTGCGCACGTCGCCACCACCGAGGTCCAGGCGCATGTCAAAGGAAACGTTGGCGCTCAAGTCGCCTTTGGCGAATTCGGCAAAACTGTCAGCCAGCACCTCATAGGTCCAGGCCGGCAGCATGACAGTCACATCACCGGTGGCACCCAGCTTGATCTGACTGTTCTCGCGGAAGGTGCGCAGGCGCGTGTCGCCACTGAGCACCACGCCGTCGTCCAGCCAAGGCTCGGCCACCGTGGCCGCGGCGCTGCCAGTGCCGCCGAGCACGTCGATCAGCTTGCCCGCCACCAGGCCTTTGCCCAGATTGGCTTGTCCTTGGGCCCGGATGATGATTTCAGAGTCGCCATCCTTGTAGACCGGCAAGCTGCCAATGAGCGTACCCCGGCTGTCGCGCATGTCCACAATGTCGCCACCGGCCACCACCTGACCAAACAGGTCGGCATTGCCCAGAGCGTTGATCACGATGCGGCCCGCTTCTTGAGCCGTGCTCATGCGGCCCGTGCCCGGCAACTTCACGCCGGTGCCGTCCGTGGCGACCCCGCTGGTGACCGTGATGAGCTGGCTGGCGCGGAAGGTGCCGCCCAGCTCGTTGAGGCTGCCGTCCCTGGCGCGTGCCATGCCGCCCAGGTAGACCTGCGCGGCCGATTGCAGCGTGATGGTCGAGCTCTTCTCGACCCAGGTGACCACGTCTCGTGGCAGGCCGTCGACCAGCGTGCGCGTGACCGCGCCACCCGAGGTGATTTGGCCCATCACACTGATGCCGCCCACCACATTAACGTTGATGGTCGAGCCGGCGCTGGTGCTGGTCAGGCCCAGGGCGTTGAGACCGCCAGCCGTGCCAATGATCAGGCCATAGCCGTTGTCGCCCGCACCCGGGGCAAGGCTGGTGCTGATGTTGATGTGGCCGGTGGCCGTCAGCGCGCTGTCAATCCAAATCTGCTGGCCCGCCATCACAGTGATGCCAACGTCCGGGGTATTCCACACCAGGCCGTTGACGCTGTTGTAGCCACCGGCGCCCACTTTGCCCCAGATCTCGACGTCCTGGCCGCCCTGAATCAGCACATTGCCGGTCTTGGCGTACATCTGCGAGGAGGCGTGTACATACACGCTGATGCCTTGTGCATTGGCACCTGCCACCGGCAGGGCTGCGCCCGTAGCGCTGACGCCACCGCGCATGATGATCTCGCCGGGCACCGTGGCCTCGCCTTCCCAGTAGACAAACTTGTCCGACTGGATGAAGAGGTCTGAGCCGGCGCCCAACAAGTTGATGGTGCCGCGCACGATGGCCGCGTCTTTGACCTCGATGCGCAGGTCGGTGTCGGCCTTCATGGCCGTCAAGGTGCCGGTGAGCAAGAAACCAAAGCCGCGTTGGCCGGTCAATGGATGCGTCTCGTGCAACTCCAGTTTTTCGACCACACCGTCGTTGTTGCTGTCCAGCGCATAGACCACCAGCGTCTGCGCCGGGTTCTGACTATCGGTGAGCAGCCAGCGATTGGTGGGCATCTCGTTGCCCGCGCCCCACGCCATCTCGGCATTCTTGTAATCGCCGCCCTCGCCTTCCACAAAGGTCTGGCGCACGCTGTTCGCACCCTGCCCGGCCTTGTAGTACACGATGCCGGTGTAGCTCTCGAAGCCGGAAGCAGCGAGCACCCGGGCACGCTGAACGCCGGTGAGCTGGTCGAAGGCGGTGCCCGCGGCAGGCACTTCGATGTCACTCCACGAGATGGCGGCGTTGGTGTAGTCGCCCGTGTTGCCTTGGGTCAGGCCCAGGCGGTAAGTGTCGGTGCTGGCATCGTAAAGGGACGGACCCGTCCAACGGCTGTAGCCTGCCTCATTGAGCACCAGGGTCTGCTGGGCCATGCTGAGCATCTCGAAGGGCAGGCCATCGATGGGCTGGCCGATGCTGGTCCACTTCGAAGCGGCGATGTCCGAATAAATGACGCTCAGCTCGGGCACTTCGGTCAGCACCCGCTCTGCCTCAACGGTCGCCGTCGGGTTGACGAACAGCTCGCGCTGCGCGCGTACCAGGCCGAGCTTGTCGAGCACCACATCCTGCTGGGCCGCGCTCAGGCTTTCAAACGGGGTGTTGGCCGCTGGCGTGGCCACGCCGCCCCAGTCGATGGCGGCCAGGTTGTAGTTGGCCGAACCAAAGCCCTGCACCACGCGTTCGAGCGGCGGCGCGTCGGCCTTGATGTAGTTGGTGCCCGCGTAATAGGTGTAACCCAGGGCCGAGGTGACCACCTGCTTTTGTTCGGCAGTCAGGTTGGCAAAGCTGGTGCCTGCGGCCGGTGCCGCAACCG
>JBIKJV010000114.1:0-8851 GCA_044360755.1 Phycisphaerales bacterium
CTGGGCACGATGCAGGCCACGGTGGCGCAGCCGATCCTGAAGGAGATCGACGCACGCCTGGGCTTCCTGGCGAGCGTGGGCCTGGGCTACCTGACGCTGGACCGCACCAGCGCCACGCTCTCGGGCGGCGAGGCGCAGCGCATCCGGCTGGCCACGCAGGTCGGCAGCGGCCTGGTGGGCGTGGCCTACGTGCTGGACGAACCCACGATCGGCCTGCACCAGCGCGACAACGACCGCCTGCTGGCCACGCTGCGCCGCCTGGCGGACATCGGCAACACCGTGATCGTGGTCGAGCACGACGAGGACGTGATCCGCGCCGCCGACCACCTGGTGGACGTCGGACCCGGCCCGGGCCGCCACGGCGGAACGATCGTCGCCGCGGGCACCGTGGCCGAGGTGGCCGCGAACACGCAGAGCGTGACCGGCGCGTACCTGAGCGGCCGGCGCGCGATCGGCGTGCCCGCGGAGCGCCGGCCCATGTCGCCCTCGGTGGCGGTCACGGTGAAGGGCGCGCGCGAGAACAACCTGAAGGGCATCGACGTCGCGTTCCCGCTGGGCGGCATCGTGTGCGTGACGGGCGTCAGCGGCAGCGGCAAGAGCACGCTGGTCACCGACATCCTGCTGAAGGCCGCGCAGAAGCAGGTGCACGGTACGAAGGTGGTGCCCGGCGCCCACGCACGCGTCAACGGGCTGAGCGGCATCGAGCGCGTGGTCGAGGTCGACCAGAGCCCGATCGGCCGCACGCCGCGCTCGAACCCCGCCACCTACACCGGCATCTTCGACGAGATCCGAAAGCTGTTCGCCGGCGTACCCGAGGCCAAGATCCGCGGCTACGAGCCGGGGCGCTTCAGCTTCAACGTCAAGGGCGGCCGCTGCGAGACCTGCCAGGGCCAGGGCACGGTCAAGATCGAGATGCACTTTCTGCCCGACGTCTTCGTTGCCTGCGACGCCTGCAAGGGCCGCCGCTACAACCGCGAGACGCTCGAGGTGCGCCACAAGGGCAAGACCATCGCGGAAGTGCTGGACATGACCGTCGAGGACGCGCTGAAGCACTTCGAGGCGCACTCGAAGGTGCGCACGATGCTGGAGTGCCTGCGCGACGTCGGCCTGGGCTACATGCAGCTGGGTCAGGCCAGCACCACCGTCAGCGGCGGCGAGGCGCAGCGCATCAAGCTGGCCACCGAGCTGGGCGCCACCGCGGCCGGTCGCACGCTGTACGTGCTGGACGAGCCGACCACGGGCCTGCACTTCGCCGACGTCGAACGCCTGCTCGGCGTGATGCAGCGCCTGGCGGACGCGGGCCACACGCTGGTCGTCATCGAGCACTGCCTGGACGTCATCAAGTGCGCCGACTGGATCATCGACCTGGGGCCCGAGGGCGGTGAGCGAGGCGGCACCATCGTCGCCACCGGCACGCCCGAGGACGTGGCGCGCACGCCGGGCTCGTTCACGGGGCAGTACCTGAAGCCGATCCTGGAGCGCGCGGGGACGATGGCGGCCGGCGGCGCGGGTACGGCCGCCAAGGCCGGCGCGGCACGCGCGCCGCGGGCGGCGCGCGCGGCGAAGACGCGGGCGTGAGGGGTGGCTGGAGCCCGACCGTGACGCGGGTGGCGCGATCCCCCAAGCCGGCTTGCACGCGAAAGGCGAACCGCACGATGTGGCACGAACGCGCCACGCCCGGGTGCCCGTTCCTGCATTTGTCCGCCAATGTCGGCGCCGAGGGCACGCCACGCGGTGGTTTCCTCATACGGGCCGAGGGCGCACCCATACGCTCGGCCCGTGCCCCGCAGTGCCCTCACGCTTGACCTCTCGACCGACGGCGTGCCGGAACTGCTGGCCGACTTCGAGCTGCTGGTCCTCTGGGAATCGCTGCGCCGGACGCGCGGCGGCGCACCGCTGGCCACGATTGCCGCCGGCGCTGGGGCCACGCCGAAGTCCGCGAAGGCGCTGCTCGACCGACTGGTGGCGCTGGGCCTGGCCACGACGGCGCCCGCCGGGCGCGCGCGCACCGTGCGGTACGTGGCCGCGCCCGGACCGCTGGTGGTGACCTTCGACCCGACCGACCCGAAGACCGCGCTGCGCCTGGCCGCGGCACGCATGGCGCTGATCGGGCACCTGAAGCGCATGGGCACCGCCCCGCCCCGCCGCGCCGCGCGCAAGGGCGCATCGTGGCGGCGCGACTCGGTGGCCGTGCTGCCGCTCGAGGGCCGCGCGATCGAGATCGTCAAGGCCGGGCTGGACCGGATCGACGCCTGCCTGGAGGCCGCCACCGAGGCATCCGACGCCGCCGCCACCCAGACGCCGGACCGACGGCCGATGTACCGCGTGCACGTCAGCGTCGAGCCGGTGGAGCGCGCCGCGCTGACGCTGCCGGTGGTGCTGCTGATGGAACGCGGCGAGGCAACGGCGCGGGCCACGCGCACCGCCCGGCAGGCGTCGACGAAGCTCCTGAGCGCCCGCGAGCGCGAGGTCGCCCAGGCCCTCGCGGCCGGCCGCACCAAGCGGGAAGTGGCGAAGGCGCTGGGCCTGGCGTTCGCCACGGTCAACACGCTGGCGGTGCGGGCCTACCGGAAGCTCGGCGTCAAGCGCCGTGCCCAGCTGGTCAGCGCGTTGAACGGGCATCGCTGATCGACCGCGCGGTGGATGCCGCGGGGAACTTCAGCACCATTCACGCCCGCTGCAGCCGCGCGTACTCCAGCACCAGCGTCTTCACCCCCACCGTGCGGAACGCCACGCGGACGCTCGTGACGCTGCCCCGCGGCAGCACCGCCTGCACGGTGCCCACGCCGAAGAGCGGGTGGCGTACGTGGCAGCCCACGGGGAACTGCGACGCCAGGCTGCGCGTGGCCGCGCGCGGGTCGTCGTCCGGCGAGGGCTCGTCGACGCCGTCCATCTCCCACGCGGTGCGGGAGAGGTCGCGGCGCTCGACGTCCTCCTCGGGCAGTTCGCGCAGGAACTCGCTCTCCATGGCGCTCATGCGCATGCCACGCACCGTGCGCACGGCGGCGTGGGTCATGAGCAGCCGGCGCCGCGCGCGGGTCATGCCCACGAAGCACAGGCGGCGCTCCTCCTCGACGTCGTCGTCGCCCTCGCGCGCGCGCATGTGGGGCAGCAGGCCCTCCTCGCAGCCGATCAGCGCGACGTGCTCGAACTCCAGGCCCTTCGCCGCGTGCATCGTCATCAGCGTGACGGCGCCGGACTCCTGGTCGATCGCGTCGGTGTCGGCCACCAGCGCCACGCCCTGCAGGAACGCCTGCAGCGCGCGCAGGAGCGTGGGCGGCTCGGGCCGGTCGGGCTCGTCCTGCAGCTCGAAGTCGCCGGCCGCGCTGACCACCTCGTCCAGATTGGCCTGGCGCTGTTCCAGGTCCTCGCCCTCCAGGCCGTCGGCGAACTCGCGCAGGCCGCTCTCGTCCAGCACCATGCCGACGAACGCCGCCAGCGCGTCGGCGCCGCGGCCCGGCAGAAGCCCGCCCCACCGCGCCAGCGACGCAGCGAACTCGTCCACGCGCTTGGCGGTGCGCTCGGGCACGCCCGCGGCGCGGGCCTCGCCCAGCACGGCCGTCATCGGCACCTTGCGCGCCAGCGCGATGCGCTCCAGCTTGCCCACCGAGGTGTCGCCGATGCCGCGCGCGGGCACGTTGATCACGCGTCCGCACGCCACGTCGTCGGCGGGGTTCGCCACCAGGCGAAGGTAGGCGATCAGGTCCTTCACTTCCTTGCGCTCGAAGAACGCGGTGCCGCGCACGATGCGGTACGGCACCTGCCGCTTGCGCAGCGCGTCCTCGATCACGCGGCTCAGAGCGTTCATGCGGTAGAGCACCGCCATCTCGCGCCACGGCGTGCCGGCGGCGTTCGCCTCGACGATGGCCTTGGCCACCTCGTCGGACTCGGAGTGCTCGTCGGCGCAGCGCACCACGCGCACCTTGGCGCCGTCGCCCAGCGCGGTGTAGAGCGTGCGCGCCTTGCGGCGCTTGTTGTGGCGGATCAGGCCGTCGGCCGCGGCGACGATGTGGCCGGTGGAGCGGAAGTTCTCGCCCAGGCTCACGGTCTTCGCGCCGGGGAAGCACTCCTCGAACTCCAGGATGTTGCGAATGTCCGCGCCGCGCCAGCGGTAGATCGACTGATCGGGGTCGCCGACCACGCAGATGTTGCGGTGGTCGCCCGCGATGCGCCGCGCGATGGCGAACTGCGCGCGGTTGGTGTCCTGGTACTCGTCGATCAGCAGGTAGCGGTGCCGCGCCGCGGCCTGCGCACGCAGCGCGTCGTTGGTCTCCAGCGCCAGCGCCACCTTCATCAGCAGGTCGTCGAAGTCCAGCGCCTTCTGCCGCTGCAGGATGCGCTCGTACGCGGCGTAGGCCTTCGCGACCTGGCGCGAGCTGTAGTCGCCGGCGGTCTCGGCGAACCGCTGCGCGTCCACCAGCTGGTTCTTCGCGTTGCTGATCTTGGCGTGCACGGCGGCGGGCTGGAAGTTCTTGTCGTCCAGCCCGGCCTCGGCGATCGCCGACTTGACCGCACGGCGCTGGTCGTCGGTGTCCCAGATGACGAACGCGGGGTCCACGCCGCAGTCGGCCGCGTGGCGGCGCAGGAACATCGCGCAGAACGCGTGGAAGGTGCTGACCACCAGGCCGCGGCGACCGGGCAGGCCCGCGGGCAGCATCGACTCGACGCGCGCGCGCATCTCGCCCGCGGCCTTGTTGGTGAACGTCAGCGCCAGGATGTTCCACGGCGCCACGCCGTTGGCGATCAGGAACGCCACGCGTCGCGTGATCACGCGCGTCTTGCCGCTGCCGGGGCCGGCCAGCACCAGGAGCGGGCCGTCGACGTGCGCCACCGCGGTGCGCTGGTCCTCGGTCAGGCCCTCCAGGAGGGCGTCCGGGTCCAGGCGGACGGCGGGTTCGAACGGTGCGGATTCCTCCGCGGATGGTGGTTCGGGAAACAGCAAGCTGCGCAAGCCTCCGTGCGTCGCAACGCGTCCGGCGAGTCTAGAGAGGCACGGGCCGACAACCTGTCCACAGTCCGGTTTGGCTGTCGATTCACCTTCACGGAACCCTAACCCCGGTGAATCACTGCACTTGCGTGGCGGGATCCCGAAAGTCGATAAAAACGACGAAACCAACCCTTGCACCCACAATAGGTAGGGTTACCATTCGACCCGCTTCGCTACACGTTGTGTGTCCAGCCCGAAGCGTGTCGTACCGAACAGATGCCGTACAACCGTCCGCAGTACAGGGACTTACGTCGGGCCATAGGGCCTGCAGCAAGGGGCAGCGACCGATGAGCATCCTGTGTGACACGCAGATCCGGCAGACCGTCCGGATCGCCCCCTTCGCGGACAACGTGAAGCGCCCGGGCACCGTCTCGTACGGCGTCTCGAGCTACGGCTACGACGTGCGCGTCGGCACCCGCTTCAAGATCTTCACCAACGCCACCAGCGGCGGGACGGCGATCGTCGACCCGAAGGCGTTCTCCAACGACCTGTTCATCACCATCGACACCGCGGAAACCGGCAAGGACCACATCGTGATCCCGCCGAACAGCTTCGCGCTGGCCGAGACGGTGGAGACCATCGACGTCCCCCGCGACGTCCTGGCGATCTGCGTCGGCAAGAGCACGTATGCCCGCTGCGGCATCATCGTCAACGTCACGCCGCTCGAGCCCGAGTGGCGCGGCAAGGTCACCATCGAGATCAGCAACACCACCCCCCTGCCGGCCAAGATCTACGCGAACGAGGGCATCGCGCAGATGATCTTCCTGAAGGCCGACAGCGTCTGCGCGGTCAGCTACGCGGACAAGGGCGGCAAGTACCAGGACCAGGCCGGCCTCACGCTTCCCCGCGTCGACGGGCTCCCGTTCGGCGACGGCACCCCCAACAGTCACTGACCCACATCGACCCGGCACGGCTGCGCACGGAATTGCGCGCCGCCGCGCCGGAATGCATCACGCACCCCCGTTTCGGAAACATCGACACATGCGCATCGCACGCCGTTTCACCACCGCAGGCAAGGACGTCTTCAACACCGTCGAGTGGACCTCCCGCTCGAGCCGCATCAGCAACTCGGACGGCAGCACCGTCTTCGAGATGCACGACGCGCAGATCCCGGCGACCTGGAGCCAGCTGGCCACGGACATCGTGGTCAGCAAGTACTTCCGCAAGGCCGGTGTGCCGCAGATGACGGCCGACGGCAAGGTCCAGAAGGACGCTTCGGGCAAGCCCGTGCTGGGCCCCGAGCGCAGCGTGAAGCAGGTCGTGCACCGCCTGGTGGGCTGCTGGCGCCACTGGGGCGAGAAGTTCGGCTACTTCAGCGCCAAGAAGGACGCCGACGCGTTCTACGACGAGCTGAGCCACATGCTGCTGAACCAGATGGCGGCGCCGAACAGCCCGCAGTGGTTCAACACCGGCCTCAACTTCGCCTACGGCATCAGCGGCCCCGCGCAGGGCCACTGGATCGCCGACCACAAGACCGGCAAGATCGGCCTGGCCAAGGACGCCTACACGCACCCGCAGCCGCACGCCTGCTTCATCCAGGCGGTCCGCGACGACCTGGTCGGCGAGGGCGGCATCATGGACCTGTGGACGCGCGAGGCGCGCCTCTTCAAGTACGGCTCGGGCACGGGCACCAACTTCTCGAACCTGCGCGGCGAGAACGAGCCGCTCTCGGGCGGCGGCCGCAGCTCGGGCCTGATGAGCTTCCTGAAGATCGGCGACCGCGCCGCGGGCGCGATCAAGTCGGGCGGTACCACGCGCCGCGCGGCCAAGATGGTCTGCCTGGACGTCGACCACCCGGACATCGAGAAGTTCGTCAACTGGAAGGTCCGCGAGGAGATCAAGGTCGCCGCGCTCGTCGAGGGCATGAAGCACCTGGCTCCGAACCAGCGCGAGATCGCCGACCAGCTGGGCCTGAAGCTGGACTACGACTTCAACGGCGAGGCCTACTACACGGTCAGCGGCCAGAACTCGAACAACTCGGTGCGCCTGTCCGACGCCTTCATGGAGGCGGTCGAGAAGGACGGTGAGTGGACGCTGGTCCGCCGCACCGACGGCAAGGTGGCGAAGAAGCTGCCGGCCCGCGAGCTGTGGCGCCAGATCAACGAGGCCGCCTGGCACTGCGCCGACCCCGGCGTGCAGTACGACAGCACCATCAACGCCTGGCACACCTGCCCCGAGGGCGGGCGCATCAACGCCAGCAACCCGTGCAGCGAGTACATGTTCCTCGACAACACGGCGTGCAACCTGGCGTCGATCAACCTGCTGAAGTTCTACGACCCCGAGACGCGCACCTTCGACATCGAGGGCTACGAGCACGCGATCAGCCTGTGGACCGTGGTCCTGGAGATCAGCGTCCTGATGGCCAGCTTCCCGTCCAAGGAGATCGCCGAGCTCAGCTGGAAGTACCGCACGCTGGGCCTGGGCTACGCCAACCTGGGCGCCATGCTCATGCAGGCCGGCATCCCCTACGACAGCGAGGAAGGCCGCGCGGTCTGCGGCACGCTGACCGCGATCCTGACGGGCCGCTCCTACGCGGCCAGCGCGGTCCTGGCGGCCGAGCACGGCCCCTTCGAGGGCTACAAGGCCAACAAGGAGCACATGCTCCGCGTGGTCCGCAACCACCGCCGCGCCGCGGCGGGCGTGGCGCGCGACAGCGGCGAATACGAGGACCTGCGCATCTCGCCGGTGCCGATCGACCACTCGGTCTTCAAGGCCGGCCGCGTGAACATCGCCAACGCCGACGCGCTGCTGCAGCACGCGGTGTCGTCGTGGGACGACGCGCTGGCGTTCGGCAAGAAGCACGGCTTCCGCAACGCGCAGGTCACGGTCATCGCCCCGACCGGCACCATCGGCCTGCTGATGGACTGCGATACGACGGGCGTCGAGCCCGACTTCGCGCTCACCAAGTTCAAGAAGCTGGCCGGCGGCGGCTACTTCAAGATCGCCAACCAGTCGCTGCGCCCGGCGCTCCGCGCGCTCGGCTACTCGCCGGCGCAGGTCGACGAGATCGTGGCGCACGTCATGGGCACGCTCAGCCTCGAGATCCCCATGCCGGAGGCCGACGGCACCGTGCCCGCGCACGGCCGCACGTTCCGTGACTTCCTGGTCGAGAGCGGCTACACCGGCGACGAGGTCGTCCAGGTCGAGAACGGCCTGCCGACGGTCTTCGAGATCGGCTTCGCGTTCAACGCCTGGAGCATGCCGGAGCGCATCCTGGCCAACCTGGGCGTCGACGTCGCCGCGGCGCGCAACGACCAGAAGTTCAGCGGCCTGCGCGCGCTGGGCCTGACCAAGGAGCAGATCGAGGCGCTGAACCGCCGCATCTGCGGCACGCAGACCATCGAGGGCGCCCCGCACCTCAAGGACCGCCACCTGCCGGTCTTCGACTGCGCCAACCGCTGCGGCACGCTGGGCACGCGCTTCATCGCGCCGGAAGGCCACATCCGCATGATGGCCGCCGCGCAGCCCTTCATCTCGGGCGCCATCAGCAAGACCATCAACCTGCCCAACGAGGCCGCGGTGTCCGAGATCGGCGCCTGCTACCGGCTGAGCTGGGAGCTGGGCCTGAAGGCGAACGCCCTCTACCGCGACGGATGCAAGCTGAGCCAGCCGCTCAGCACCAAGTCCGACGCCAGCGAGGAGCGCGAGGAGGAGGACACCGAGGGCCTGGCGAAGGAAGCCACGGTGATCGAGCGCGTCGTCGAGGTCGAGCGCGTGATCGAGCGCGTCGTCGACCGCGTCGTCGAGCGCCCGATGCGCCGCCGCCTGCCCGACACCCGCGAGTCGGTGACGCACAAGTTCAACGTCGCCGGCCACGAGGGCTACCTGATCGTCGGCCTGTACGACGACGGCAAGCCCGGCGAG
>JBIKJV010000115.1:0-8831 GCA_044360755.1 Phycisphaerales bacterium
CCGGCGACAGCATGGTGGCCAGCTACGTGGTCGACGCCACGCGCGGCACCCACCGGATGGACGCGCTGGCCGAGGCGGTCCTGAACCACCGCTGCATCCCGATCACGGACCTCATCGGCAGCGGCACGCACCAGCGCACCTTCGACCAGGCGCCGCTGGCGCTGGCCGGTCCCTACGCGGCCGAGGACGCCGACGTCGCGCTGCGCCTGGCCGCCGCGCTGGAAGCACAGGTCGACGCAATGGGCCTGGGCGAGCTCTACCGCACCACCGAGGTGCCGCTGGTCGAGGTGCTGGCCGAGCTGGAGTTCAACGGCATCCGCGTCGACCCCGACGAGCTGGAGCGCCAGCGCCGCGCGCTGGAGGTGCGCATCGGCGACCTGCGCGCCGAGATCGAGCGCGCCGCGCCGCGGCCCTTCAACCTGGACTCGCCCAAGCAGCTGGCCGAGGTGCTCTTCAACGCGCCCGACGCCGCGAACCCGGGCCTGGGCCTGAGGATCGTCAAGAAGACGAAGACCGGCGCGTCGACCGATGTCGAGGTGCTGGAGAAGCTGGCGCAGGACCCCGCGGTCGAGACGCCGATCCCCGGGCAGATCCTGGAGTACCGGCAGCTGACCAAGCTGGTGGGCACGTACCTCGTGGCCCTGCGCGAGGCGATCGACCCGACCACGGGCCGGATCCACGCCAGCTTCCACCAGACGGTGACGGCCACGGGGCGCCTGAGTTCCAGCGATCCCAACCTGCAGAACATCCCGATCCGTACCGACGTGGGCCGCGCGATCCGCCGGGCGTTCGTGGCCGACCCGGGGAACGTGCTGCTGGCGGCCGACTATTCGCAGATCGAGCTGCGCGTCCTGGCGCACCTGTCCCAGGATCCCAACCTGATCGCGGCCTTCGAGGCCGGCACCGACATCCACCGCGCCGTGGCCGCCGAGGTCTGCGGCGTGCCGGTGGACCAGGTGACCGACGAGCAGCGCAGCGCCGCCAAGATGGTGAACTTCGGCATCGTGTACGGCATCACGCCGTACGGCCTGGCGCGGCGGCTGGGCGGCGGCACCAGCACCAGCCGTGCCAAGCAGATCATCGACGAGTACAAGTTGCGCTTCGCTCGGATCGACGCGTTCCTGCAGGCGTGCGTCGAGCGCGCGCGTGCGGACGGCTACGTGGCCACGATCCTGGGCCGCCGGCGCCCGGTGCCGCAGATCCACAGCCGCAACCCCGCTGAGCGCGCGCTGGGCGAGCGCATCGCCATCAACACGGTGGTGCAGGGGAGCGCGGCCGACCTGATCAAGCTGGCGATGCTGCACGTCCACGCCGGCATGCCCGCCGCGGTGCCCGGCGCGCGGATGCTGCTCCAGATCCACGACGAGTTGGTCTTCGAGGTCCCGGCCCCGCAGGCGGCCGCGCTGGACGCCTTCGTCCGCGGCGCCATGGAGCACGCCATGGCGCTCCGCGTCCCCCTGGTCGTCGGCTCCGCCTGGGGCCCCACCTGGGCCGACGCCTGAAATCCGTACCGTGTCAAGATGGCACCTTTTCCGGGCGATTCGCGCGTCCAGCCGCCGTGGCGCCGGTGGTGCCGCACCCCTTGCGCCCCGCCCGGATTTCGCTATCATTCCTCGTCCGCCCGGTGCCGCAAGGCCCCGGACGGAGCCCGAAGGGGCGGTAGCTCAATTGGTTAGAGTACCGGCTTGTCACGCCGGTGGTTGCGGGTTCGAGTCCCGTCCGCCTCGCTTCGACGAACGACCCCGTCCGATTCCGGACGGGGTTTTCGTTTGGTCACGGGCGCCGCGTCACGGCTTCCACTTGATGTTGCACCCGATGCTCGGCTTCTGCCGCGCGGCGCACGGGGTGCCGGCCAGGACCGCGTCGATCGCGGCGCGAAGGTCGGCGCCGGTCACGGGCAGTCCGTTCTTCGGCCGGCTGTCGTCCAGTTGCCCGGCGTAGGCCAGGAGGTGCTGTGCGTCGAAGAGGAAGAAGTCCGGCGTGCACGCCGCGTGGAACGCGCGCGCCACGCCTTGGGCGGCGTCGTGCAGGTACGGGCAGCGGTAGCCCGCGTCGGCGGCCTCGGCCTTCATGTGCTCCGGTCCGTCGGTGGGGTGCGTGCCCTCGTCGTTCGAGCAGATGAAGATGCACCCGTACCCGCGCGCCGCGGCATCGTGGCTCAGCGCGGCCAGCTCGGCGCGGATGTGCTTCACGAACGGGCAGTGGTTGCAGATGAACGCCACCAGCAGCGGCTTGCCCGCGTAATCGCGCGGGCCGACCCCACGGCCGGACGTGACGTCGGTGAGTTCGAACGGCGGGCAGGGTGATCCGATGCCGAGCTTCTGCGTGCTTTCGGTGGGTGGCATGGCGGGAGCGTATGCCACGCGCGCCCCGGTACGCTTCCCCGCATGCCGGCCCGACGCGACCCCGAAGAAGGCCCCTCCGACGAGGACCTCGACCGCTTCGGCGAGGACGCCCCGGCCGCCGACGCGCGCTGCCCCGACTGCGGTGCCGCCGTCTGGAGCGAGGCCGACGTCTGCCCGAAGTGCTACGCCTACCTGGGGGGCGACGCCCCTCGCGCCCGGCGCGGGTTCTTCGTCCGGCACTGGCGCGCCGTCGTGATCATCGCGCTGCTGGTGGCCACGCTGACGCTGGCGGGGATCCCGATCCTGCAGGCCCTGACGCGCCGGTAGGCCTCCGCGGGGCTGCCCGAAAACGAAAGCACCCCGTCCGGTTGGACGGGGTGTTTTCAGTGCCTCGGCAAGGATTCGAACCTTGGACCCGCTGATTAAGAGTCAGCTGCTCTACCAGCTGAGCTACCGAGGCTGGCGAGGCGGAGATTGTAGCGACTCCGGACGGAAGCGGGGGCAGCCGGGAAGGCCGCCCCCGCGGGGGATCCGGGAAATGGGTGCCGGGGCCGTGCCCGGGCCCCGCCGTCAGGCCTGCGCCCCGTGGCAGGACTTGTACTTCTTGCCGCTGCCGCAGGGGCAGGGCTCGTTCCGGCCGACGACCTTCATCGCCTTGGCAGACAGGTCCTTCTTGACGGGCGCCGCCGCTGCGCCGGCTTGGTCGGCCGCCGCGATCTGGGCCGCCTGCTCGGCGGTCGGGGCGGGATCCTCGGCTGCCAGCAGCCCCGGCGTGGGCTCGGCCGTCCGGGCCGCGGGCCGCGCCTGCGGGGCCAGGCGCCCCTTGAACAGGAGGTCGGTCGCGCGCTCGCGGATCGTCTCCTCCATCTCGCGGAACGCCTCGGCTGCGCCCTTCTTGAACTCGATGCGCGGATCCTTCTGCGCGATGCCGCGGAAGCCGATCGAGTCGCGCAGCTGGTCCATCGCGTGCAGGTTGTTCTTCCACGCGTCGTCGAAGATCTGCAGAAGCACCCAGCGCTCGAACGTCTCGAGCTCCTGCCGCTGCAGCGTGCGCAGCCGCGCGCGCACGAACGTGGCCGGGTCGGCCGCGCACTGCTCGCGCTCGAACTCGCTCAGCGCGACCATGCGCTCGCGCTCGAACCAGCCCGCGATCGCGTCCACCGACGTGCCGCCGGCCAGGCACGCCGTGGCGCGGGCCTCGAGGGTCGACTCGTCCACGCGGCGCGCCGCCTCCAGCAGCAGCCGCGCCAGGTCCGATGGCTGCTGCGAAGGCAGCGTGCCAGGCTCCCAGTCGACGTCGTAGCGCGCCTTGGCCCAGGCGCAGAACTCGCCCAGCGCGGCGTTCGCCAGCTGGCGCGCACCGTCCTGGTCGGTGGCCTGCATCTCGGCCGACTGCTGCATGCGCTGGCCGGTCATCTCGATCGCGAAGTCGATCGGGTACCGAACCTCGCGGTCGTGGAAGATCTCCATCGCGCGTGCCGCCAGGCGCTTGCCGGCTTCGGCAGGGGTCCTGCAGTCGGCGAAGATCGCGGCGTCCACCTCGGCGCCGAACTTGGCCGTGGCCCAGCGGGCCAGCTCGCCGGCGCCGTAGTTGCGCACGAGGAACGCGTCCACCGGCGAGTTGTCCACCGCGTGGAACCGCACCGCGGCGGCCTCCTCGATGGTGCGCCGGACCGCGTCCTCGTCGCCTTCCATGATCTGCTCACGGGTGATTTCCGCGCCGAAGTTCGTGCGCGCCCACTCCTGCAGCTCCTCGACGTTCCACTCGGAAGGATCGGCGTCCGACGGCATGAACTCGCCCACCGTGTTCGCGATGGTCTGCGACGCCTCCTCGAGCGTCTCGGTGTCGATCACCTTCTTGACCTTCTCGCGGTCCTTGCCCTTGAAGCGCTCGGGGTCGATCGCCACGTTGTAGTGCTCGCGCACCCATTCGGCGATGCACTGCGCCACGTAGTCCGGGCCCAGGTAGCGCTCGGCGGCGTCGTAGGCGGAATCCTCGACGTACTGCACCACCAGGTCGCGGATCCCGCGGTGCTCCAGCACCGGCTGGCGCATCCCGTAGAAGATGCGGCGCTGGTACTCCATCGGCTCGTCGTACTCCAGGATGTTCTTGCGGATCTGGAAGTTGCGCTCCTCGACCTTGCGCTGCGCCTTCTCGACCGCGCGGGTGAGCATCGGCGCCTCGATCGCGTCGCCTTCCTTCATGCCAAGCGTCGACAGGATGTTCAGCGTCGCCTTGCCGGCGAACATCTTCATCAGGTCGTCGTCCAGCGCCAGGAAGAAGCGACTGGAGCCCTGGTCGCCCTGGCGGCCGGCGCGGCCGCGCAGCTGGTTGTCGATGCGGCGGCTTTCGTGGCGCTCGGTGCCGATGATGTGCAGGCCGCCCATGTCCTCGACGCTGCCGAAGAGGCGCATCCGGTGCAGCATGAAGTTGCCCAGGCTGTCCAGGTTGCCTTCCAGGTCCTCGGCGGTGGCCTTGTTCACCTTGTCGGCCGACGCGCCGGGCAGCATCTCCATCACCCAGTGGCGCATCAGCGCCAGGCGCACGTCGGCGTCCGACATGGCGTCGACCTCGGCGGCGGGCAACGGGCGCCCGTCACGGCGCAGCATGCGCTTGGCCATGTGCCGGTTCATCGCGGCGACCAGCTTCTCCTCGCCCCACTCGGGACTGGCGTCCTTGGGCGCCAGGTCGCGGCGCTTCCAGTGCTCCACCAGGCGCGCGGGGTCGGCCTTGCCCAGCTTGATGTCGGTGCCGCGGCCGGCCATGTTGGTCGCGATCATCACGCGTCCCAGCTGGCCGGCGTTCAGGACGATCTCGGCCTCGCGCTCGTGCTGCTTCGCGTTCAGCACCTCGTGCGCGATGCCGTGCTTGGCGGTCAGCATGCGGCTGAGCACCTCGCTCTTCTCGACGCTGGTGGTGCCCACCAGCACCGGGCGGCCGGCGTCGTGGAAGCGCTTGATCTCGTCGACGATGGCGTTCCACTTGTCCTTCTGGCTCAGGAACACCAGGTCGTTGCGGTCGTCGCGGATCACGGGCTTGTTGGTCGGGATGCTGACCACGCCCAGCTTGTAGATCTCGTAGAACTCGGTGGCCTCGGTGTCGGCGGTGCCGGTCATGCCCGCCAGGCGCTTGTACAGCTTGAAGTAGTTCTGGATGGTGATCGTGGCCATGGTCTGCGTCTCTTCCTTGATGGGGACGCCTTCCTTCGCCTCGACGGCCTGGTGCAGGCCGTCCGACCACTGCCGGCCGACCATCTTGCGGCCGGTGTTCTGGTCGACGATCACGACCGACGGCTGGCCCGAGTCGTCCGCGGCCACCACGTAGTCGCGGTCGCGCTGGTAGACGACGTGCGCGCGCACCGACTGCTCCAGGAGGTGCGGCATGTCCACGTTGTCGCCCACGTAGAAGCTGCCGATCTTCGCCTCGCGCTGCGCCTCGGCGATGCCGGAGTTCGTCAGCGTGGTGCGCTTCTTGTCCAGCTCGACCTCGTAGAACTGCTGGCTGCGTTCGCGGTCCTTCTGCAGGCGCTTCAGATCCTCGTTGGCGGCCTTCAGGTCGGCGCGCATGGCCGGGACGCCCTCGCGTTCGCGCGTGTTGCGGATGTCGCCCTCCAGGCCCGCGATGCGCGCCTGGCAGGCCTTCACGGCCTCGTCGGCGGCCTCCCAGGGCGCCTGCTTGGCCACCAGGTGGCGCGCCAGGCGGTCGGCCAGCTCGTACCGCGGCTTCACCGCGTGCGCCATGCCGCTGATGATGAGCGGCGTGCGCGCCTCGTCGATCAGGATCGAGTCGACCTCGTCGACGATCGCGAACTGCCGCTTGCGCTGCACCTGCTCCTCGGGGCGCGTCTTCATGTTGTCGCGCAGGTAGTCGAAGCCGAACTCGGCCGTGGTGCCGTAGACCACGTCGCAGGCATAGGCCGCGCGCTTCTCCTCGTGCGACTGCATGTGGATCGGGTGGATGGCGCCGACCGTCAGGCCCAGCGCGCGGAAGAAGGGGAACGTCCAGTCGCGGTCGCGCTGCACCAGGTAGTCGTTCACGGTGACCACGTGGACCTGCATGTCCTCGACGGCCGCCAGGTAGCAGGCCAGCGGGCCGACGATCGTCTTGCCTTCGCCGGTGCGCATCTCGGCGATCTGTCCCTCGCTCAGGACGACGCCGCCGATGATCTGCACGTCGAACGGCCGCGCGCGGAAGGGCGGGCGGCTCTCGGGGTACAGCTCGCGGACGGCCTGGTACAGCGCGGGCGGGATCTCGACGAACTGCCAGCTGGGCGTGGGCGCGGTGCAGCCGCGGAACGCGCCTTCCGGCGGGGCGGCCGGCGTGGCGGCGATGCGGGCGGCCACCTCGTCGTACATCGCGCGGGCGGCGGCCGGCAGGCGGCTCGGGTCGAAGCGCTGGTCCTCGGGCAGGTCGGGGTTGAAGACGTTCCGGATGCCCACCGCGCGGTCCATTGCCTCGCGGGCGACGGCGAAGATCTCGGGGCGCAGGTCGAAGGGCTTCTCGCCCTTCGTGATGCGGGCGCGGAACTCCGCGGTCTTGGCCATCAGCTGCGCGTCGGTCAGCTGGCGGATCGCCTGTTCCTGCTTGTTGACCAGGTCCACCTGCTTCAGGTAGCGGCGGACCATGCGCTGGTTCTGGGTGCCGAGGGTGCTGCGGACGATCCAGTCGAGGACGGGGATTCCCTTGAAGAGCTGGCTGCTGGACATGGTTGGTTCCGGTGGGGTGTGCGGCGCGTCGCGCCGATGCGTGGTGCGGGACGGACGGCCGCGCCGTGGTTGGCGCGTGGTCCGGGTGGACGGGGGTTGGACAGGGGATGCGCCCGGCGCAGGGCCGGGGCGGCGGCGCGCAGGCGCCGGGACGTCGCGGGGGGCACGCGGGGCGTGCCCGGGGCGCGTCAGCAGGCCGCGGGGGGCGGCAGCGCGGTTGTGTGGGGCAGGATCGCCGCGCGCAGGGCCAGCGCGACATCCGCCTCGCATGGGGCAGCCAGCGTGGACTGGCCGGCGGGTGACGCCGCGTGTGCGGCCTCGGGCCCGCGGGCCGGTGCAGCGGCGACCGCCGACTCGGCGATCACGCACACCGGCGTCAGGCCCAGGCCGATCCCCACGCCCAGCATGGGCACCGCCGCCGCGACGGCGAGCGTCAGCAGCACGGCAACCAGCATGGAGGGGGCAGGACGGCGGATCACGGAACCGGAGTATGCGCGGCCCCGGCCGGGGGCGCAAGGCCGCGCTCGCCCAGAAGGTGGTCGAAGTCGATCGGTTCCCCGGCGTAGGCCGCCCGCTGGTGGCGCGTAACCCGGCCGCGCTCCACCAGGAACGCGCCCGGCAGCTGAAGAGGGTCGCCCTCGGGGAAGCCGAACCCGTGCCCCTGGAGCGTCACCGGGATTCCGCGCAGGATGTTCCGCAGGCCCAGCAGCTCGCGGAACGTTCCGTGCCGCAGGCCCAGCGCGCGCGAGAGCATCCGGTCGGGGTCGGCCATTCGCGAAACGCCCTCCAGCCCGGCCTGCTCCAGGCGGGGCGCGGCGACGGCGTCGTCGGTGGTGTGGATCACCGCGAGGCGCACGCCCTGGCGCTCGAGCTCCGCGCGCCGACGCGCGAGCGTGGTCAGGGTCTCCCGGCAGAACGTGCACCCGAAGTGGCGCACGACAACCGCCAGCACCGGGCCCGTGGCGCTCAGCTCCGCCAGCGTCTTGCCGTGCTGGTCGCGCGCCAGGTGAAGCGCCGCACCCACGGACGCGGCAGCCTCCGTAGGTTCCGACGTCGCATGGCGCCACGATGCGCGCAGGATCAGCGCGAAGGGGATCCACCACAGCAGGTCGTTCGTGGGGATGGTCGCCCCGAAGGCCCACGGGATCTCGCCCCGCGTGGCGCACCACACGAAGCCGATCGGGCCGAAGATCTTGCCCAGGAACCCGACCAGCACGATCGGCCAGTGCCGCAGCGGATCGGTGCTGGCGGCCAGGTAGCCCAGCCCGTACACCCCGATCACCATGCCCAGGCACTGCCAGATCGCGCGCCCGGTGCCGTCAAGCGGCGCCACGCCCATCAGGCGGAACCCCGCGTCCGGCGCCACCACCACGGCGACTCCCCAGACCAGGTTGTAGACGCCCGCGGCGGCCAACCACAGGCGCATCCACGGCCGGCAGAGGGGGGACCGAAGGGTGGGGGTGGGGCTCCACATCGCAATCCCGTGATTCGCCGCACCGCGGCGGTGGATTCGCCGGGAACCGGCGATTGCCCGGGCACCTGGTTGGCCCTGCGCCGCCGAATGGCCCCGCTCGGATTCGAACCGAGGTCTTATCGATTATGAGTCGACTGCTCTAGGCCGCTGAGCTACGGGGCCGTGGTCGACCGATGCTAGCGCGGGATCGGCAGTTGTTTGGCGTTGCCGGGTATGGCGGGGCGCGGCATACTGCTTCAGGTCGGCCACACTCGAGCGGGGCTCGGGCGGCTGAGCCGGCACCTCCAGGGACATTCGAGGCCCGA
>JBIKJV010000116.1:0-8812 GCA_044360755.1 Phycisphaerales bacterium
CAGGAGCCCGGGCTCCGAGGTCGGCGGCTTGCGCATCAGGTCCATCACGCCGCCCAGGTCCTTGAAGAAGAAGACCTTGTCGCTCAGGCGATACATGCGGCGGCTGTACTCGACGAAGTCCACCCAGCCCTTGCCGATCCCGGTGCCGGGGAACTGCCGGTCCATCGCCGCGGCCATCTCGGCCGGCTTCTCCAGCAGGTCGATGACCGTGCCGTCCTCGTACATGCAGCGCCACTGGGGGTCCAGGCGCACGAAGTCGACGTAGTCCTTCACGTTGCGTCCGGTGCGCTGGATGATCCCGCGCGCCACGTTCGGCATCGTCAGGATCGTCGGGCCCATGTCGAAGGTGAAGCCCTTCTCGGTGAGCACGTTCATCTTGCCGCCCAGGTGGCGGTTGCGCTCGACGACGGTGACCTTCACGCCCCGTCCCACCAGTTCCGTCGCGGCAGCCAGGCCGGCA
Organism: Phycisphaerales bacterium; assembly: GCA_044360755.1. Lineage (GTDB taxonomy): Bacteria > Planctomycetota > Phycisphaerae > Phycisphaerales > SM1A02 > UBA966. The sequence goes on from JBIKJV010000116.1 coordinate 461, forward strand.
AGGCCCCCGCCGATCACGATCGCGTGCGTCGTCATGTCAGTGCTCCTTGGCTGCCGCGTGCCCCGCGGCGAGGGTGTTCGTTCGGGAATCGGTCGCATCGGCCTGCGCCGTGCGGCGCGCGGCGCGCCCCATCGCCAGGCGACGCAGCCACGCCTGGACGCGTGGCTCGGGCTCGTCCAGCGGGGTGCGCAGCAGCGCGGACGTGCTGCTGACCGTGATCTCGCGCGTCAGGGCCAGAAGCCCCGCGGCGCCGCGGCTGGGGCCCCAGCCGCTCGGCCCACTGCCGGTGATCGCCACGGCGGGATGCGCGGTCGGCAGCACCGAGTCATTGATCGTGACGGTGCCGGATCCCAGCGCCGCCAGCAGCGCAGGGTCGCCCAGCACGGCGTCCGGCGAGCGCGTGTAGACGCTGGTCGCCAGGTGCTGGCCCACGGCGCGGTGCACGCCCAGCGCGTCCTCCAGCCCATCGACCGGCACCACCGCCAACACCGGGCCGAAATGCGCGCCGCGCACCAGGTCGCAGTCTCGGGGGCAGGAATCCACGGCCATCGGCCGCATCGCGCCCGCGGACGCGGACTCCAGCACGCCGTTCAGGGGACGCCCGCCGCGCGCCACGGCATCCTGCGCCAGCGCCACGCAGCGGTCGGCCATCGCCGCATCGGCCAGGCGCACGGGGCGCGCCGCCGCCGCCAGCGGCCGGAGCGCCGCGACGAACGCGGCATGCACGCGGCGGTCGACCAGCGCGCGGCGCGGGGCCAAGCACGTCTGGCCGGCATTCATCGTGGCGGCGTGCCAGATGGCGCGCGCCGCCATCACGGGGTCGGCGTCGCCAAGGACGATCGCGCTGTCGCGACCAGAAAGCTCCAGCGTGCAGGGCGTCAGCGTGCGCGCGCACGCCGCGGCGATCTCGCGCCCGACCTCGGTCGAACCGGTGAAGATCACGTGGTCGAAGCGCTCGCGCTCCAGGAGTTCGCGCCCGGCCTCGCGCGTGGCCTCGGCCGAGACGACGATCTCCGATGGAAGGCCGGCCTCGGCCAGCGCTGCACGAGCCAGTTCGACCAGCATGCGCTGCGACCGCGGCGACCGCTCGCTGGGCTTGACCACCACGCGGTTCCCCGCCAGCACGGCCTGCAGCAACTGCACGCCCAGGAGCTGCACCGGGTAGTTCCACGTGGCGATGATCAGCACGCGGCCCACCGGCACGCGCACGGACCGATGACGCTGCCCCATCTGCCACCATGCCCGGCCGCGCACCCGGCGCGGCTCCAGCAGGCGGACACCCTCACGCGCATGCCACCTCAGGCTGGCGACAAGCGGCATCAGTTCCTGCGTCAGCGTGTCCCATGGCTGCTTCCCGATGTCGGTGCGCACGGCTTCGGCCAACGCATCGGTGCGCGCGACGATCCCGCGCTCGAAGGCTGCCAGCCACTGCCGGCGCGAGGCAAGGGACGTCACGACGATCGGCGCGATGGGTTGGGGGACTTGCTCGGTGTGCAATCAGCGACCTCGGGGTCCGTTTCGCCACCTGCGGCGGGCCGGATTCGGGCCGGCACCACACGCACGGGGCTTCGTGGCGTATCTTCGCCGAATCCGATGCGATCCGCACGGCGAAACCCCAGGCAGCCCATGGTCGCGAACACCGGACGACACTTCCGTGATTCCACGCCGCGCCGCGGCCCCGCCTCCATCGGCATCGTCGGCGCCGGCCCGGGTGGGCTGACCACCGCGATGCTGCTTGGCGCCGCGGGCTTCCGCGTGACGGTCTACGAAGCGCACCCGGTCGTCGGCGGCCGCACCCGCCGGCTGGAAGTCGGCCCCTACCGGTTCGACTGCGGCCCGACCTTCTTCATGATGCCCTACGTCCTGGAGGAGATCTTCGCCGCCACCGGCCGGCGGCTCCAGGACTATGCGAAGCTCACGCGGCTGGACCCGATGTACCGGCTGCTGATCGGCCAGCGCGAGGGCGAACCGATCACCATCGACACCACGCAGGACATCGCGCGCATGGCGCGCCAGCTCTCGCTGATCCAGCCCGAGGACGGCCCCGCGTTCGAACGCTTCATCCGCGACAACCGCCGCAAGCTCGAGCTGATGACGCCGATCCTGCGTCGGCCGATCCGCGGGCTGTCCGACCTCGTCTCCCTGGACACGATGCGCGTCGGCCCCGCCCTGCGCCCGTGGCAGTCGCTCTACGACCACCTGCGCGGCTACTTCACGCACGAAGGCGTGCGGTTGGCGATGAGCTTCCAGAGCAAGTACCTGGGCATGAGCCCGTTCGAGTGCCCCGAGCTCTTCTCCATCCTGCCGTTCATCGAATACGAGTACGGCATCTGGCACCCCACCGGCGGCTGCAACGCGCTGGTGCACGGCATGGCCGAGGCCTGCCGCGAGATGGGCGTCGAGATCCGCTGCGGCCAGCCGGTGCAGCAGGTCCTCTTCGAGGGCCAGCGCGCCGTGGGCGTGGCCGTGGACGGCCAGGAGCACCGCCATGACCACGTGGTGATCAACGCCGACGCCAGCTGGGCGCTCAAGAACCTGGTGCCCGAACACCTGCGCCCGCGCGCCCTCAAGGACGCCACCCTGGACGGAAAGCGCTACAGCTGCAGCACCTTCATGATGTACCTGGGCGTGGACGGCGCGGTGGACCTGCCGCACCACACCATCTACACGTCCCGCAGCTACGTGCAGAACCTGCGCGACATCGCCGAGCGTGGCACCATCTCGCCGGACCCTTCCACCTACGTCTGCAACCCGTCGCGCCTGGACCCCACGCTCGCACCCGACGGACACAGCGCGCTCTACGTGCTGGTGCCGACGCCGAACAACAAGCCCGGCTTCTGCCAGGTCGACTGGCGCCTCGCGGGGGGCGAACTCCGCGAACGCACGCTGCGCCAGCTTGAGGACGTCTTCGGCATTGCCGACATCCGCCGCCGCATCCGCGCCGAGCACGTGGTCACGCCCGCCGACTGGCAGGCGGAGCGCATCAACCACGGCGCCACGTTCAACCTTGCGCACAACCTGATGCAGATGCTCCACCGCCGCCCGCAGCACCGCCTGCAGGGCTTCGACAACCTGTGGATGGTCGGGGGCGGCACGCACCCGGGCAGCGGACTGCCCGTCATCTTCCTTGCCAGCGAGATCACCTCGAAGCTGATCTGCCAGGAGGAAGGCGTCGCGAACCCGTTCGATGCCCCGGCATCGGCTCCGATCCGCCGGATCCACGCCCGGATGCCGGAAGCGGCGATGGCCTGACGAGGCGCAGGGACTCGACCAGGCGCTTGAGGAGGGCGGGCTCCGTCAGCGCCCGACCGTCCCGCGCGCGCCCTCGACCGCGAAAGATCCCTTCACCAGGTCCCACGTGAACGCATGCGCGCGCGCAGGTGCCGGCGTGCCGTGGCGGACCACGGTGACCAGCCGGCCCACTGGCGCGCGGATCGCGCCGATCTGGCGCTTGACGTCCAGCTCAAACTCGCCTCCGTCGACGTCGATGTCCGCCGTGCGAACCACCACGCGCCCGTCCGCGAAGACGCTGACCAGCTCGGCCGGCCCGCCCAGCGAAGCGCCCATGTCCCCTGCACGCGCGGGCTCCACGCCTTCCACGCCGCGCACGACCGCCGTCATGCGGTCCGCAGTCACGGTGCCCGTGGCGGCATCCGAAGCCCCGAGATGCTCCATGACGACGTCGCGCTCCAGCACGACGCGGGAAGTGCCATCCTGGCGGCGCTCGACCGCCAACGATCGCTTCCACGTGAAGCGAGTGGTGCCATCGGGCGAGAACGGGCTCTTCGCCTCGTCGGCCTGCGCGCGGGTGCGCGGCTTGCCGGGGTCGAACACCAGCAGGGATCCCGCGCCATCGACGGCAATGCCGCCCGTCGCGCCGTCGTAGGCCACGCTCGGTGCCGTCATGCGGAAGAGCTTCGGCTGCCCCTCGCGGCGACCGTCCACCCACTGGCGTGCCTCCAGCCGCACGTTGCCGACCGCACGCATGGTGCCGATGCGCTGCACGGCCGCGTCGGCGCCGCCGCCCTGCTTGCCCTTCGGCGCCGCGGCGACCTTGGCACCGTTGGGCAGGAACTCAACCTGGATCTCGTCGGCATCCATCGCCTCGGCCTCGCGTGCGTCGCGTGAGGCACGCACCTTCACGGTGCCCTGCAGCAGGAGCAGGCCGCGCGCCGCGCCGCCTTCGCGCGGCTTCACGGCCTGGTCGGCGAACGCCAGCGAGTCGCGCCAGGTCGCCTGCATCTGCGGCACGCCCTTCACCTGCGGGCGACCCAGGCGCGCGTCCGAATCGGGCACCACGCGGTCCTTGAATCCGCTGGCGCGTCCCGGACCCACCGAGCTGAGCCGCGCCGGCGAATCCTGCACCGAGATCTCGTTCAGCTGGTCCAGCACCAGGTTCGCGCGCACCACCAGGAGGTCGGGCCCCACCAGCCGCGCCGTGCGCTGGCGGCCGTCGCCCTCGAGGCGCGCCGCCCAGACCCGCGTCCCGTCCTGCATGCGCAGCTCGACCGGCCCCTCGGCGACCACGGCGCCGACATCGGCCGCCATCGCCTCATCCGGCCGCGAGCCGGCACCCGCGCCGCGCGCCTTCGGCCGGTCCACGAAAGTCAGCCGCAGCGCGCTCGCCCACATCGTCTGCGCCGCGTCCGCGGCCATCACGTCGCCGGTGGCCACCAGGTTCCGCGCCTGCGCGTCGCCTGCGGCGTCCGGGGACAGGGTCACCTCGACGCGCTGCGCGGCGAACTTGCCCCCGGTGCGGCCAAGCGCCTTCGCGCGGACGCCGCCCGTCGCCTCGATCCGGCGCGGACAGTCCTTCTTTCCTGCGGGCTGCGACTCGATCGCCAGGTGGCCGGCCTCCAGTTCGAAGTCCTTGCTCGATGCGCGCACCTCGCCGTCGAACTCCGCTGCACGCAGCGAGCCTTCCATGTCGCCGCCCTTGGCCGGCGCCAGCGCGACCCGCATGCTCCTCGCCCACGCCACGGTCAGCGGCTTGGCGCCTGCACCACCCACCGTGATGCTGCCCGGACCCTCGCTGCTGCCGATCCCCGTCGAGCGGTCCAGCTGGAACCGTTGCGCGGACAGGCCGAACCGCGGGCTGGTGACCGCCGCAGGCACCTTCGCGTCTCCCAGCAGCTCCACCCGCTCGGCACCCGACTCGAACGTCGCGCGCTGCGCCGTGATCACGGCCTCGGACCTCGAATCGGTGATGCGAGCCGGCGCGCCCGAGACAACCACCCGCACCGCCGACGGATCCGAAAGCTCAGGCGTGCCCTCGGGGGCTGGGGCCATGACCAGCCGACCCGCGAAGCGCACCTCGACGACGTCGTCCGCCAGCGCGGCAAAGGCCGCGCCAAGCACCTGCGCGGGGAGCGGCCCATGCGCGATGCCGGTCACTTCGGCCCCGCCGCGTTCCGGCGCCGGGCCGAACGGGTCGCCCACAGCCAGGCCCTTGGCCACCCCGCCACCAAGCATGAAGTACGCGTCAAGCCGATCCGCCGTCACCTCAGTCCGGCGGCCGGCCTCGATCGAAACGACGTCAACGTCATCGTGCAGCGTCAGCAGGAACAGGCGCGACGCCTCCGACGCGGGGCGGCGTGCCGCGCGCACTGCCGCGGGCGGCGCCCCGGAAGCGGCCGGGGGCACGGAAGGCGCAGCCGGCGCGGTCGGCGCCGCCTTCACCGCCTCTGCGCGCAGCTTGCGCCGCTCGGCGTCCTGCGCTGCGGCAACGCTGCGGTTGAAGCGCACGGGCGCCAAGGCGCGGTCCACCACCAGTCGATCGATCGTCTTGCCGTCGGGCGCCAGGCTCAGCGAGAGGCCCTCTCCGTCGAAGTCCAGCGCATTGCCCGTGATGCGCACGCGACGGTCGCAGCGGATCTCGCCGCTGGCGGCATCGAACTGCGCCTCGGGGCTCTCGACCACCACGTCGGGGGCGTCCTTCGCCAGGTCGACCGGCCGGCCTCCCACGCTCCGGTAGATGCGGATCACGACGTTGCCGTCCAGCTTGCCGCTCTCGAGCGCACGGCGCGGGATGCGCGCGGTCATCGCGTCGCTCCGCATCGTGATGATCCGGCCGCCGTCGCTGTAGAGCACCGCGCGCGGCTGCTGCATCGCCACGCGCTTGTCGGGCAACGGGTCGATGCGTGTCGCGGTGTACTGCTGCTTCAGGTTGCCTTTGGCATCGGCCACCTGGATCCACGCACCCTGCTCCAGCCGCACCGACTCCTGCGAGCCGAACGCAGGCCCGGTCCCCGAGCGCTCGCGGTCGGAGAGCGGCGAGGGCGCCACCAGGTCGGCAACGGGCCCGCGGCGCGTGCGCCCCGGCCGCGCGTCCGATTCGCGCCCACGGTCCACCCACCACGCAACCGCCACCAGCGAAAGCGACAGCAGGATGGCCCCGGCCGTCCACAGGTACGGTCGCCGCTTCCGGCGCAGCGCTTCGCGGTCAGTGGCTTCGGGGACGGTCATGGCCGTCCTCCGCGCGTGCTCCGAAGATGGCCAGTGCCTCGTTCCATCGGTTCTGGCTGCGGAGCAGGTGCTCCACGGTCTCGCGCACCGCGCCGTGGCCGCCGGCCGTGGCGGTCACGTGGAGCGCCGCCGCGCGGACTTCCGGCGCGGCGTCGTGCACGGCCACAGGGTATCCGCATGCGCGCATGGCAGGGAGATCGGGCAGGTCATCGCCGACGAACGCCACCTCGTCGGGCGTCGCGCCGACGGCCGCCAGCGCGGCCCGCAGGTCGGCCAGCTTGTCATGGCTGCCCGACCACAGGTGCCGGACGCCAAGTTCTTCCAGGCGGTGCCGGACGGCCAGGCCCGCGCGGCCGGTGATCACCACCACCTCGCCCCCCAGACGGCGCCACAGCGCGATCCCAAGTCCGTCACGGGCATGGAACCGCTTCGTCTCGTGGCCAAGATCGTCGAGCCAGACGCTTCCGTCGGTCAGCACGCCATCCACGTCCAGGCACAGCACGCGCACGCGCGCCGCGGCACCGGACGCCGCGGCGGTCACTTCGCGGCGCCCGACAGCGCCTTCAGGCGCTTGTGCAGGCGGCCCTTCTTGCGCGAGGCGGTGTTCTTGTGCATCGTCGAGGTGCTGGAAACCTTGTCCAGGATCGCGCAGACCTTGCGGAACTCGGTCTCCGCCACCTTCGAGTCCTTGTCCGTCACGGCCTTCAGGAAGGCCTTGATCTGGTCCTTGACCTGACGCTTGCGCCAGTTGTTGATGGCGTTTCGGGTCTCGTTCTGGCGGACGCGCTTCTTGGCAGACTCGGTATTCGGCACGGTGTGGATCCTTGGATCGGTCGGTTTCGGATGCGGAGGATCGCGCAGTATGCCACGGACAGCCGTTTGCCGCAACCCATGGCCCGGCTGCCAATAAGGTGAATGGGCCCCGTGCCGGGCCCGCCCTGCCCCTCCACGGCCATGACCCTCGGAACCCTGCTGCTCGACAACGGACTCCTGAGCCCCGACGGCCTGCGGCGCGCCACGGCCGAGCAGCAGCCCGGCGAGCGGCTGGACCACGCCCTGGTGCGTCTGGGGCTGGTCAGCCGGGACGACGTGCTCCGCACCCTGTCCGAGCGGCTGCACCTGCCCATCGTCGACCTCAACGAGGCCACCCCCGACAAGGACACCCTGCGGCTCCTGCCCCCGCGCGTGGTCTTCAAGCTGCGCTGCGCCCCGGTTTCCCGGAACGGCCGGACGCTGCGGATCGCCACCAGCGATCCCACCGACCTGGCCAGCTTCGACGAACTGCGCATCGTCACGGGCCACGCCGTCGAGCTGGTGCTGGCCCGAGAGGACGACCTCCAGAAGTACATCCGCAACCATTACGGGGTGGCGGGCGACACCCTGGACGCGCTGGGCGGCACGGTCACGGCAAGCGACACCGAACGCTCCAGCGTCGACGCCGACGAGGCCGCCCAGGCACAGGAAGCCAGCGTCGTCCGCCTGGTGAATGACCTGCTCGTGGAGGCAGTGCGCGAGCGCGCCACCGACGTGCACATCGAGCCGTACGAGGACTCGCTGGCCGTCCGCTACCGCATCGACGGGGTGCTGGTCGACGCCGGCGTGCCGGAGACGATCGGCCGCTTCCGCAACGCGATCGTCAGCCGCCTGAAGATCATGGCGAACCTCAACATCGCCGAGAAGCGCCGGCCGCAGGACGGGCGCATCACGGTGCGCGTGAAGGGCCAGGAATTCGACCTCCGCGTCTCGGTGATTCCCATGCTCTTCGGCGAGGGCGTGGTGCTGCGAATCCTGTCGAAATCCGCAGTGCTGACAGGGCTTGCCGACCTGGGCATGCCAGCCGGGATCCTGGACAGGTGGAACGAGCTGATCCAGCGGCCGCACGGCATC
>JBIKJV010000011.1:0-32996 GCA_044360755.1 Phycisphaerales bacterium
GACGTACTCGGCCATCCGGACGTCCGACGAGATCTCCACGCCGGCCAGCGTGCTGATGTACGCCGTGGGGTGCACGCCATGCATCCCGTGCTTCCAGCGGACCCACGTCATCCTGGCGCGGCGTGCAAAGGTTCGGAGTCCGGTGGCGCGGGCGATTCGGCCGATCACGGGGTGGCTCCTTCCAAGGGCGGTTCCTTCATCCAGAACAAGTCGTCGGCGGGGCGCCCCTCGACGGCGCGGATGATCGCGCGGGCCTGGAATTCGGGGTTCCAGAAGCGGTCGATGATGCGGCGGCACTCGGCGCTGGTGGCGTCGGGCACCCACTGCGTGGCCAGCCACGGTCGGATCGCGTCGGCCAGGCTGCGCAGGTCGCCTTCCTTGAACAGCGACCCGGTCTTGCCGGGGATGATCGACTCGAACTCGGGCATCTGGTTCGGCCGGTCGCCGTGCGAGACCACCGGGATCCCGAACGCCATCGCGTGCATCGCACTCAGGCCGACCTGCCCAGGCGCGACGCAGACGTTCGACGCGCGCAGGATCTCGCCGATGCGGACCTCGTCGTAGCACGCGCCGACGAACTTCACGTTGATGCCCAGCCGCTTCGCGTGCGCCTCCAGGTTGGCGCGCTCGGCGCCGTCGCCCACCAGCGCGACGTTCGCGCGCACGCCTTCCTTGGCCAGCATCGCGACCGCGTCGAAGAGCATGTCCAGCCGGCGCGCGCGCGTGAGCCGCGTGGTGCACGCGATCACGGGCGTGACGTCCTCGCCGAAGAACTCGCGGCGGATCTGGGACGGGCGGCCCGCTGGGATCGCCGCAAGCGCGGCGCGCTGGCTGTCGGTGTCCAGGCTGTTGTGGATGACGTGCAGGCGCGCCGGGTCGAAGCCCTCCCAGATGCCCACCTGGCGGCCCCACCGACCGTAGATCAGGAGCGCGTCGGCCAGCTGGTAGAAGAGCTTCTTGAACAGGCCGCCCGCGCCGTGCGGGTCCTTCGTCCAGCCGTGCGTCCAGAACAGGACGCGCTTGCCGGTCAGGCGCGCCAGCGGCGCCGCCACCCACGTGGCCAGGTACTTGGGCGAGCCCAGGAAGATCATCACGTCGCAGCGGTCCGACAGCGCCAGGCCAACCAGCCCGTGCTGCCACATGACCGGGCCCCGGACCTTGCGGCAGGGCAGGCGGTGGAACCGCACGCTGGGCGAGAAGTCCGCCGGCTTGATGTCCGAGTCGAAGTCGCGCACGTCCCCGTAAAAGTCCCACTGGTGGCGCGGGTCGCGGGCCAGGCGCTCGATCACGGCGGCGCGGTAGTGCGCGAAGAAGTGGTACGCGACGGCGACTCTCTTTTTCGCGTGTTCCATGCGCGTGGACCGATCATACGCCAGCATGCGGCGTAGTCGGCGTCGTGGCGGGACGTCCCGTCGCCGTCCCGCACGTGCGGGACCCGATCGGCAGGACGACCACGGCCATGTGCGGCATCATCGGCTACTTCGGTTCGTTCGCACGACCCGCACTCGAGGCGGGGCTGCGTGCGATCGCGCACCGCGGCCCCGACGACGGCGGCACGTTCTTCGCCGACCCCGAAGGCGTGGGCCTCGGCCACGCTCGGCTCTCGATCATCGACCTCTCGCCGCTGGGCCACCAGCCGATGGCCGACGAGTCCGGCCAGGTGCAGCTGGTCTTCAACGGCGAGATCTACAACTACCGCGAGCTGCGCGCCGAGCTGGAAGCCAAGGGCCACCGCTTCCGCGGGCACTCGGACACCGAGGTGATCCTGCGCCTGTGGCTGGAGCAGGGCGAGGCGATGCTGCCGCGCCTGAACGGCATCTTCGCCATCGCGCTGTGGGACGCACGTACGCGCCGCATGCTGGTGGCGCGCGACGCGCTGGGCGTGAAGCCGCTGTACGCGGTCGAGGACGCCCGCGGCTACGCGTTCTGCAGCGAGATCAAGGGCCTGCTGCACCTGGCGCCCGATGCGCGCGAACTGGACTGCGCGGCGCTGCACCGCTACCTGAGCTTCCTGTGGTGCCCCGGCGAGGGCACGCCGCTGAAGGCCGTGCGCAAGGTCGATCCAGGCCAGGCGCTGCTGCTGGCCGACGGCAAGGTGGAGCGCCGCTGGACCTGGTACCGCCTGCCGGCGTTCCGCGGCGTGGCGCAGGACCTCTCGGAACAGGCCTCGGTGGACGGCACGGTGCAGCACCTGCGCGCCGCCGTCGCGCGCCAGATGGTGGCCGACGTGCCGGTGGGCGCGTTCCTCTCGGGCGGGCTGGATTCCAGCGCGATCGTCGCGTTCGCGCGCGAGCGCAACCCGCAGATCCGCTGCTTCACCATCGAGGCCGCGGGCGGCCAGGACGAAGGCACCGCCGACGACCTGCCCTACGCGCGGCGCGTGGCGCAGCACCTGGGCGTTCCGCTGGACGTCGTGCGCATCGACGCCGACCGCATGGCCGGCGACCTGCAGCAGATGGTCGCGCAGCTGGACGAGCCGCTGGCCGACCCGGCACCGCTCAACGTGCTCTACATCTGCCGGCTGGCCCGCGAGCAGGGCATGAAGGTGCTGCTCTCGGGCGCGGGCGGCGACGACCTCTTCACCGGCTACCGGCGCCACCGCGCGGTGAACCTGGAGCGCCTGTGGTCGTGGATGCCGCCGGCCGCGCGCGGCGCGCTGGAGCAGGGCACCGCGTCGCTCGACCAGCGGCGTGCGTGGTCGCGGCGGCTGGCCAAGCTCTTCAACGGCGCGGCGCTGGAAGAGGACGCGCGCCTGGCCAACTACTTCGTGTGGAGCAAGGAGCGCGACCTGCTGGCGCTCTACACCAAGGACTTCCGCGCGCACCTGGGCGACGCGTTCGCCACGCAGCCGATGCTGGACTTCCTGGCGCCGCTGCCCGCGGGCGTGCCGCCGCTGGAACGCATGCTGGCGCTCGAACAGCGCTTCTTCCTGGCCGACCACAACCTGCCGTACACCGACAAGATGTCGATGGCGGTGGGCGTCGAGGTGCGCGTGCCGTTCCTGGACCTGGAGCTGGTCGACTTCGCCGCGCGCATCCCCGGCCACGTCAAGCAGCGCGGCCAGGTCGGCAAGTGGGTCCTGAAGCGCGCGATGGAGCCGTACCTGCCCCACGACGTCATCTACCGCCCCAAGTCGGGGTTCGGCGCGCCGCTGCGCCGCTGGATGCAGCACGACCTGCGGCCGCTGGTGGGCGACCTGCTCTCGGCCGACAGCCTGCGCCGGCGCGGGCTCTTCGACCCCGTGGCCGTCGACCGCCTGGTGCAGGCCAACCTGGCCGGCAAGGTGGATGCCAACTACACCATCCTCTCGCTGCTCTGCATCGAGATCTGGTGCCGGACTTATCTGGACGGAAACTTCCGGTCCTGACCCTCGCCTATGGTGCGTGGCCCGGCCCGGGGGCCGGACTGGACCGGGCGGGCCGAAAAACGCTCGGGACGGTCCCCCCGAACGCCGATTCATCCGAGACTGTCCCCGTCCGCACCCGCGGCCAGGGCCGCCAGGAACACCCGTGAAGCAAATCCTCCAATCGCTGAAGACCGGCGCCACCGAAGTCGCCGAGGTTCCCTGTCCGGCCGTCCGGCCGGGGCAGCTGCTGATCCGTTCGTCGCGCACGCTGGTCTCGGCAGGCACCGAGCGCATGCTGGTCGAGTTCGGCAAGGCCGGGTGGATCGAGAAGGCGCGGCAGCAGCCGGACAAGGTCCGGATGGTGCTGGACAAGATCAAGACCGACGGACTGGTGCCCACCATCGAGGCCGTCCTGAACAAGCTGGACCAGCCGCTCCCGCTGGGCTACTGCAACGTCGGCCGCGTGATGGCGACCGGCGGCACGCTGCCCGGCTTCGAGGTCGGCGACCGCGTCGTCTCGAACGGCAAGCACGCCGAGGCGGTCAGCGTCCCCGTCAACCTGTGCGCGCGCGTGCCGGACGGCGTCAGCGACGACGAGGCCGCGTTCACCGTGCTGGGCGCGATCGCGCTGCAGGGCATCCGCCTGGTGCAGCCCACGCTGGGCGAGACCGTCGTCGTCACGGGCCTGGGCCTGATCGGCCTGGTCACCGTGCAGCTGCTGCGTGCGCACGGCTGCCGCGTGATCGGCCTGGACTTCGACCCGTCCAAGCTCGAATTGGCGCGGAAGATGGGCGCCGAGACGGTGAACCTGGGCGCCGGCGAGGACCCGGTGGACGCCGCGAAGCGCTTCTCGCGCGGCCGCGGCGTGGACGCCGTGATCATCACCGCCAGCACCAAGAGCAACGAACCCGTGCACCAGGCCGCGCTGATGTGCCGCAAGCGCGGCCGCATCGTGCTGGTGGGCGTCACGGGGCTGGAGCTCTCCCGCGCCGACTTCTTCGAGAAGGAACTGACCTTCCAGGTCTCGTGCTCGTACGGCCCCGGCCGCTACGACCCCAACTACGAGGAGAAGGGCAACGACTACCCGGTGGGCTTCGTGCGCTGGACCGAGCAGCGCAACTTCGAGGCCGTGCTGGACATGATGGCCGACGGCCGGCTGGACGTGAAGCCGCTGGTCTCGCACCGCTTCGCGGTGGCCGAGGCCGAGCGCGCCTACGAACTGATCGGCGGCTCAGGGCCTTCGCTCGGCATCCTGCTGGAGTACCCCGACGCCGCGGCGAAGCCCGAGTCCGAGGTGCGCCGCCAGACCGTCGCGCTGCGCCCCGCCGGCACGGGCACGGCGACCGTCGCGTTCATCGGCAGCGGCAACTACTCGACCGCGGTGCTGATCCCCGCGTTCAAGCAGGCGCACGCGCGGCTCAAGACGGTGGCCAGCGCCGGCGGCGTCAGCGGCGTCCATGCGGGCCGCAAGTACGGCTTCGAGGAAACCACCACCGACACCGCGTCGGTCTTCGCCGACCCGCAGGTCGACGCCGTCGTCATCGCGACGCGGCACGACAGCCATGCGTCGATGGTCTGCAAGGCGCTCCGCGCCGGCAAGCACGTCTTCGTCGAGAAGCCGCTCGCGCTGACACGCGTGGAGGTCGACCAGATCGCCGCCGCGCACGCCGAGGCATCCGCCGGCGGCCGCTCGCCGGTCGTGATGGTGGGGCTCAACCGCCGCTTCGCCAGCCAGGTGCAGAAGGTGCACCAGCTGCTCAAGGCTGTCACGGGCCCGAAGGCCTTCGTGATGACCGTGAACGCCGGCGCGATCCCCGCGGACCACTGGACGCAGGACCGCACCGTCGGCGGCGGCCGCATCGTCGGCGAGGGCTGCCACTTCATCGACCTGCTGCGCTTCCTGGCGGGCTCGCCGATCGCGGCCATCGACGTCTGCACCATGGACGAGGGCACCGGCGACACCGCCAGCATCCAGCTGTCGTTCCACGACGGGTCGATCGGCACCGTGCACTACTTCGCCAACGGCACCAAGGCGTTCCCCAAGGAGCGCCTGGAGGTGTTCGCGGCCGGCCGCGTGCTGCAGCTGGACAACTTCCGCAAGCTGCGCGGCTTCGGCTGGCCGGGCTTCCGCAAGATGAACCTCTGGCGCCAGGACAAGGGCCAGGCTGCGTGCGCGCAGGCGTTCGTGCAGGCCGTGGCCGGCAAGGCCCCGCCGCCGATCCCGTTCGATGAACTGCTCGAGGTGGCCCGCGTCTCGATCGACGCCGCCGACTTCCCGAGGACCCGTCCGTGACCGAACTGCTCGTCGACATCATCGCAGGGGCCCGCCCCAACTTCATGAAGATCGCGCCGATCATCCGCGCGATCGAGGCGCGCCGCGCGCAGGGCGGCCCGCTGCGCTTCCGCCTGGTGCACACCGGCCAGCACTACGACGAGCGCATGTCCGGCGACTTCTTCCGCCAGCTGGGGATCCCCGCGCCCGACGTCAACCTGGAAGTCGGCTCCGGCACCGCCGCGGAGCAGACCGCCGGCATCATGGTGCGCTACGAGAAGCTCCTGATGGAGCGCAAGCCCGCGCTGTGCCTGGTGGTGGGCGACGTCACGTCGACCATGGCGTGCGCGATCGCCGCGCAGAAGCTGTGGGTGCCCGTGGCGCACGTCGAGGCCGGCATCCGCTCGGGCGACTGGACCATGCCCGAGGAGATCAACCGGATGGTGACCGACTCGATCACCAACCTGTTCTTCACCACCAGCGACGTGGCGAACGCCAACCTGAAGCGCGCGGGCGTCGGCGACGACCGCATCTTCTTCGTCGGCAACACGATGATCGACACGTTGCTGGCGAACATGGACCGCCTTGCCAAGCCGCCCTTCTGGGACGAGCTGGGTCTGCAGCCCGGCGGGTACTTCGTGCTGACGCTGCACCGTCCGGCGAACGTCGACTCGTCCGGCTCGTTCGCCCGTCTGCTGCGCGCGATCGGCGAGGGCACGCGCGGCCTCCCCGTCGTCTTCCCGGTGCACCCGCGCACGGCCAAGACGATCCGCGAGGTGGCCGACGTGCCGGCCTCGCTGAAGCTGGTCGAGCCGCAGCCATACCTGGAATTCAACTACCTGGTGAAGCACGCCAAGGCCGTGATCACCGACAGCGGCGGCATCACCGAGGAAACCACGGTGATGGGCGTGCCCTGCATGACGCTGCGCGACAGCACCGAGCGGCCCGAGACCGTCAGCATCGGCACCAACGACCTGCTGGGCACCGACCCCGCCGCACTGGCCCCCGCGCTGGAGCGGCTGTTCGCCGGCAAGTGGAAGAAGGGCGCCATCCCGCCGCTGTGGGACGGCAGGACCGCGGAGCGCATCGTCGCCGCGCTGGAACGCGTGCTGGTGAAGTGATGGGCCCCCTCGGACGGACCATCCGCCTCTGGCACACCGTCCGGCACCTGAAGCCCGTGCAGTTCTGGGGCCGCGCGCGGTTCCGCCTGGCGCGCCCCGTGCCCGACCTGCGCCCCGCGCCCGCGCGGCGCGCGGTGGCCGGCACGTGGGTCACCCCGGCCGCACGGCGTGCCAGCATGACCGGGCCCACCACGCTGCTGCTCCTGAACGAGCCGCACGACGTGGCACAGGTCGGCTGGGACGAAGCGTCGCTCGCCAAGCTCTGGCGCTACAACGCGCACTACTTCGACGACCTGTGCGCGCAGGGCGCCGCGTCGCGCTCCGCGTGGCACCGCGCGCTGCTGGAGCGCTGGATGCGCGCCAACCCGCCTGCCGCCGGCACCGGCTGGGAGCCGTACCCCACGTCGCTGCGCATCGTGAACTGGGTGAAGTGGGCGATGGCCGGCAACGACCTGCCCGCGGGCTTCGCGGACAGCCTGGCCGTGCAGGCCCGATGGCTGGCGCAGCGCCTGGAATGGCACCTCCTGGGCAACCACCTCTTCGTGAACGCGAAGGCGCTGGTGTTCGCTGGGCTCTTCTTCGAAGGCCCGGAGGCCGATGGCTGGCTGGCGCTCGGCGCGCGCATCCTGCGCGACCAGGTGCCCGAGCAGGTCCTGCCCGACGGCGGGCAGTTCGAGCGCAGCCCGATGTACCACGCGCTGGCGCTGGAGGACATGCTGGACCTGGCGAACGTCCTGCGCGCCTTCGGCCGCGCGGACGACGCGTGGCGCGCACTGGTGGACGCGCGCATCCCAGCCATGCGGCGCTGGCTGCAGGCGATGTGCCACCCGGACGGCGAGATCTCGTTCTTCAACGACGCGGCGATCGGCGTGGCCCCGGCGCCGGCGGAGCTGGACGCGTACGCACGCCGCCTGGGCGAGCCCGCGCTGCAGCCGCCGGCCGACGGCATCACGCTGCTGGCCGACAGCGGCTACGTGCGCATGCAGCTGGGCCGCGCGGTCGTCATCGCCGACGTCGGCCCCGTGGGCCCCGACTACCTGCCCGGACACGCGCACGCGGACACATTGAGCTTCGAACTCTCGCTGGACGGCCGCCGCGTGCTGGTGAACAGCGGCACCGACCGCTACGGCCTGGGCGCCGAGCGCCTGCGCCAGCGCGGCACGGCGGCGCACACCACGGTCACGGTGGACGGGCAGGACTCGTCCGAGGTCTGGGGCGGGTTCCGCGTGGCGCGGCGGGCCGGGGTCACGGTCCCGGTCGTGTCCGGCGCGCCCGACGCGCTGCGCGTCAGCTGCTCGCACGACGGCTACCGCCGCCTGCCGGGCGCGCCGGTGCACCGGCGTGCCTGGACGCTCACGCCCACCGGCCTGGAAGTCGCTGACGAGCTGACCGGCCCCGGCCAGGCCGTGGCGCACTGGCACTGGGCGCCCGGCAATCATCCTGCCGCCGGGGGGGCGCCGGCCGTGGAACTGGCCGACGGCGGCACGCTCCGGATCGACTGCGGCGGGGCCCCCTGGGCCTCCCAGCCGGGCACCTGGCACCCGGAATTCGGGCGCATCGAGCCGAATTTCCGATCGGATTGCCCGTATCCGGGCCGATCACATACGGTGCGGCTGATCTGGAGCTGACGTGCACATCCTCTTCCTGACGGACAACTTCCCGCCAGAGGTGAACGCGCCGGCGAGCCGCACGTTCGAGCATTGCCGTGAATGGGTCAAGGCCGGGCACCGCGTCACGGTCATCACCTGCGCGCCCAACTTCCCCAAGGGCAAGGTCTTCGACGGCTACCGCAACCGCCCGTGGCAGCGCGAGACCATGGAGGGCATCCAGGTCATCCGCGTGTGGTCGTACATCACGGCCAACGAGGGCTTCGTGCGCCGCGTGCTGGACTACCAGAGCTTCATGCTGTCCGCGGCCATCGCCGGGCCCTTCGTGCGCGACGTCGACATCGTCGTGGGCACGTCGCCGCAGTTCTTCACCACCTGCGCGGCGTGGTTCGTCAGCCGCCTGAAGCGCGTGCCGTTCGTCTTCGAGCTGCGCGACCTGTGGCCCGAGTCGATCAAGGCCGTCGGCGCGATGAAGGACTCGAAGGTCATCCACCTGCTGGAGAAGGTGGAGATGTTCCTGTACCGGCAGGCGGCCACGATCGTCAGCGTGACCAAGAGCTTCAAGCGCGTGCTGGAGCAGCGCGGCATCGAAGGCTCCAAGATCCACGTCGTGACCAACGGCGTCGACATCGCGCAGTTCACGCCGCGCCCCAAGGACGCCGAGCTGGTCGCCAAGCTGGGGCTGCAGGGCAAGTTCGTCGCGGGCTACATCGGCACGCACGGCATGGCACACGCCCTGGAGACGCTGCTTCAGGCGGCCGACCGGCTGCGCGGGCAGGGCTACGCGTTCCTCTTCCTGGGCGACGGCGCGCGGAAGGCCGCGCTGAAGGAGGAGGCCGCGCGCATGGGACTGGACAACGTGGTCTTCATCGACAGCGTGCCCAAGGCCGACGTCGCGCGCTACTGGTCGCTGCTGGACGTCTCGGTGATCCACCTGCGCAAGACCGAGCTCTTCACCACGGTCATCCCGTCCAAGCTCTTCGAGTGCATGGGCATGGGCATCCCGGTGCTGCACGGCGTGGCGGGCGAGAGTGCCGAGATCGTCGTCGAGGAAGGCGCCGGCATCCCGTTCGAGCCGGAGAACGCCGGGCAGCTGGTCGACGCGCTGCAGCGCTTCAAGGCGAACCCCGCCGAGCTGGCCGGCTACCGCCAGCGCTGCCTGGCCGGCGCGCAGCACTTCGACCGCGCCAACCTGGCCATGCGCATGCTGCGGATCCTGCAAGCGACCGTGGCCGCCCACCGCCGGCGCTGAGCGCCGCGCGTGCCAACCGCGTGCCGCGCGCCGCGCGCGCAACCCGTCACTTCCGACGCAGCCTGCCCAGCACGGACCCGAGCCCGCGCCCGATCTCGGCCGCCGCCTCGCGGTCGGTCCAGCGCAGCGCCCACAGCGAGGCGCCGATCGCCGCGGGGGTCACGAAAACCAGCGACGTGACGTCGCCGATCGCCCCGAACTGCGCCAGCCAATCCACCGCGAACCACGCCGCCGCGGCCACCGGCAGCGCCGATGCCCACGGCCTGGCGAAGATCAGCACGGCGTCGCGCAGCGTGCCGCCGCCCGGCCGGATGCCCATCCACACGGCGATCGGCACGCCCGTGGCCCACACCGACATGCTGGCGATGGCCACGCCCAGCGCGCCGCCGCGCGACGCGCCGTACCAGTACGCCGGCACCGCCGCCACCAGCTGCAGGAACTGCCACGTGAAGTAGAGCCGGAAGCGCCGCTGCGCCTTCAGCAGTGACATCGTCGGGTTGTTGCCGAAGTAGAAGCCCTGCATCACGCTGAGCACGGCGAAGACCGGGATCGCGGGCAGCCACTTCTCGGGCAGCGCGATCCGGAACAGCGGACCGCCCATCACGGCCTGCACCAGCGAGACCGGCACGATGGCCGCGCCCAGGACGCGCACCGCACGCACGAAGCCGGCGGTCTGGCGCACGCGGTCGTGCTGCAGGCGCCCGAAGATCGGCTGCAGCACCGTGCTGAGCTGCACGCTGATGATGCCGTTGGCCTGCGTGGCCAGCATGAACGCGAAGCCGAAGATGCCGGTCTGCTCGTCGCCCGCGACGTAGCCCAGCACCAGCACCTCGAGCATCACCAGCAGGTTGTGCGCGTACTGTGCGCTGGCCACGGCGAAGTACGCGCGCAGCAGCGCCTTGGCCGCGGTCCGGTGGAACCGCCGCCGCGGTTGCGGGCCCGCGCTGCGCGCGTAGAGCACCGCACGCGCCCCGGCATTGGCCACCTGCGGCGCGACCAGCGCCGCGGCCCCGCCGCCCAGCGCGGCCGCCGCGACGGACGCCAGCGTGGCGCAGAGCTGCACGCCGCCGTCGATCAGCGCGATCGCGCGGTAACGCAGCCCCAGCCGCATGGCCGAGAGCGGCACGACGATGGACGCCTCGATGATCGGCCGCAGCGCGAGCAGCGCCAGCAGCCCCGCCAGCCACCCGGCGGGGTACGAGGAATAGACGCGGGTCACCAGCGGCAGGGAGCACAGGATGATGCCTGCGGTCGCCAGCGCCACCAGCAGCGTCACGCGCCGGGCCGTCGGCGCCAGCGCCGCGAACCGCTTCGGGTGCGCGATCAGCACGTCGCCCATCGAGAGCGGCGTCATCACCACCAGGAACTGACCGACCGCCAGCGCCTGCGCCGCGACGCCGTACTGCTCCTTGTCCAGCAGCCGCGCGATCACGAACATCGCCAGCGCGGTCACGCCCTTGTTCACCAGCCCCTGCGCGGTGGCCCATGCCGACCCCCTCGCGGCGGCGGCCGCCAGCGAAGGCTGCGCGTCCGGCTGCTGCGGCGCGGCGGCGGGCTCGCTCACGGCTCTTCCCCCGGGTCCGGCTCGCGGACGTCGAACAGGTCGTCCGCGGGGCGCCCAAGCACGGCCCGCTCGATGGCACGCCGCTGGTACGTGGGGTTCCAGAAGCGCGCGACCATCGCGTGGCACGCGTCGCGCGTGGCGTCGGACGGGAATTCCCCGCGCAGCCACGGCTCGATCGCCGCGGCCAGCGACTCCACGTCGCCCTTGGCGAAGAGCGACCCCGTGCTGCCCGGCACGACGGCTTCCCACTCCGGCATCTGGTCGTCGGCGTCGCCGTGCGTCACCACCGGCACGCCGTAGGCCATCGCGTGCATCGCGGTCAGCCCCACCTTGCCGGGCGCGACCACCACGTTGGACGCCATCACCAGCTCGGCGATCCGCCCTTCGTCGTAGCAGGCGCCCTCGAAGTGGGTGCGCACGCCGCGTGCGCGCGCATGCGCCTCCAGGCGTGCGCGCTCGGGGCCGTCGCCCACCAGCAGCAGGTTGGCGCGCACGCCGCGGCCTGCCAGCAGCGCCAGGGCGTCGATCAGCAGGTCCAGCCGCCGCAGCGCGATCAGGCGCGTGGTGCATGCCACCACCGGCGTCGCGGCATCGCCGAAGAGCCGCGTGCGCAGCGCCCGCGACACCTCGCGCGTGATCCGGGCGCGCGCCTGCTCCTGCTCCCGCAGGTCCAGGCTGTTGTAGATGACGTGCAGGCTGGCGGGGTCCCAGCCGTCCTCGACGGCGTATGCCTTCGAGATCCGTCCGTAGAACATGTGCTCGTGCGGCAACGCGTAGAACGCCCGGCGCAGCAGGCCCTTCAGGCCCCGCGGCCGCGCCAGGTATCCGTGCCCCCAGAAGAAGACGCGCTTGCCCAGGATCCGCGCCAGGATCGCGCCGATCCACGTGCACGGCCAGTGCGGCACCGCGTGCATGATCACCGTGTCGTAGCGGCGGTCGACGGCGTTCGTCACCGCGCCCCACTGCCACATGAAGGGCCCGCCCACGCGGTGCGTCGGCGCCAGCACGAACCGCACCCGGTCGCTCAGCTTCGCAGGCTCGATCGAGTGCAGGTACTCGTGGTCGTCGCCGATGAACGTGAAGTCGGCCACTCGGCTCCTGGCCAGCGCCTCGACGATCGCCTTCCGGTAGTGCGGGAAGAAGTGGTAGATCACCGCGACCTGCGGGCGCCCACGGCGGCGTCCGCCCGGGTCCCGCGTGGTGGTGACGTCGGTCGCGCCCATGGCTGCTCGGTCAGGCCGGGTGCGCGCCGTGCGGCACCTGCGCGCCCGCCTGCGCCTGGTCGGGATGCGCCTCGTCAGCAGCCTCGACAGCCGGCGCCAGCAGGGCTTCGCGGCGTTGCGCCCGCACGATGATCAGGAAGTGCAGGAACATCGGGCCGGCCGCCCAGAGCGTTCCCTGCTTGTTGTTCAGCAACAGCTGGTACACGGCAAGCGCCAGGAAGATCGTGACGTCCGCACGCTGGCCCGGGTCCGTGGCCACGCGCGCGAACAGCTCGCGCGACGACCGGTAGGTCCACCAGATCGACGCGACGTACGCGGCGAACGTGATCATTCCCAGTTCGCACAGCATGTCGACCGTGAGCGCGTGCGAATAGGGCTCACGGATCGCCGCCGAGACCGTGCTGAACGCGTTGAAGCCCAGGCCGAACAGCCAGTAACCCGGCGCCACCGCATAGGCACGCACCAGGTCCATGATGTTCCAGATGCGCGTCGTGCCGCCCTCGGCCAGCGCGTTCGCGTCCCAGCGGCGGAGCATGTCGCCCTCCAGCACCAGCTGCGCCACCAGCAGCACCAGGCCGCCGATCACCGCGACCGCCACCACCGTTCCCAGGAACGAGAAGACGCTGCGCAGCTGGCGGGCCAGCGGGTACATGGCCACGGCGACGATTCCCGCGAACAGGATCTGCCCACGCGAGCCCGACTGGAACGCCAGCGCCGCTCCCAGCGGGATCGAGACGAAGCGGAGCGCCGCCCAGAACGGCTCGCCTACCTCGGTGCGCATCAGTGCGGCGACGATCAGGATGGTTCCGCCCAGCTCGCCGATGGTCAGCGGGTTGGTGCGCAGGTTGCCCTCCAGGTCGATGCCCAGTCGCCCGTACCGGAAGTTGAACTCCGGGTTGGCGATGATGGTCAGCGAGACGAGGCCGCCAAGCAGCAGCAGGGCGCGCCCCAGGCGGCGATAGTCGTCGACGCCGTCCAGCAGGAACGGCGACACCAGGACGAACAGGACGAAGTACGGGACGCCGCTCTTCACCATCTCGTCCGCCTGCGGGTGCGAAGGCGTCCAGATGAGCGAGAGCGCCGACCACCCGAAGATCCAGCACGTGCACCAGAACACGCCCGTGAAGTACCCCGTGAAGGGCCGCTCCTGGCGCGCGATGGCATAGATGGCGGCGATGCCCGCCACCAGCGCGATGCAGATGTTGGCCAGCGGGGGGATCGCGCGGAAGATCGGCACCGACGCCTGCAGCGACTGCTCGAACGGGTACATCAGCAGCACCAGCGCCAGCGCCCAGTGCGGCCGCATGAGCGACACCAGGCAGACCATGACGAAGATGGAGAGGACGGCGAATTGCATCGCTGCTCAGCGCGCGGGCGAAGTGGCCCCTGGTCGGGCCTTCCAGGCCGCCAGGATCGCCTCAACTCCATCGGCAATCGTCTGGCCGGTCCGCTGGGAAATGACGAACTTGACGTCGTCGGAGCTCCAGTCGGCCGGGGTCCTGCCGTCCAGGTAGCTGCCCACCCAGGTGGACCGCGTCCGGGTCCGGGTCTTCAGCGATTCCGGATCGCCGTCCAGCTTGGCGTTGCCGGTCACCAGGCCCTGGATGTAGTCGACCCCCGTCCAGACCGCGAACCCGTCCACCCCGGCGGCCAGCTGGGGCGCGATCTGGTCCTGCAGGAGCTCCGGGACCGGGATCGGGCGCATGTAGGTGGCCCGGCCCTCACCGGGGAAGAAGAGGTTCACGGCGGGCAGGATGGGCTTGGGCGGGATGCCCGCGCGGCGCATCGTCTCCTTGGCCAGCTCGATGTGCTGCGTGCGCCACACCTGCTCGTGCGCCTTGTCGCGTGCGCGCTCGATGCTGGTCTGCAGCGCGTTCTCGTTGATGTCGTAGTTGGACGGGTTCACCCAGTCCACCTCTGCCAGGATCGGGCCGTAGACGGCGACGCGCTTCTCGATCTCGGCACGCTTCACCTGCTCGGGCGCCTGGTCCCAGGCGGTGCCGTTGGGCAGCCAGTACAGCAGGAACGGGTGCCCGTAGATCGTCCACTTGACCTTGGGCCAGCGGGCGCGCACGAAGCGCAGCGCCTTGATGATCTCGGAGCGCGCCTGCTCGCAGCGCTGGTCGCCGACGCCCTTCTGCAGCCACTCGTCGAACGGCGCCTCGTAGTCCAGCATCGCCCAGCCCGATGGCTGCTGGCCCATCTTGCGCTCCACCTCGGCGGCAAGCTTGTCCAGGTCGATGCGGCCCGTCTTGCCGGCCTCGGGGTCGCAGGCCTGGTAGATGATCGTGTACATCGGGACGCGGCGGTCGCGCAGCACCTGCGCGCTGCGGGCGCTGGTGGCGCAGTCGACGATCAGCGGAGGCACCGCCTGCGCCGCCGGTGCGGCAGGGGTCCTCGCTGCGGGGGGGGCGGCGGGCGTCGCCTGCGCCGGCCGTGCCGGCTGCTGCGGCGCCAGCACCGCGCACGCGGCCAGCAAGGCGGCGATCGCGGCGCGCTCAACGATCATGGTCGCTCGCCTGCGGCATCGCGTGGCCCGCATTGCGCAGGGTCACCTCGCGTGCCGCCAGTTCCAGGTCGTGGTCAACCATCATGCGCGCCAGCTGCTCGACGCTGGTACGCGGCTTCCAGCCAAGGCGTTCGCGCGCCTTCGAGGCATCGCCCAGCAGCTGCTCGACCTCGGCCGGGCGGAAGTAGCGCGGATCGACCTCCACGTGCTGCTTCCAGTCCAGCCCGACCATCCCGAACGCCAGCTCGCAGAATTCGCGGACGCTGATCATGTGGCCGGTGGCCACCACGTAGTCGTCGGGCTCGGCCTGCTGCAGCATCAGCCACATCGCCTCGACGTAGTCGCCGGCGAAGCCCCAGTCTCGCAGCGCGTCCAGGTTGCCCAGGTAGAGCTTGCGCTGCAGCCCGTGGCGGATGCGGCCGACCGCGCGGGTGATCTTGCGCGTGACGAACGTCTCGCCGCGCCTCGGGCTCTCGTGGTTGAACAGGATGCCGCAGCTGGCGTGCATGCCGTACGCCTCGCGGTAGTTGACGGTGGCCCAGTGCGCGAACACCTTCGCCACGCCGTAGGGCGAGCGCGGGTGGAAGGGCGTGGTCTCGCGCTGGGGGACCTCGGCCACCTTGCCGAACATCTCGCTGCTGGACGCCTGGTAGTAGCGGACGTTCGTGCCCGACTCCATCTGGTGCACGCGGACCGCCTCGAGCAGCTTCAGCGCACCGGTGGCGTCGGCGTCGGCCGTGTAGATCGGCATGTCGAAGCTGACCCGCACGTGGCTCTGCGCGCCCAGGTTGTAGACCTCGTGGGGGCGGACCATGCGGATCACGTTCGCCAGGTTGTTGCCGTCGGTCAGGTCGCCGTAGTGCAGGCGCAGCCGCGCCCCGGGCAGGTGCGGGTCCAGGTACAGGTGGTCGATGCGCTCGGTGTTGAAGCTGGAGCTCCGGCGGATGACGCCATGCACCTCGTACCCCTTGGAGAGCAGGAATTCGGCCAGGTAACTGCCGTCCTGGCCCGTGATCCCGGTTATGAGGGCGCGCTTCGGTTCCTGCTGGTTCATCGGGGGTGCCTTGGAGGCGCGAAGATACCCCGCGGCTCTCAAGTCCCGCCGGGCGATTTCCGATAAATCAAGCGTCGACCCCGCGGGTGCCATCGCACCTGCGGCGGTCGCGTCGCGTCCTACCGTCCGACCCACCGCCACACGATGACCGACCTCTCCACCACGCGCATCGTGCTCACCGGCGGCGCCGGCTTCCTCGGCCGCGCGGTGCACCGCGTGCTGCATGCGCGCGGGGCTCGCGAGGTCTTCGTGCCGCGCCGCGCGCAGTACGACCTGACCCACGAGGCCGACGTCGCGCGCCTGTACGCCGACGCGCGCCCCGACGTGGTGATCCACCTGGCCGCGGAAGTCGGCGGCATCGGCGCCAACATGGCGAACCCCGGCCGCTACTTCTACGCCAACATGGCGATGGCGCTGCACATGATCGAGCACGCGCGCCTGGCGGGCGTCGCCAAGTTCGTGCAGGCCGGCACCATCTGCGCCTACCCCAAGCACGCCGCGGTGCCGTTCCGCGAGGACTGCCTCTGGGACGGCTATCCCGAGGAAACGAACGCGCCCTACGGCGTGGCCAAGAAGGCCGCGCTGGTGATGCTGGACGCGTACCGCCGCCAGTACGGGCTGCACAGCGCGTACCTGCTGCCCGTGAACCTCTACGGCCCGGGCGACAACTTCGACCTGCAGACCTCGCACGTCATTCCCGCGCTGGTCCGCAAGTGCGTCGAGGCCGCCGGGCGCGGCGACGCCGCGGTGCAGTGCTGGGGCACCGGCCGCGCCAGCCGCGAATTCCTGTACGTGGACGACTGCGCCGAGGGCATTGTGCGCGCGGCCGAGGTGCTGGACGAGCCCGTCCCGGTGAACCTGGGCACCGGCTCTGAGATCGCCATCCGCGACCTGGCGCAGCTGGTGGCGCAGGCGTGCGGCTTCGCGGGCCGGCTGGAGTGGGACGCTTCGCGGCCCGACGGCCAGCCGCGCCGCTGCCTGGACACCTCACGCGCGGCGTCGTTGCTGGGCTGGCGCGCGCGCGTCGGCCTGGAAGAAGGCCTGCGCCGCACCGTCGAGTGGTACCGCTCGCACCATGCCGCGCCGGCCTCGGCAGGGGGCGCCGCATGAAGGTGCTCTTCGTCAACCAGTCGTTCTGGCCCGACGTCGCCGCCACCGCGCAGCACGCGCACGACCTTGCGCGCGCGCTGGCACGCGAGGGCGACGAGGTCACGGTCATCACGTCGCGCAGCATCTACGGCGAGGCCGGCGGCACGCTCCCCCGGCAGGAGACCGTCGACGGCATCCGCATCCGCCGCGTCACCAGCGCGCTCTTCGGCAAGGCCGGGCTGTTCGCGCGCGCGGTCGACTTCGTGGTGTTCGGCATCGCGGCGGCCTTCCGCGCGCTGCTGCTGCCGCGGCAGGACGTGGTGGTGTGCCTGACCACGCCGCCCTTCATCGGGCTGGTGGGCGTGCTGCTGAAGGCGCTGCGCGGCACTCGGTACGTGCTGTGGTCGATGGATCTGTATCCCGACGTCCCCGTCACCGCCGGCGTGCTGCGCGAGGGCTCGCTCGCGCACCGGGCCTTCGACGCGATCGAGCGCTTCTGCCTGCGCCGCGCGGACCTGGTGGTGGTCCTGGGCCGCTGCATGCAGGAACGCGTGCTCGCCAAGGGCATCGACCCGGCCCGGGTGCGGTGCATCAACGTCTGGTCCGACCCCGCCGAGCTGGGGACGCGCCCGGCCAGCCAGAGCCCGTTCCGCGCCGAGTGGGGCCTGGGCGAGCGGTTCGTCGTGCAGTACTCGGGCAACTTCGGCATCGGCCATGACCTGGACGCCGTGGCGGATGCCGCCGTGCGCCTGGCGGGCGATCGCGGGATCGGGTGGGCGGTGGCGTGCTCAAGCGCGAGCTCGAGTCGATCGTCGCCGCGCGCGGCGTGGGCAACGTGGTCTTCCGCCCCTACCAGCCGCGCAGCCGCCTCGGCGAACTGATCGCGCTCGGCGACGTGCACATCGTCTCGGTGGCCCCGGGCTTCGAGGGGCTGCTGGTGCCCAGCAAGTTCTACGGCGTGCTGGCCGCCGGGCGGCCGACGATCTTCATCGGCTCGCACGGCAGCGAGATCGCGCGCGTCATCGACGAGGAAGGCTGCGGCATCGTGGTCCCCAACGGCGACGGCGCCGCGCTGGCGGCCGCGATCGTGCGCCTGCGCGACGACCCCGCGCTTGCGCGCGAGATGGGCGAACGCGGCCGCCGCGCGGCCGAGCGGAAGTACGGGACGGACTCGGCCTGCGCGCGCTGGCGTGCCGCCCTGGTCGAAGTCGCCCGGCGCGACCGGTGAGCCGCCGCCTGGCGCTCAGCGCGCCGGCTTGGTTCCCTCGATCAGCATGAACAGGCCGGAATTCGGCAGGAACGTCCGGATGAGCCACCGCGGCCAGATCGCCCGCGCGACCGTCAGCGCCGCGCCGCGGTGCCGCTGGCCGGCGTCCGACGTCAGCAGGTCGCCATGCGTCAGCACCGTGCGGATGCGCACGTCCGTGAAGCCCTTCATCAGCTCGCGCGCCCCGGCGTAGTCGTACGCCTTGGTCCCGGGGCTCTCCAGGTGCTTGTCGTAGACCTCGCGCATCGTGGTCCACGGCCGAAGGCGCATCAGCCCGTACCGCGTCCACAGCATCAGACCGATCATGCTCCACGTGTAATAGACCATGATGCGCGCCGTGCCTCCCGGCTTGAGCACGCGGAGCACCTGCCGGAAGGCGCGCGGGGTGTCGGGCGAGTGGTGCAGCACGCCCCAGGAGTAGACGATGTCGAAGTGGTCGTCCGGGAACGGCAGGTTCTCTGCGTCGCCGGTGGCCAGCTGCGAGCGCAGTCCCGCCAGTTCAAGCCGGCGCCGCGTGTGCTCGATCGCGCGCGGCGTCAGGTCGATCCCGTGCAGCTCGGCGCCGGACTCGGCCCAGCGCTGGTGGTCGGCGCCCAGGCCGACGCCGATCTCGAGCACGCGCTTGCCGCGGGCGCCGTCGAACCCCGCGAACCCGGGGATGTACGGCTCCAGCTCGTAGCGCTTGCGCGACTGGGCCGCGTAGGCCGCGAGGTCCTGCCCGGGCAGGTACAGGTCCTCGCCGCACGAGGCCTCGTTCCAGAAGTCGCGCACCGCTTCCTTGGGCTGGGATCCGTTTCCTTCGCTCATGACGGCGCATGCTATCGCGGCGGTCGCGCACGCCCGGCCGTGCTACCGTGTCGGCGCCCCGCATGAGCGCACGATCCACGCTTCCCGTCACCGTCGCCATCCCCGTCCGCAACGAGGAGCGGAACCTGCCCGCGTGCCTCGAGCGGCTCGGGCGGTTCGAGCGGGTGGTGGTGATCGACTCGGGCTCGACCGACCGCACCTGCGGGATCGCACGCGCCGCCGGGGCCGAGGTGGTCGACTTCCGCTGGGACGGCCGCTTCCCCAAGAAGCGCAACTGGTTCCTGCGCCACCACGCGCCGCGCACGCCGTGGGTCTTCTTCCTCGATGCCGACGAATTCGTCGACGACGCCTTCTGCGACGAGCTGGCGCGCACGCTGCCCGGCACCCCGCACGCGGGCTTCTGGATCAGCTACCACAACTGGTTCCTGGGCCGCCGGTTGCTGCACGGCGACGTGAACCGCAAGCTGGCCCTCTTCCGCCCGGGCGCCGGCGAGTTCGAGCGCATCGAGGAGGAGCGCTGGAGCAACCTGGACATGGAGGTGCACGAGCACCCCGTGCTGCAGGGCAGCGTGGGCGAGATCGCCGCGCGCCTGGACCACCGCGACTTCCGCGGCCTGGAGCACTGGATCCGCAAGCACAACGACTACTCGTCGTGGGAGGCGCACCGGGTGGTCGCGCTGCGCCGCGCCGGGCGGCTGGCCGATCCCGCGCTGACCGCCCGCCAGCGCCGCAAGTACGGCGCCGTCGGCCGGTGGTGGCTGCCGCTGGCGTACTTCGCCGATTCGTACGTGCGCCGCCAGGGCTTCCGCGACGGGCACGCCGGCTTCGCCTATGCCGCGATGAAGGCCGCGTACTTCTGGGAGATCGGCCTGAAGGCCGCCGAGATCGAGCGCGCGGACCGGGGCTGAATCCCCACAGGGTCATCGCCCCGCGCGCTCCTATCATCGCGACCGCCGTGCCCGAACTCCGCCTCCACAACACGCTGACCCGCCGCACCGAGCCGTTCGTCGCCCGCGACCCGGCGCACGGCGTGACGTTCTATTCGTGCGGCCCCACCGTCTACGACGACGCGCACATCGGGAACTTCCGCTCGTTCCTGAACGCCGACGTGCTGCGACGCACGCTGGAGCTGCTGGGCCACCGCGTCACGCACGTGATGAACATCACGGACGTCGGCCACATGACCGACGACGCGAACGCGGACGGCGGCGGCGAGGACAAGATGGCGGTCGCGGGCCGCCGCATCGCAGAGGCGAAGAAGGCCGGCAAGCTGCCTGCCGGTGCCGAGATCGACCCGTCGGATCCCTATGCGATCGCCGAGTTCTATGCAGGCCGCTTCCTGGAGGACGCGCGGCTCCTGGGCCTGAAGGTCGCCGCCGAGGAGCAGGCGCGCGCCGCCGCGGGCGCACCCACGCTGATGCCGCGCCCGACGCGCTGCATCGCCGAGATGGTGCGGATGATCGAGCAGCTGGTCGCGCGCGGCCACGCGTACGTCGCGAAGGACGGCGCCGTGTACTTCGACGTGCGCAGCTTCCCCGCCTACGGGCGCCTGAGCGGCAACACGCTGGACCAGCTGCGCGAGGGCGCCGGCGAGCGCATCGACGCCGCCAACCAGGCCGTGAAGCGCCACCCCGCCGACTTCCTGCTGTGGAAGCCCGACCCGCGCCACCTGATGCGCTGGCCCAGCCCGTGGGGCGAGGGCTACCCCGGCTGGCACATCGAGTGCAGCGCGATGGCGCGCATGCTGCTGGGCGACGAGATCGACCTGCACTCCGGCGGCGAGGACAACATCTTCCCGCACCACGAGTGCGAGGTGGCGCAGAGCTGCTGCGCGACGGGGCACCCGACCTTCGCGCGCACGTGGTTCCACACGCGGCACCTGCAGGTCGAGGGCGAGAAGATGTCCAAGTCGAAGGGCAACTTCTTCACCGCGCGCGACCTGTTCGCCAAGGGCGTCACGCCCGCCGCGCTGCGCCTGGAGCTGGTGCGCACGCACTACCGGTCGAACGCCAACTTCACGCTGCAGGGCCTGCAGGACTGCCAGCGCATGATCGACCGCTGGAGCCGCGCGCACGCGCAGCTGGTGGCGCGCGCCCGCGAGGACCGCGCCGACACCGGCCGCGCCGACGACGACGGCCTCTCGCGCGCCGCCGGCCACGCGCCCGCGCCCTCGCCCGCCGCCGCGGTCGACGAGGCCCGCCCCGCCGGCCCGTTCGAGCGCGCGCTTGCCGCGTTCACCGACGCGCTGTGCGACGACCTGAACGTGGCGCGCGCGATCGCCGCGCTGAACGAAGCCGTCGCCGCGAAGCCCGCGGACCACGAATCGGCCTGCCCCGTGCGCGAGCTCGCCAGCCTGCTGGCGATGGATTCCGTGCTGGGCGTGCTTGGCCGAAACGCGCCCGTCGCGGGCGCCGCGCCAGCCGAGGACCCCGCGTTCGTCGCGCAGGTGGAGGTGCTGATCGCCACTCGTGCCGCCGCGCGCGCCGCGAAGGACTGGGCCGCCAGCGACCGCGTGCGGGACCAGCTGGCCGCGCTCGGCGTCACCGTGAAGGACGGCCCGCAGGGCGCGACGTGGTCGCGCGCGAAGCCGTGAGGCCCGTGCCCGCCGGGAGCCTGCCGGTGATCGGCCTGACCGGCGGCATTGGCAGCGGCAAGAGCGCCGTCGCGCGCATGCTGGCCGAGGAGGGCTGCCTGGTCTGCGACAGCGACGCACTGGCGCGCCAGGCGTTCAACGACGAATCGATCCGCGACGCGATGCTGGCGTGGTGGGGCAACCGCGTCGCCGCGCCGGACGGCGCCGTCGACCGCTCGAAGGTGGCGGCCATCGTCTTCACCGACTCCGCCGAGCGCGCCCGCCTGGAGGCGCTGACGCACCCCTGGATCGAGGCCCGCCGCGAGCGGCTCTTCGCCGCCCCGCCGCCGGGCACCCGCGCGCTGGTGATCGACGCACCGCTCCTCCTGGAGGCCGGCCTGGGCGACCGGTGCCACGCGATCGTCTTCGTCGATTCCCCGCTGGAAATGCGCCTTTCCCGCGTCCGGGAAGCACGCGGCTGGGACGCCGCCGAGCACGCCCGCCGCGAGTCCGCCCAGTGGCCACTTGACCGCAAGCGCGCCGCCGCGGATCATGTCGTCCGCAACGACGGCAGTCCCGAGTCGTTGCGCGCGCAGGTGCGCGCCGTCCTCGACCGCGTCCGGGCAGGCTGACCGCCTGCGCCCGCGCCGGGTTCCCGGGACATCCCCTTCAGCCATCGATCGGTCGGAGCCGCCGGGCTCCGCGTCCCGCGGCCACAGGCCGCCCCCGGCACACGTCCCGCGCGCATGCACGGGCCGCACACGGAGCAAGAGCATGAGCAAGCGTCGTCGTCGTCGCAAGGGTGGTGGTGGGAACGGTGGCCATGGCGGCCACGGCGGCGGCATGTCGTCGCACCACTACGAGCAGCCCGCAGGCATCGTCCCCACCGACGAGCAGCTTGACCTGGAGCTTGCCGAGTTCGAGAAGGAGTGGAAGGGCAAGTTCGAGGTCGCCAAGAAGGACGACCTGAACCTGTCCGCGCTCCAGAAGATGACCGGCGACGAGCTGGTCAAGCTGGCCAAGAAGGAAGGCCTGGACGAGCAGCTGGGACTGCCCAAGCAGCAGCTGGTCTTCGAGGTGCTGCGCGCCCGCGCACAGAAGCAGGGCCTGATGCTGGCCGAGGGCACGCTGGAGATCCTGCCCGACGGCTACGGCTTCCTTCGCAGCGCCGAGTACAGCTACCAGCCGTCCCCCGACGACGTCTACGTGTCGCCCAGCCAGATCCGCCGCTTCGCGCTGCGCAAGGGCCACGTGGTGAAGGGCGTGATCCGCCCGCCGAAGGACCAGGAGACCTACTTCGCGCTGCTGCGCGTCGAGAGCGTCAACGGCCGCGACCCGAAGGTCCTGCATGACCTGCCGATCTTCGAGAACCTGACCCCGCTGCACCCCAACAAGCGCGTGCACCTGGAGGACCTGACGAACCCCACGCGCATCGAGCCGCGCATCATCGAGATGGTCACCCCGCTCGGCTTCGGCCAGCGCGCGCTGATCGTCGCTCCGCCGCGCACGGGCAAGACCGTCATCCTGCAGCAGATCGCCAACGCGATCACCAAGAACCACCCCGACGTGCACGTCATCGTGCTGCTGGTGGACGAGCGCCCCGAGGAAGTGACCGACTTCCGCCGCAACACCAAGGGCAAGGCCGAGGTCGTGGCCAGCACCTTCGACGAGGAGGCGATCCGCCACATCCAGGTCTCCGAGATGGTGATGGAGAAGGCGCGACGCATGGTCGAGTTCGGCGACCACGTCGTGATCCTGCTCGACAGCATCACGCGCCTGGCGCGCGGCTACAACAACGCCATGCCCGGCTCCGGCAAGATCGGCTCGGGCGGCGTCGACAACGCTGCGCTCATCAAGCCGAAGAAGTTCTTCGGCAGCGCGCGCAACATCGAGAACGGCGGCTCGCTCACCATCCTGGGCACGGCGCTGGTCGACACCGGCAGCCGCGCCGACGAGGTGATCTTCGAGGAGTTCAAGGGCACCGGCAACGCCGAGCTGCACCTGGACCGCAAGCTCATGGAGAAGCGCGTCTACCCGGCGATCAACATCGCCGCGAGCGGCACGCGCCGCGAGGAGCTGCTGATGGACCAGAAGGAGCACGACCTGATCGTGCGCCTGCGCAAGGTCGTCAGCGACATGAACACGGTCGAGGCCATGGAACTGCTGCGCAGCCGCGTGACCAAGACCAAGTCCAACGCCGAGTTCCTGATGACGATGGCCCTCAGCTGAGCCGTCCGCGGCGGTCCCGGCAACAGGCCGGCCCGCCGTTTCCGTATAGGCCTGGGACCCCAGGAGACGCACCGTGACGCAGACCACCGCACCGTCCCCCCGCCGCACGCCCCGTACGGCCGCCCGCCGCGGCCTGACCCTGGTCGAGGCTATGACCGTCGTGGCCATCATCGCGGTGCTCGTGGGCATCCTGGTGCCCGCCCTCGGCCTGGTCCGCAGCCAGGCCAAGCTGGTCACGAGCCAGAGCAACCTGCGCACGATCGGCGCGCTGATGACCGCGTACTCGCTGGACAACCGCGACTACGTCCTGCCCAGCCAGTTCGACGACACCGCGAACGCCTTCAGCAAGGGCCTGGTGCGCACCGCCTCGCCCGCGGGCACGAACCCCAACCTGGGGCCGCTCCGCAAGGGCAGCTGGACCGACATCCTGTGGACCGTGAACCAGATGGGCCCGATCGTGCTGAACGAGCTGCAGGACTCGCCGTTGCCCAGCCCGACGTGGGACTACCGCTACGACTCGCCCGACTACTACGCGTACATCGCGTCCGATTCCATCGAGAAGAACCCGTTCCGCTCGACGGTCGAGATGAAGAAGCCGCTGAGGTTCGATGCCGACATCACGACCAGCCTGCCGCGCCCGTTCGGCACCGGCGCGTCGTCCACCGAGACCGGCCAGCTGGGGTACTTCGCCGCGAACGACTTCTTCGACGCGACCCCGCCTGCCGGTGCCCCGGCCGGCACGCAGGGCAACTGGTACACCAACGCGACGATCCGCCGCCCGAACCAGTCGATGTACCTGGTCGATTCGCGGGCCGGCGAGACGATCCCGCTGGTCGACACCGCGTGGCGCCCCGACACGCCGGATTGCGAGATCGACTTTCGCTACGTCGGCGACGTCTGCACCATGCTCTTCATGGACGGGCACGTCAGCACCGAGGCCAAGTGGACCGACCTGAACGATCTCGAGCGCTCCCGGCCGATCCGGATCCGGGCGCTCGACCA
Organism: Phycisphaerales bacterium; assembly: GCA_044360755.1. Taxonomy (GTDB): domain Bacteria; phylum Planctomycetota; class Phycisphaerae; order Phycisphaerales; family SM1A02; genus UBA966. The sequence continues at coordinate 24,915 of JBIKJV010000011.1, forward strand.
GCGCTGACGGGCCCTTTATCGGCCGTCCTCCGGTTCTCGGCACCTTTCTCCTGCGCAGGCGGAACCCGTCCCGCAGGATGTCCTCGAGGGCTTGTCCAAAATCCGGTTTCCCGGTAGGCTTTCCGCTCCGCCGCTCGAACAACGGGCGGCGTTTTCATCGTCGGCCACCGTAGCTCAGTGGTAGAGCACACCCTTGGTAAGGGTGAGGTCGAGGGTTCAATCCCCTTCGGTGGCTTGGGCAGCACGGGCGCGGCCGCACCCGTCTCCCTCGTCCAGAAGCGCGGCCGTTTCGTCCCACGACGCGCACCGCGCGCATCACACCTCTTCTCTCGGAGCACACACAGTCATGGCAAAGGGAACGTTCACGCGTACCAAGCCCCACGTCAACGTCGGCACGATCGGCCACGTCGACCACGGCAAGACCACCCTCACCGCCGCGATCACCGCCGTCCAGGCCGCCAAGGGCCTGAGCGCGCCGGTCGCCTACGACCAGGTCGCCAAGGCCTCGGAGTCGGAAGGCCGCCGCGACCCGACCAAGATCGTGACCATCGCGACCTCGCACGTCGAGTACGAGACGCCGAACCGTCACTACGCGCACGTCGACTGCCCCGGCCACGCCGACTACGTGAAGAACATGATCACCGGCGCCGCCCAGATGGACGGCGCGATCCTGGTGGTCAGCGCCGCCGACGGCCCGATGCCGCAGACGCGCGAGCACATCCTCCTGGCCCGCCAGGTCGGCGTGCCCAAGATCGTGGTCTTCCTGAACAAGATCGACCTGGTCGACGACCCGGAGCTCCTGGACCTCATCGAGGTCGAGGTGCGCGACCTGCTCTCGAAGTACGGCTTCCCCGGCGACGAGACCCCCGTCGTCCGCGGCGCCGCCTTCCCGGCGCTGACGAACCCCGGTGACGCCAAGGCCTCGGATTGCATCACGAAGCTGATGGAAGCCATCGACTCGTACATCCCCGAGCCGCAGCGCGAGATCGACAAGCCCTTCCTGATGAGCGTCGAAGACGTCTTCAGCATCAAGGGCCGTGGCACCGTGTCGACGGGCCGCATCGAGCGCGGCATCGTCAAGGTCGGCGACGAAATCGAGATCGTCGGCCTCCGTCCGTCGAAGAAGTCGACGGTCACTGGCGTCGAGATGTTCCAGAAGACCCTGGACCAGGGCATCGCCGGCGACAACGTCGGCTGCCTGCTCCGTGGCGTCGAAAAGGACGACATCGAGCGCGGCCAGGTGCTGTGCAAGCCCGGCTCGATCAAGCCGCACACCAAGTTCGAGTCGCAGGTGTACGTGCTCACCAAGGAGGAAGGCGGCCGCCACACCCCGTTCTTCAAGGGGTACAAGCCGCAGTTCTACTTCCGCACGACCGACATCACCGGCCAGATCGCGGAGCTCAAGGGCGCCGAGATGTGCATGCCCGGTGACAACATCACCATGCTCGTCGACCTGGGCGACAAGGGCGTCGCCATGGAAGAGGGCGTCCGCTTCGCCGTCCGCGAAGGTGGCCGCACCGTCGGCTCGGGCGTCGTGACCAAGATCATCGCGTAAGCAGTTCCGCAACGACTGAACCGCCTGCCCGGCCGGCCGCATCGCAAGGTGCGGCCGGCCCGGGCGAGGCGCGAAGGCAGGAGAGACCGACATGGCCAAGCGCGCACTCGACCGTGAATACGTCTGGCTGCAGTGCACCGAGACGGGCGACCTCAACTACCGGACCGAGATCCGCGTCAAGGGCGGTATCTCGGAGAAGGTGAAGGAGGGCTTCATGAAGTACTGCCCCCGTCTCCGCAAGCACACGCTGCACAAGATCAAGCGCAAGTGATCCACCGGCCGCATGCGGCCGATGCCACCTGCATACGCCAGTAGCTCAATTGGCAGAGCAGCGGATTCCAAATCCGCAGGTTGAGTGTTCGATTCACTCCTGGCGTGTTCCGACCAACGCCCCGCGCCGCAGCGCGGGGACAGCCCCGAGGAAGCGAGAGCACCATGGCTGAGGCGATCTACAAGAGCGGGCAGGGCTACTGGACGCGGATGATGTCCGCGGCCGCGTTCGGCCTGCTCGTGGCCCAGGGAACCTTCTGGATCTGGAGCAAGTTCGGCTCCGGCGGCACCGACACGGCCAAGTACGCCGCCGGCGCCGTCGCGCTGCTGTTCCTTGCGGGCACCGGGTCGCTGGTGTTCTGGCTGCTCGGCCGCAAGCACAGCACGGTCGAGTTCCTCATCGCCACCGAGGGCGAGATGAAGAAGGTGAACTGGTCGACCCGCCGCGAGGTGACCAACTCGACCGGCGTGGTGATCTTCACCATGCTCGCCATCTCCGTGTTCTGCTTCGTCTGCGACCGCGTCTTCGCGTGGGTCTTCCTGCAGATCGGCGTGCTCGACAGCAGCGTCCTGGACGCCGCCAAGTGAACCGAACCCGCGGCCCGCGCCCGGCGCGCGCCGCAGAGGATCTTCCGATGGAATCGACCGAACAGCACGACAGCACCGCAGGCGAGGGCGCCGAGACCACCGCCACGCGCACCGACGGCGCCAAGTCTCTCTCGCGCGGGCGCGATGCACTGGCGAAGAAGGGTGGCCCCAAGCTCTCCGACTTCGGCGTCGAGACCGGCAAGGCCCTGGAGCCCCGCCGTGCCGGCACCAAGAAGGCCGCCGACGCCGCTCCCGCGGTGGACGAAGACAACCTCCCGATGTTCCGTGACGGCATGAACTGGTTCGTGCTGCGCGTGGCGTCCAACAAGGAGGATTCGGTCCGCAGCACGCTGCTCCGCAAGGTGCAGATCGAGGGCCTGGAGAATGCCGTCGGCCGCATCATGGTGCCGACCGAGAAGACCAAGACCCTGAAGGCCGGCAAGCAGAAGATCACCGAGACGAAGCTCTACCCGGGCTACGTGTTCGTCGAGATGCGCCTGGAGGCGGACGGCCGCATCCCGCAGGACGTCTTCTTCCTGATCAAGGAGACCACCGGCGTCGGCGACTTCGTCGGCACCGCCGGCCGCCCGACCCCGATGGGCGTGGCCGAGGTCGAGAAGATGCTCTTCGACAGCCGCCCCGCCGAGCAGGCCCCGCAGGTCCGGATGGAGTTCGCCGCCGGCGACGCCGTCACGATCAAGGAAGGCCCGTTCCAGAACTACGAGGGCACCGTGGACAGCACCGTCCCGGACAAGGGAATCGTCCGCGTGCTGGTCACGATCTTCGGCCGGCAGGTGCCGGTGGACGTCGAGTACTGGCAGGTGGCGAAGGCCGGGACCTGATCCCCGCCCGCACGAACGCAACCCCAGCGGCCGGCGCCCCAGTGCGCCGGCCGCTTCGCTTCCGCGCCGCTCGTTAGACTTCGTCGCATGGCCACCCCGTCCACGGACCGGATCGGATGCCGCCGCGCGCTTGCCGCGCTGGCGCTGCTCGCCTCGCTCGCAGGATGCTCGACCCCGCGCACCTGGCCCTCGCTGAACGCCGACCAGGGCGTCTCGGCCGACGTGCCACCGCTGCCGCAGGTCGTCTCGGCCGCGCTGAACTTCGCGCACGACCAGGCGAACGCCGCGTCGCCCAAGATCTACAACCTGCCGGCGCAGATCAACGTCGCGGCGTGGGACACGTTCGAGCGCGGCCTCGCCGGCTGGAAGCCGATGTGCCCGGGCGACACCGGGGTGTGGACCGTGCGGCAGGTGCGCATCGACGGCGGAATCGCGCAGGTGGACATCGAGTACCCGTCGCGCGAGGGCATGTACCAGTCGGCGACGGTGCACCTGAAGGGCGCCTCGGCCGGCTTCGAATACAAGGCCGACTACCTGCAGTACTGGAAGCTGGCCGTGAAGGACCCCGTGTGCCAGCAGCCGCTGTCGGTGGTCGAGAAGGCCTGCGGCGCTGCCGCCGCGGAGAAGCTGCGCGCGCAGCGCGAGGCAGCGGCCCCGCCGCGCGCCCAGCCCGCCGCCGATGCGGCGCAGGAGCCCTCGAAGTGAGCGGCGCGGGCACGTCCCGCCCCGCCGCGGGCGGGTGCTGACGTGGCCCGCCGCGCCGCGCGGATCGACGCCGCCGGGCAGCTCGAGGAATCGCTGCGCGCCGCGCTGCTGGACGAGATCGACACCGCGCTCGCCGAGTCGCGAAGGCTGGCCTCGTGGGAACAGCCCGTGCGGCGCGAGGCGGTGCATGAGCTCCGTCGCGCGCTGAAGCGCTTCCGTTCCGGCGCCGCGCTGTGCCGCGGCGCGGTGGACGCCGAGGAGATCCGCGCCGTGCAGGAGGAGGTCCGCTCCACCGCCGAGCGACTCTCGGCCACGCGCGATCGTGACGTCATGCTGGACACGATCGGGGACGTGGTGCGCGCGCTGCCGGCCGAGCAGCGGCGGCCGCTCCATGCGATCACCGCCGCGCTGGTCGCGCCCGAGAAGGCGACGACCGCATCGGCCGACTGGGAGGCCGCATCGGCCAGCATCGAGACCGCGCTCTCGCGCCTGCGTGGGCGCATCGAGGGTGCGGACCTGCGCGCGGTGGCGCCGGACGGAATCGCCGACGCGATCGCGCGCCGGTGGCGGCGCGCGCGCCGGGACGCGCAGGTGCCGTGGGACGCCGCGCACCTGGAACGCCTGCACGACCTGCGCAAGTGCTGCCAGCGCCTGGCCGCGCAACTGTGGCTGGTGGCGCCGCTGGGACCGCGTCGCCGCATCGAGCGGCTCTCCGGCCGGCTGTCCGATGTCGTCTCGGCGATCGGCGAGGACCGCGACCTGGGCCTGCTGGAGGAGCGCCTGCGCGACCGCCGCTCGGAGTTCCCCGACGTCCGGCAGGTGGATGCGATGCTGGAGCATGCGCGCACCCGCCGCGCCAAGCTGCTTCGACGCGCGCGCCGCCGTGCCGCGCGGGTGCTGGACGCCAAGCCGCGCGAGATCCGGGCGCTGGTGGCGACGGGCCGGCGGGGCTGAGGCCAGGCGCGCGCGCCGCCGCACCCCGGGCGGGTACCCTCCCTGCCCCATGAGCGGCAACGACAAGCAGCAGAAGCAGGGCGCCCAGGGCGGCGCGGCCAAGACGGCGATCACCCCCACGCGCGACGAGAACTACGCCGAGTGGTACCAGCAGGTGGTGCGCGCCGGCGACCTGGCCGAGAACAGCCCGGTCCGCGGCTGCATGGTCATCAAGCCCTGGGGCTACGCGCTCTGGGAGAACGTGCAGCGCGTCCTTGACGGCATGTTCAAGGCCACCGGGCACCGCAACGCCTACTTCCCGCTCTTCATCCCGCTCAGCTTCCTGGAGAAGGAGGCCCAGCACGTCGACGGCTTCGCCAAGGAGTGCGCGGTCGTCACGCACCATCGCCTGAAGGCCGGCCCCGATGGCAAGCTGATCCCGGACGGCCAGCTGGAGGAGCCGCTCATCGTGCGCCCCACCAGCGAGACAATCATCGGCGCCACGTTCGCGAAGTGGGTGCAGAGCTACCGCGACCTGCCGCTCCTGATCAACCAGTGGGCGAACGTCGTGCGCTGGGAGATGCGGACGCGCCTCTTCCTGCGCACCGCCGAGTTCCTGTGGCAGGAAGGCCACACCGCGCATGCCACCAGCCAGGAAGCCGTCGACGAGACGATGCAGATGCTGCGCGTCTATGCGGACTTCGCCGAGAACTGGATGGCGATGCCCGTGATCCAGGGCCTGAAGACCGAGAGCGAGCGCTTCCCCGGCGCCGTCGACACGTACTGCATCGAGGCGATGATGCAGGACCGCAAGGCCCTGCAGGCCGGCACCAGCCACTTCCTGGGCCAGAACTTCGCCAAGGCCAGCGAGATCATGTTCCTGGACGCCGACGGCCAGCAGAAGCACGCGTGGACCACCAGCTGGGGCGTGAGCACGCGCCTGATCGGCGCGATGGTGATGACGCACTCCGACGACGACGGCCTGATCGTGCCCCCGCGCCTGGCGCCGACGCACGTGGTGATCCTGCCCGTGCTGCACAAGCCCGAGACCGCGCAGCAGGTGCTGGACTACTGCAAGCAGCTGGCCGCCGACCTGCGCGCGCAGACCTTCGCGGGCCGGCCCATCGAGGTCGAGATCGACGCGCGCGACCTGCGCGGCGGCGACAAGCTGTGGCAGTGGGTCAAGAAGGGCGTGCCCGTGCGCGTCGAGGTCGGCCCGCGCGACATCGAGCAGGGCGCCGTCTTCGTGGCGCGCCGCGACCGCAGCACCAAGGACAAGGCCGCGATGCCGCGCGACGCGTTCGTGTCCGGCGCGGCGGCGATGCTGCAGGAGATCCAGGACGGGCTCTTCGCGCGCGCCAAGGCGTTCCGCGACGAGCACACCAAGCGCATCGACAGCAAGGCTGAGTTCGAGGCGTTCTTCACGCCGAAGAAGCAGGGCGACGAAAACGCGCCGCCCGAGATCCACGGCGGCTTCGCGCTGGCGCACTTCTGCGGCGACCCGGCCGTCGAGGCCCAGGTGAAGGACCGCCTGGGCGTGACCATCCGGTGCATTCCGCTGGACGCACCGGAGGAGCCCGGGGCCTGCGTCATCACGGGTCGGCCCAGCAACCGCCGGGTGGTGTGGGCGAAGTCGTACTGACAAACGCCCGATAACAACAGACTCTTCGAACGACGGCGCGCGTTCCGCGGGCCGTCGTTCGACTTTTCGAGGGGTTTTCCCCGCGACCCGCTCGCCTCTGGGCAGAAGTCGGGGCATAGTTCCGTGTCGGCTCCGCCTTTCGGCGGACTGCCTGACAGGGTCTCAAGAAGGTCGAGAGAGGAAAAGGACATGCGCTCCATCGCTTTTGGGATCGCCACCGCTGCATGCGTCGCCGCTTCGGCGTCCGCAGGCCTCGTCAACCCGCTCATCCCCGGCTGGGCCGGCACCGCGCAGACGACGTCTGCCGCGTGGGAGAGCTTCACGCAGGCCAACGGCGGCGCCAACCTGCCGGACCAGGCCGGCTCGGCGCCCTATTCGCTGATGAACTTCGCCCCGGGCGCCACGATCACCGGCTCGGGCAACCTGTACGGCGCCGGCTCGGCGCTCTACATCATGATCATGGGTGGCACCCTGGGCAACGCCGCCAGCCCGACCGAGCTGGTGATGAACGTCGCCACCGCCGGGTCGCTGCTGAACACCTCCAGCGTCCGCCTGTCGCTGTTCGACAACGCCGGCAACTTCGCGCAGTACGCGCCCTCGGCTTCCGAGCTGCGCGCCGACGCGCCGTCGCCGCCGCAGGGCAGCGCGCAGACCTGGGCGTTCACCTGGTCGCTGCCGAACCCGACGTTCGCGGCCACCGGCTTCCGCATCGAGTTCCTGGCCTCGGCGCAGTTCATGGCGCTGGATGCCGTGCGCATCGACGCGAACTTCACGCCGATCCCCGCTCCGGGCGCCTTCATGCTGCTGGCCGGCGCCGGCGCGCTGGTGGCCCGCCGCCGTCGCGCCAACTGACGGCTTCCCTGCTCACCACGCCTCCGCCCGTGTGCTTCGCGCAGCGGGCGGTTCTTCTTTTTCGGGGTGCGTTGCTCGCGGCCCTTCGGGGAACCTCCGCGCCCCGTCGTGTATCCCATGGGGCAAGGAGACCGCGACGTCATGCTCTTCCGCCAGATCACCGATCCGAAGCTCGCCCAGTACGCCTACCTCATCGGCTGCCAGCGCACGGGCGAGGCGATCGTGTTCGACCCCGAGCGTGACGTCGACCGGTACGTGCAGATCGCCGCGAAGGAAGGCCTGAAGATCGTGGCGGTTGCCGAGACGCACATCCACGCCGACTTCCTGAGCGGCGCGCGCGAGCTTGCCGAGTGCCTGGGCGTGCACGTCTATGTCGGCTGCGAAGGCGGCCCGGACTGGCAGTCGAAGTGGGTCGGCCCGTACAAGCACACCCTGTTGAGGGATGGCGACACGTTCAAGGTCGGCAACATCGTCTTCCAGGCGGTGCACACGCCGGGCCACACGCCCGAGCACGTCAGCTACCTGGTCACCGACGTCGGTGGCGGCGCCAGCGCGCCGATGGGCATGATCACCGGCGACTTCGTGTTCGTCGGTGACCTGGGCCGACCCGACCTGCTGGAGAGCGCGGCGGGCGTGCAGGGCATCGCCGACCCCAGCGCGCATGCGCTGTGGCGCAGCGCGTCCCGGTTCGTGAA
>JBIKJV010000012.1:0-31529 GCA_044360755.1 Phycisphaerales bacterium
GCTCCCCGGGCACCTGCAGGTGTGGCCGGCCCACGGCGCGGGCAGCGCGTGCGGCAAGGCGCTGGGCGCGATCCCGCAGTCGACGGTGGGCTACGAGGTCGCCAACAGCCCCGCGCTGAGGCTGGTGGGCGACGAACAGGCCTTCGTGAAGGACATCCTGAGCGGCCAGCCCGAGCCGCCGGTGTACTTCGCGCGCATGAAGGCGCTGAATCGCGATGGGGTGCCCGTGCTGGGCACCCTGCCCACGCCCGAGGTCGTGACCGACCTGAGGGCCCGCGCCGCCGACTTCGAGCGCCCCGGCACGGTCGTCGTCGACCTGCGGCCGTGGGCGGCGTTCCGCGACGGGCACCTGCCGGGCGCGCTGCACTCGCCCGCCGGCAAGATGCTGCCCATGGTGGTGGGTTCGTACGTGAAGCCCGAGGAGCGCATCGCGCTTGTCTGCGAGCCCGCGATGGCCGAGGAGATCATCCGCGACCTGGTGCGCATCGGCTACGACCGCTACGTGGCCGTGATCCCGCCGGCTGCCATCCCCACCGCGCCGAAGCTGGAGAAGGCGCCGGAGATCACGGTGCAGGAACTGGAAGCCGCGGCGAAGGCGGGCACGTTCGTCCTGGACGTGCGCGGCGCGTCCGAGCACGCGCTGGGCGGCGTCGCCGGCTCGACCAACATCGCCTACACGCGCCTGGCGCCGCGCCTGGCCGAGGTGCCGCGTGGCGGGCGGGTGATGGTGCACTGTGCGCTGGGCGGACGTTCGGCCGCGGCCACCGCGATGCTGCGCCGGCTTGGCTACGACGCCGTGAACGTCGCGGGCGGCTTCGAGGCGTGGAAGAAGGCCGGCCTGCCGGTCAGCGCGCCGAAGGGCAGCTGCGGTTCGTGCTGCGGCGGAACGTGCAAGTCGATGCCCGGCGCCGGCACGCCCGCCGGCGCTCACGCCTGACGCGCGGCGCAACGGAACCCTGGAACGCGAGAGCCAAGCGGCACCTTCGACGATGGATCACCTTGCGGCCGAGATCGTCGGAGGTGTCGCCGTGGGGCTCTCGCTGGGACTGGTCGGCGCGGGCGGCGCGATCCTGACGGTGCCCATCTTCGGAGCCGCGCTCGGGCACCCCGCGAAGCAGGCGATCCTGGAAGCGGTGGCGGTCACGGGCATGGTCTCCGCGTTCGCGGGCGCACGCGCGGCCATCGGCCGCCTGGTCGACTGGCGTCGGGTACTGCTCTTCGGCATCCCCGGGATCGTGGGCGCGATGGCAGGCGCGCCGGTGGCGGCACGCATGCCGGCGGCACTGCAGGTGGCGCTCTTCGCACTGCTTGCGGCGGTCGCCGGCTGGCGGATGTGGGTGTCCGGCACGGCTGGACAGGACGCGCCGCTCGCCGAGCCGGCGCGGCGGCCGGCGCGGACCATCGTGGCCGGCTTCGTCCTGGGCGTGCTGACCAGCGTCCTGGGCGTGGGTGGCGGGTTCATCCTGATCCCCGCGCTGGTGCTGCTCGAGGGTCTGCCCATGCCGCGCGCGGTGGCGACCAGCCTGGTGGTGATCGCGATCAATGCCGGCGCGTCACTGGCCGGTGCGCAGGCATCCGGCGCGCTGGATCAAGCCCCGCCCATGTGGCGTGCGGTGGCGATCGTCGCGGCCTGTGGCGTGGTGGGCAGCGAAGTGGGGCGCGTGCTTGGAACGCGGCTGCCGGTCACGGTGCTGCGCCGCGGATTTGCGACCGTGCTTCTCGGCGTGGCCGCGTTCATGCTCTGGCGGCAGTTCGGCGCCACGCCGAATTAAAAGCGGCGCCTCGCGTCTTGCGACGGGGCACCGCCATCGTGGGGGCTTGGGTTGTCCAACGGGCGTCGCCACATGCCGGCGGTCCCGCGTCGGGGGGTCCTACGCAGCCTTCGCACAGCAGTTCGCGTCGGATGCGTTCTTTGTGGCGCGATTGTTCCACGGCATCTTGGCCAGCGCGTTGGCCATGGCGCAGATGCCGGTGGCGCCTGAGAACACCAGGCCCGCCCCCAGGAAGGCAGTCCCGGCGATAAACGCAGGGTGGACCCACCATGCCAGCGCGCTGAAGGCCAGGCCGAGCATCCCGACGACGATCATCACCTGGCGGATGATCGGCATGGGGGCCTTGGCGTTGCGGCAGACGGGCAGGCCCGCGCCGGCCCAGCCGGTGATCCCGCCCTCGATCACGGCGCAGTCGGAACGGCCCGCGCCGCGCAGGGCGGCGGTCACCTTGCCCGCGCGTCCGCCGCTCCGGCACAGGATGAGGGTCTGCACGCCCGGGCGGGCCGCAGGGAAGTTCTCGACCGTGAACGCCGAGCTGGGGAACAAGACGGCACCGGCGATGGCTTCCTGGCGGTGCTCGTCGGCTTCACGGACGTCGACGATCCAGCCGCCGCCCTCCTTGACCAGGCGGGCGGCGTCGGTGGGGGAGATGCGGTCGGCGGTGGGGGTGTTCATGGCATGGTTGAGAGTACGCCCGGTCGTTGACGGTTCCCGCGGGTTGGCGACCGCTACCCTGCGGGAATGTCCCGCGCGCATCGTCCGCGACGCCCAGCCCCCGCCAAGCCCGTGAAGCGCGCCTCCGCTTCCCGGAGCATGCCATCGGACCGGGCCGCCGAAGCCGTGGCCGACATGGTCCGTACCTGCGGACCGATGCTCCACGCCGTGGTCCGGCGCATCGTCAGGAATCCGGATGACGCGGACGACGTGGTACAGGACGCGTTCGTTTCCGCGTACCGGCACTGGGGAGATTTCCGCGGCGAAGCGAAGCCCTGCACCTGGCTGCACGCGATCGCGGTGCGCGCCGCGCTGCGGCGGGGCAAACGCGAGGCGCGCCGGCGTTCGGTGACGCGGGCCTATGCGGCAGCGCTGCCGTTCGCTCAGCCGCGGCTGGCGGCCGCCGAGTTCGACCCCACCAGCCGCCAGGCCCGCGAGCTGCGCGAGGACGCACGCGCGCGCATCGACCGGGCGATCGTCGAGGTACCGGAGCCGTTCCGGTCGGCGGTCGTGCTGAAGGACATCGCCGACATGGGCGTCGAGGACGCAGCGCGCGTGCTGGGCATCAAGCCAGCGACGCTCAAGACGCGTGTCCATCGCGGGCGGATCATCCTGCGCCAGGCGCTGCTGGCCGATCGTGCGCGCAAGGCGGTGCCGCCCGCGGCCTATGCGCGCGCGGTGTGCATGGACCTGCTACGTGCCAAGATGGAGTCGCTGGATCGCGGCGTGGACTTTCCCGTGCAGGATGGCCTGGTCTGCGAGCGTTGCCGGCAGGTGCTTGCCAGCCTTGACGTCGGCGCCGATGCCTGCGCCAGCCTGCGCGGGGGCACGATGCCCCCCGCGCTGCGCGCGCGCATCGAACGCGCGATCCGCGAGGAAGCGAAGCGCGCGTGACGGCCCTTGGCACCGTTTCCCCGCTTCCGATGGTGCGCCGCGCCGAGGCAGGCGTCTACCTGGACGCCGGCGCGCTTGGCGAAGTGCTGCTGCCGCGGCGTTATGTGCCTGCTGACGCGGGCCCCGGCAAGGTGGTCGACGCCTTCGTCTACCGGGATTCCGAGGATCGCTTGGTGGCCACCACCGAGCGACCGCTGGCGTGCGTGGGGGGCTTCGCGTGCATGGTGGTGCGCGAGGTCGTGCCCGACGTCGGCGCGTTCCTCGACTGGGGGCTGCCGAAGGACCTGCTGCTGCCGTTCCGCGAGCAGGGCTCGCCCGTGCGGCCGGGCCAGCGCGTGGTGGTGGCCGTGTGCGTGGACGAGCGCACGGACCGGATCATCGCCAGCACGCGGATCGACCGGCACTTCCGCGCGGATGTGCCGGCGCTGAAGGAAGGGCAGGAGGTCGGTGCGCTGGTGTGGGCGCGCACGGACCTGGGCTGGAAGGTCATCGTGGACGGTGCGTGGCGCGGGCTGCTCTTCGGCGACGCGTCCACCGCCGCGCTGCGCGTCGGGCAGACGGTGCGCGCGTGGGTGCGGCAGGTGCGCGAGGACCGCAAGGTGGACCTGGCGCTGGACCCCGCGGGCTACCAGCGCGTGGCGCCGCTGGCGGACCAGGTGATGGCCGCACTGGCCGCGGCCGGCGGGCGGCTGGAGATCGACGACGACAGCCCGCCCGCCGCGATCCGTGCGCGCTTCGGCGCAAGCAAGAAGGCGTTCAAGCAGGCGCTGGGCGCGCTCTACCGCGAGCGGAAGATCGAGTTCACGCGGCCGGGGATACGCCTGCGCACCTGAACCGGTGGCGCGTCACTTCGCCGCTTCCACCCGCGGGAACAGCGCGCACTTCGCCAGTGCCGTGCCCGGCGCCAGGCGGCCCCACTGCAGGCGCTCCTTGGCGGGGCGCGCGGCGTCGGACTCGCCGCCCAGCGCGGTACGCAGCTCGGCCATCTTCGCCGGCAGGAAGGGCTCCAGCATCACGCCCGCGATGCGGACGGTCTCCGCGCACTGGGCCAGGATCGACGCCAGCTCCGCGGCGCGCGCGGGATCCTTCGCCACCTTGAACGGCTCGGTGCGGTTGATGAATGCGTCCACCTCGCGCAGCAGCCCCAGCGGCGCCTGCGCGGCGGCCACCAGGTCCAGGTCGTCGATCGCCTTGCCCCATGCCTCGGCCGCGGCGGTGCAGCGCGCGGGCCACTCGCCTCCGGCCTGCGCGTCGGCCGGCATCTTGCCCTCGAAGTACTTGCCGATCATCGCGGTCACGCGGCTGGGGCAGTTGCCCACGACGTTCACCAGTTCCGCGGTGTACGTGTCGTGGAAGTGCTGCGCGCGGAAGTCCGCGTCGCTGGCCTGCAGCGGTCCCTGCGTCGCCATGTACCAGCGCCACGCGTCCAGGCCGTACTTCGCGAAGTAACCCTCGATGGTCGGCAGGTCGACGAAGTTGCCCATCGACTTCGACATCTTCTGGCCGTCGGCGATCCAGAAGCTGTGCGCGTGGATGCGCCGCGGCATCGGAAGCTCGAGCGCCATCAGCAGCGCCGGCCAGATGACCGCGTGGAACCACAGGATCTCCTTGCCGATCACGTGGTACTGCGCGGGCCAGTACTTGCCGCGCCGGGCGAAGAGGTCGCCGGTGAACGCGCCTTCGCGGTCGCCGTAGCCCAGCGCCGTGACGTAATTGAAGAGCGCGTCGATCCACACGTAGATCACGTGCTTCTCGTCGCCGGGGAATGGGATGCCCCACGTGAAGTTCGTGCGCGTGATGGGCACGTCCTGCAGGCCCTCGCGCAGGCGGCCGAGCACCTCGTTCTGGCGCGCGCTGGGCTGCACGAAGTGCGGGTTCGCGGCGAAGAACTGCTCCAGCCGCTGCTGGAACGCGCTCAGGCGGAAGTAGTAGTTCTGCTCGGTGGCGCGCGCGAGGGGACGCCCGCTGATCGGGCTCTTGTAGTCCAGCTCCTTGGCCTTGGTCTCGGTGTAGTACTCCTCCTGGCCTTCGTCGTACCAGCCCTCGAAGGTGCCCAGGTAGACGCTGCCCGAGTCCAGCAGCCGCTTCACGAACGCCTGCACCTGCTTCTCGTGGCGCGGCTCGGTGGTGCGGATGAAGTCGTCGTTGGAGAGCCCGAACACCTTGAGGACGCGCTGGAACTCGGCGGCGTTCTCGTCGGCCAGCGCCTGCGGCGTGACGCCCTTGGCGGCGGCGCTCTTCTCGACCTTCACGCCGTGCTCGTCGGTGCCCGTCAGGAAGAAGACGTCCTCGCCGCGCAGGCGCATCGCGCGTGCCCACACGTCGCACACCGTGGTCGTGTAGGCGTGGCCGATGTGCGGCCGGTCGTTGACGTAGTAGATGGGCGTCGTGATGCAGGCGGGCATATGGGGCGCCAAGTGTAGGGCGCGGGCGGGAACTGGCCGCGCGCGGCGGCCGGCCCCGCATGCCCGCCCAGCCCGGTCAGCGCACGACCATCGGCGCGAGCCGTGCGAGCACGGCCCGGTCGCGTGCCAGCAGCACGTGCAGGACGCGTCCGTCGGTGGTGGCCCATGCCGCGCCGGCGGGGTCGCCGCGATCGTCCGTGAGCGCTTCGTCCCACTCGTCGCCAGGCGCCAGCGGCAATGCGCGGCCGAAGCCGTCCAGCCGCACCACGCGGCCGTCGTCGGGCAGCAGCACCACGCTGGCAACGTCGCCCGCGGCGGCGTCGCGGTAGACGACCATCAGCGCGTGCATGTCGGGGCCCAGTTCGACGATGCGCGCGTCCTCGGGCGCGTAGCCGGCCTCCGAGAGGTCTGGCATCGGATGCCCCATCGTGTCGGTGGCCAGGCGGTCCATCCGCTCCAGTGCCGCGGCGGCGGAGCGCCCCTCCCGCAGGTCGATCGCCGACTGCATCTGGTGGCGCGCCACGGCGACGGCAACCTCGCCCACCGGCAGGTCCTGCTGCGTGCTCGCCTGGCGCTCGCGCAACCGTGGCCCGGTGACGCCGATCGCCACCGCAACGCCGATCGCGATCACGCTGAGCGCGACGGCGACGGGGCTTACGGGACCGGTCCGGGGTGTTTCCGCGCCTGCTTCCACGCCGGGCGATGCTACGCTTTGGCCATGCGCCGATTCGTCTCCATGCTGGGGCTCTTCGCCGCCGTGACCGCCGTTCCCGCCACCGCATGGGGGCAGGATGCGCTGGGCAACGGCGGGGCGCTGCAGCGCGACACGCGGCACGCGGTGCCCAACCGCGCCACGCGCGACAACCCGCTGGACGCGAACACGCGCGTCGGCAGCTTCGGCGCCAACGACACGGCCGCGAAGCAGGACTTCTACTCGCGCAACCTGATCGTGACGGGCGACGTGGGCGGCGGCCGCCAGTTCCGCGGCAACGTGGGATACCGCGAGCAGTCGGAATTCACCGGCCAGACCGGTTCGGACGACAACCGCTTCTGGAGCGCGTACAGCGTCTACTCCAGCCCGTACATGTTCCAGGCGGGCTACAACCCCCTGCGCGCCAGCCAGGAGTTCGGCGCGATCATGTACACGCGCACCTACTCCGGTGCCTCGGCGCGCGACATCCTGACGAACCAGCAGCCGCTGGACGCCCGCATCGCGTTCGACCGCTTCACGGCCGACGGCTCCAAGATGAAGCGCCAGGCCGACATCATCGATCCCGGCAACGTGCGCGACACCGCCGCGCGCGTCGACTGGCGCCGCGTGCGGCGCGACAAGGACCGCGAGTCGACGTGGCGCGGGATCCCGGTGGATGACCTGGTCGGCAGCCTGGGGCTCTCCGCGTACGACCGCCAGCGCCTGAAGGCCGACATCCTGGCCGGCCGCACGCAGCGCGAGTGGATCGGGGACCCGCTCCAGGACACGTCGCTCCTGCCGGGTGCCTCGCTGGTCGATTCGGCGCGCGTGCGCGCGACGCTGGCTCCCGAGTACGGCGCGATCCTGGACACGCTGCGCGCACGCGCGGGCGATCGCATCCCGGCGCCCACGAAGGCGCAGGAACCCGTCGCCCGGGAGAAGGCCGCGACCGATCGCCTGAACAACGACCTGGATTGGCTGCGCGGTGAGTTGATGCGCAGCGGCGTCGAGGGCGGGACCGGTGCGCGCAAGGGAACCGCCGAAGGCGCGCAGGGCCCTCGCCAGCCGTCCACGGCGCAGCCCACCGGCACCGCGCCGCTCGGCCCCGACGGGAAGCCTGTCCCGGGACCTGACGGCAAGCCCGTCGAGCCTGCGAAGGGAACCGACGGCGTCGCCGTGGAGCCGTCACCGAACCTGGATGAACTGGCCTACATCCTGCGCCACGGCAAGAAGCTGCAGTCTCTCGTGCCGGAGGATTCGAGCGCGATCCGCGACATGATGGAGCTTGGCGCCACGAGCATGCGCCGCGGGGAGTTCTTCCGCGCCGAGGAGCGGTTCACGTCCGTGCTGCAGGTGGTGCCGAACAGCGCGCTGGCGCTGGCGGGCGTGGCCAACAGCCAGCTGGGCGCGGGGCTCTACGTGAGCAGCGCGCTGAGCCTGCGCAAGCTCTTCGCGATGCATCCCGAGATGATCGGCGCGCGCCTGGGCAGCGAGGTGATCCCCTCCGACGACCGCCTGTCCGCCGCGCTGTCGGCCGCGCGCGAGCGCCTGGCCGGCGCGAACCTGCCGACCGCGTCAGCCGCGACCAAGTCCGACCGCTTCGAGTTCGGCCTGCTGATCGCGTACATCGGCTTCCAGACCGACAAGCCGGACGCCGTGAACGAGGGCCTTGCCGCGATGCGCGCCACCAAGCCGGGCGACGCGCTGCCCGAGCTGCTTCAGCGCGTCTGGGGACCGGCTGCCGCACCGGCCGCGCCGCCGGCCGTCGAGCCACCCGCGGCTGCGCCCGCCGCCGACCCAACGCGCCCGACCAGCCCCAGCGTGCGATAGATCCGCCTCGTCGCGTCGGTCTTGTTCAGCGTGTAGAAGTGGATCCCGTCCACGCCGCGGTCCAGCAGGTCGCGCGCCTGCTCGGTGGCCCAGTGGATGCCCACGTTCGCCACGGATTCCGGGTCGTCCTGGCAGCGCGCCAACGCCTTCAGGAGGGGTGCCGGGAAGCGCGCGCCCGCGGCCAGTTCGGCCATGCGGCGCAGGCCCGCGATGCTGGTGATCGGCATGAGCCCCGCGATGACGGGCACCTTGATGCCCGCCAGCGCGCAGCGGTCGCGCCAGTCGAAGAACGCGCGGTTGTCGAAGAAGAGCTGCGTGACGATGAAGTCCGCGCCCGCATCCACCTTGGCCTTCAGGTGGTCCATCTGCACCAGCGTGTTCGGCGTCTCGGGGTGGCCCTCCGGGAAGCCCGCGACGCCGATGCCGAAGCCGCGGCGGTCGGGGTGGCGGCCGGCCTCGTTGAACGCGCGCACCGCGCGCACCAGATCGGCGGCGTGGCGGTAGTGGCCGGCGGTCGCGGGCGCGCCGCCCTTCGGCGGGTCGCCGCGCAGCGCCAGCAGGTTGCTGACGCCGCGGGCCGCGTAGCCCTGCAGGATGCCGGCGATCTCGGACTCGGTGTGCCCCACGCACGTCAGGTGCGGGACGGGGGCAAGCTTGGTCTCGGCGTGCAGGCGCCCGACCAGCGCATCGGTCTGCGTGCGCGTGCTGCCGCCCGCGCCGTACGTGACCGAGACGAACGAGGGATGCAGCGCCTCGAAGTCCGCGATGGTGGCGAACAACTCGTCCCAGCCCGCGTCGGTGCGCGGCGGGAAGAACTCGAAGCTGGCGGTCATGCCGTCCCGCGCAAGGACGTCACGGATGTGCATTGCCGCAGTCTAGGGCCTGGACGCGGGCGGGCTACACTCGCGCAGCCATGCCGGGCCGATCGCGCATCCCCAAGCCCACCGCACAGCGGATGAGCCTGTACCTGCGGGAACTGGAGCAGCGGGCCGCCGAGGGCCGCCGGACCGTCAGCAGCCGCCAGCTGGGCACCGCCGCCGGCACCACCGACGCGCAGGTCCGCAAGGACCTCGGCTCGGTGGCGCACGTGGGCCGCCCCGGCGTGGGCTACGACATCGCGTCGCTCACCGAGGCCATCCGTTCGCTGATCGGCGTGGTCCAGCCGTGGCGCGCGGCGATCGTCGGTGCCGGCAACATCGGCCGCGCGCTGGCCGCGTACCGGCGGTTCCACGACCACGGCTTCGAGATCGCCGCCATCTTCGACCAGCAGCCGGGCGTGGTCGGTGCGCGCATCTCCGGCCTGCAGGTGCGCGGCATGCGCGACCTCAAGGACATCGTCGCCCGCGAGGGCATCCGCATCGGCATCATCGCCGTGCCGCCCGAGGCCGCGCAGGACGTGGCCCAGGCGCTGGTCGCGGCGGGCGTGCGCGGGATCCTGAACTTCGCGCCGCGCCGACTGAGCATGCCGGACGGCGTGCCCACGGTGGACGTCGACTTCCGGTCTGCGCTCGAGCGGCTGGCGTTCGAGGTCTCCGAGCACGAGGCGGAGGACGCGTGATGCGCGGCACTCCCGCGAACGTCCGGCAGGGCCGCATGGCGGCGTTCATGCCGGTGGCGCGCCTGCTGGCGACTGGCTTGCTGGTGGCGTGCGCGCCGGCCGGCTGCCGCGCCACGCTGGTGCCGCCCGACGGCCAGGACCCGGCCCGCGTGCAGGTGCAGGCACTGGAACGCAAGGTGGCCGCGCTGGAGGCGCGGAACGCCGAATTGGGCGCCCAGCTGGACGCCCTGCGGGCCCAGACCGGCAGCCAGGTGCCCGAGGACGTGCTGGTGGCCACGCCGCGACTGGTCGGGGTGGCGCTGGTGGGCACGTCGAGCGTCACGCCTGCCGTGGGCGACCCGCCCACGGGCGCGGCGGCGCAGGTGGTGCTCGAGACGCGCGACGGCATGGGCCGCTTCGTGCAGGTGGCCGGCCGCGCCGAGGTAGCGGTGACGCTGGCGCCCGTCGGCGGCGACCCGCGCGTCCTGGGCCGCCGTGCGCTTGGCCCCGCCGAACTGCGCGACGCCTACCGCGCAGGGCTGATGGGCACCCACTACACGATCGACGTGCCCCTGGAGCTGCCCGCCGGGCTGGCGCCGGGCACGCCCCTGGCCGTGACCGTGGAAGTGACCGACGGCTGGACCGGCCAGGTGCATCGCACCGCCGGCACGCTGCGCGCGCCGTGACCCGCGCGCCCCGGCTGGCTACGATCCTCGCCGCGATGTCCCGACGTTCCCGACCGCTTCCCCTGGCCTTCGTGGCGGCTGCCGCGCTGCTCGGTGCCGGCGGCTGCCAGAAGTCGCTCTTCCCGGCCGACACGCCGCGGACGCAGTTCGAGCGTTTCGACACGATGCGTGCGGGCGCCGCGCCGACCCAGGAACCGGACGTCTTCGGCGCCAAGCAGCCCGCCCTGCGCGCGCGTCTGACCCCCCAGACGCCGACGGCGCAGCAGTCGCCGTGATGCGACTGCAGCATGCCGCGCCCCGTGGCCGATGAGGTTCCGGTGATGCCGGTGCACGCCTCCGCCGTTTCCACCAGCCAGCCAGTTTCCGCCGCCCGTCCGGCTTCGGCTGCCGACCCGCGGCGCGGGTGGCGCCGCGCGGCGGTCGTGTGGGGCCTCTTCGGCTGCGCCAGCCTGGTGGCCGTCGGGGTCCTTCGCCTGGGCGCGTTCGGCGCGCCGCGCGCACCGGCCGCTGCGAGGGTGCAGCAGGCCGCGCCGACCGCGGCGCTCGGTTCGATCACGCCCACGGCGTCTGCCGCGGGGCCGCGCATCACGCCGCTGGACACGCCGCTCGACCGGCGCCGCTGGCGCTCGATCGTCATCCACCACTCGGGCTCGCCCGCGGGCGACGCCGCCGCGATCGAGCGGCAGCACTTCGCCGCCGGGCTTGCCGGCCTGGGCTACCACTTCGTGATCGGCAACGGCCAGGGACTGGACGACGGCCAGGTGGTGGCGGGCTACCGCTGGGAACGGCAGTTGCCGGGGGCGCACGTGGCCGCCTTGGGCCGCATCGACGCCGGCCGCTGGAACCAGGAGTCGATCGGCATCTGCCTGGTCGGCAACGGCGACCGTCGGCCCTTCACCGACCGGCAGGTGCGCGAGGTTGCCGCCCTGGTCCGGGCGCTGCAGGCCGAACTGGGAATCCACGCCGGTTCGGTGGTCCTGCACTCGGATCTTGCACCGGTGGCCAGCCCGGGGAAGTGCTTCCCGGTGGATGCTTTCCGGGCGCAACTCCTTCCGTGAGCCGAGGCCGATTCCGGAAAAATCGGTACCGGCAGCAGGATCTTCGGTCCCCTCCTGTGCGGAATGGCTGAAATGTTGCCGTCGGTCGGGCGTTCAGTTACCCTGCCGAAATGGTCGGTCCCGCCCGTGTGCCCTCTGGCGCATGGGTCACGTCTTTACCGGCCAACCCCGCGGCCCGTGCCCCCTTGGCGCCGGCGGGAGACCCGCGTGGGTCCGTCTGAAGGGGGTGTGTGTCCCCCGCCCCGCAACGACTTCATGTCGAGTGCCGCTGCCATCCCCGCCGAGTTGTTCGGCTACAAGGTCGTCGACAAGGTCGGCGACGGCGCTGCCAGCGCGGTCTATGCGGTCATGGACCCGAAGACGCGCCAGGTGATGGCGCTGAAGCACGTCCTGCGCCGCGCCGAGAAGGACCAGCGTTTCATCGACCAGATCGAGCAGGAGTACAAGGTCGGCTCCAAGCTCGAGCACGTCAACATCCGCGCGATCACCAAGTTCCTCAAGAACCAGAAGTTCATGTTCGGGCCCGTCACCGACGTGGCGCTGATCATGGAACTGGTGGATGCCGCGACGCTGGACCTGATGCCGCGCCCGAGCGCGGCGAACATCGCGCGCTTCTTCGCGCAGTGCGCGCGCGGCCTGGGCCACATGCACGAGCGCGGCTTCGTCCACGCGGACATGAAGCCCTCGAACATGATGGTCACCGAGGACGGCACGGTGAAGATCATCGACCTGGGCCAGGCCTGCGCGCTGGGCTCGGTCAAGAAGCGCATCCAGGGCACGCCCGGCTACATCGCGCCGGAGCAGGCGCACCGGCAGGAGATCACGGCGGTCACCGACGTCTACAACTTCGGCGCCACCATGTACTGGGTGCTGCTGCGCGAGGAGATCCCGTGCGCGCTGCCTTCGCGCAACGGCAAGGTGGGCGGCGCGCTGGATCCCAGCCAGATCCGCCTGCCGAAGGCGCCGCACGAGCAGGAGCCGCAGCTCCCGGCCGAGCTCTCGAAGCTGGTGATGGAGTGCATCCAGGTGCGTCCCGAGGCGCGCATCCAGACGATGGACGAGATTGCGCAGCGCCTGGACCAGATTGCCGAGGCGTGCGAGCGCACCGGCGCGGGCGCGGGGCTGGAAGGCCACGTCGACGGCGCGGCGCCCGACCGCCCGTATGACAGCGAGCCGTCTCGCTGAGGCGCGCAATGCGAAACGGACGATCGGGGCGGAACGGCACGGCGGCATGGGTCGCTGCGGCGATGTGCGTGGCCACGCTTGCGGTGGCGGCGCGTGCTGCCGCGCGCCAGGACGCGCCCGACCAGGACGACGACGCCCCGGCGGTGCAGCAGGCCGCGGACACCGCGGTGCTCGAGGCCTTCAAGGCGCGCGCCGCCACGATCCGCGAGTTGGCGCCGAAGCTGCGCGCGACCGCGGTCTCGCTGTTCTTCGACGAAGGCGAGAAGTCGGGCGCGGGCAGCGGCACGATCATCACGAAGGACGGGTGGATCCTGACCGCGGGCCACGTGGGCGTGCGCCCGGGCCGCGCGGTCAGCGTGCGGCTGGCCGACGGCACCGAGCTGAAGGGCCGCACCGCCGGGCAGCTGCTGGGCCCCGGGCAGGACGTGGGCCTGGTGAAGGCCGACCCTGCGGGGCGCGAGCTGCCGGCGGCGACGCTGGGCTTCGCCGAATCGCTGAAGGCCGGTGACGCGATCCTGGTGTTCGGGCACCCGCTGGGGCCGGAGATCCAGCCGTGGCGCCCGCCGCCCCTGCGTGCGGGCATGCTGGTCGGGCGCACCGGCAACGTGCTGACGATCGACGCGCCGCTGAGCCCGGGCGATTCGGGCGGCGGCGTCTTCGACCTGCAGGGCCGGCTGGTTGGCATCAACTCGGTGGCGTCCGACCGGCCCGACCTGAACGCGGCGATGTCGTCGGAGCTGGCGGCGGAGCACATCGAGGAGCTGAAGAAGGACGTCGCGCTGGGTGAGTTCCTGCAGGACGCGAAGGCGGACGGCCCCGACGACCGCCGCGTGCCCGTCGACACGATGGTGGGCGAACGCGGCGACCCCGGCGCGCGCGAGCACGCCGCGCGCCGTCGCGCCGTGCTGCAGGCCGTGGCGCCGCTGGCCGACGCGGCCGCCGAGTCACTGGTGGGCGTGATCGTGGATTCGCGCGACGCGGCGTGCGGCACGTTCGTCGACCGGCAGGGCCGCGTGCTGACGAAGGACAGCGAGCTCGGCAACGGCATGCGCCGCATCGACGTGCTGCTGCCCGACGGCCTGACCGTGCGCGCGCGGCGCGTGGCGCGCGACCCGGCGCTGGACCTGGCGATCCTGGAGACGGGGGCCGTGGACACCGACCCGGTGGAGTTCGGCGACGACGCGCCCGCCGTGCTGGGCGATCCGGTGGTCACCGTGGGCCGCGGCATGCTGCCGGTGGCGGTGGGCGTGCGGTCGCTGGAGTCGTACGTGGCGGGCGCGGCCGACAACGCGAGCCGTGCGTACCTGGGGGTCGGCCTGCGCGCGGCGACGGACGAGGAGCGCGCGACGATCCCCGGCGGCACCGGCGTCCTGGTGAGCGCGGTGGCCGCGGGTTCCGGTGCGGCGGCGGCGGGCATCGCGGTCGGTGACGTGCTGCTGCGCGTCGACGGCACGGCGCTCGCCTCGCCGGAATCGGCGGCCGGTGTGCTCCGCGCGCATGCGCCGGGCGACACGGTGCAGGTGGCGTGGGTGCACGCGGGCGAGCGGCGCGAGGCACCGGTGCGCCTGCTGCGGCCGGCGTGGATCCCGGGCCCGGGCAACACCGGCGCGGAGCTCAGCCGCCGCATGACGGGCTTCGGGCCGGTGATCATGCACGACGGCGTGGTGGCCGCAGAGCTGGTGGGCGGCCCGGTCGTCGACCTGGACGGCCGCGTGGTGGGCCTGAACATCGCGCGCGCGGACCGCACGAAGACGTATGCGCTTCCGGCGTCCGCGGTGCGCGGCGCGGTGGTGCGCATGCTGGCGGACCTCGCGGCGGGCAAGGCGATCGCGGACGAGGACCCCGGCACGGGGCTGAAGCCCGTGGCGTTCGGGCGCGCGCCGCGCGTGACGCTGCGCCCCGTGGACGCGCGCGTGGCGGGGCCGACAAACGCCCAGGGCGCCGACCCCGACGTGCCCGCGATCGTGGGCTGGGCCGATGCCGAGGACGCGGCGGTCTGGCGCATCGCGGTGCCGGAGGCAGGCCGCTACGACGTGGAGCTGGACGTGGTGCCGGTGGCCGGCGGCGGCGTCGACGTGGTGCTGGGCGACGAACTGATGACGGCACGCGTGCCGCGCGGCAGCGGGCCGGACGCGGAACCGGTGCTCGTCCGCGTGGGCGAGGCCTACGTGGGTGCGGCCGGCCAGGTCACGCTGCGCGTGCAGACGCTGGGCCGCCCGCTGGGGCCGCTGATGGCGCTGCGCGGCGTACGGCTGACGCGGCTGGACGTGATGCGGGCCTTCGAGCGCGTGGCGCCCCTCCTGCGCCTGGACGACCTGCCGCGCATGCGGCGCGAGGACGAGCGGGCCCGGCGGCGCGACCCGGGCGATCGCGCCAAGTAGCCTGCGCGCGATGCAGACGCCCCCCGACGACAAGTGGGACCGCCGGTTCCTGGTGCTTGCCGACCAGATCGCGACGTGGTCGAAGGACCCCAGCCGCGGCGTGGGCGCGGTGATCGTCAGCGGCGCCAAGCAGATCGTGGCCACCGGCTTCAACGGCCTGCCGCGCGGCGTGCAGGACCTGCCTGAGCGGCTCGAGCGCCCGGCCAAGTACGACTACGTCTGCCACGCCGAGCTGAACGCGATCATCCAGTGCGCCCGCAACGGCGTGAGCCCGGTGGGGTGCACCATCTACACCAGCTTCAGCCCCTGCGTGCAGTGCACGCTGGCCATCGTGCAGTCGGGCGTGGTGCGCGTGGTGACGTACCAGACCGGCGAGGGCGACGCGCACTGGCTGGAGTCGTTCGAGAAGGCGCGCGCGATCATGCGCGAGGCGGGCGTGGCGTACGTGGCGCTGCCCAAGCACTAGCACCTACGATCCACCCATGGCCGCGCTTCCCGTCATCGGCATCACCATGGGCGACCCGCTGGGGATCGGGCCCGAGGTGGTCGTCAAGGCGCTGGCCGACCCCGCGATCCGCAAGCTGGCGTCGTACGTCGTCTACGGCCGCAACGACATGCTGCTGGCCGCGGCCGAGAAGGCGCGCGTCGGCACCGACTGGTTCCGCGTCGACGCCGGCAGCGAACGCGCCCAGCGCGGGTCGGTGCTGCAGCCGCTGGTGCTGGACTACGTGCAGGAAGGCCTGCTGGACCGCACGCGCCCCGGGCCCACGCGCTTCGGCGGGCTGCTCTCGAAGGGCTTCGTCGAGGACGCGATCCTGGACGCGCAGCGCCCCGCCGGCGACCCGCGCCACCTTTCGGCGGTGGTCACCGGGCCCATCAGCAAGGAAAGCTGGTCGTTGGCCGGCTTCAAGTGGCCCGGCCACACGGAGCTCTTCGCGTTCCGCACCAAGGCCAAGCGCCACGCGATGATGTTCAGCAGCCCCCGCCTGCGCGTGGCGCTGGCCACCGCGCACGTGCCGCTGATGGACGTGCGCAACGTGCTGACCATCGGCAAGGTCTACGACCCGATCGACCTGGGCCACCAGTGGTGCCGCCGCCTGGGCATCGAGAAGCCGCGCATCGCGGTCTGCGGGCTGAACCCACACGCCGGCGAGAACGGCATGTTCGGTGACGAGGAATCGCGCATCATCCGCCCGGCCATCGACGCCGCGCGGCGCGTGGGGATCGACGCGTACGGGCCGTTCCCCGGCGACACGGTCTTCATCGGCGCGGCCGCGGGCGACTGGGACCTGGTGGTGGCCATGTACCACGACCAGGGCCTGATCCCGGTGAAGCTTCTGGGCTGGGACAAGGCGGTGAACGTCACCGTCGGCCTGCCGATCGTGCGCACCAGCCCCGACCACGGCACGGCGTTCGACATCGCGGGCCAGGGCAAGGCCAGCGAAGGCAGCATGAAGGCCGCCATCGAGATGGCCGTGCGCATGGCCGCGCACCCCGCCACCGACTGGACCAGCACGCACGCGCGCGGCCTGGCCAACGCCGGCGACGGCGCGCACGACGAGGAGGACCCCACGTGAGCTTCGACCCGCACGCCGCCGGCGCCCCACGCGAACCCCGCATCCTGGTGCTCTCGACCAGCCTGCACCCGCAGAGCCGCAGCCGCATGCTGGCCGAGCACGCGCGCCTTTCGCTGGCGCACCGCGGCGCGCAGGTGGCGTGGTTCGACTGCCGCGACGTCGACCTGCCGTACATGGACGGCCACACCGCGCACGGCGCCGAGGCCACGCAGGCGCTGCAGCGCGCGCTTGGTGCGTGCGACGCCGTGCTGCTGGCCACCGGGATCTACAACTACGACGTCAGCGCCGTGGCCAAGGCCTGCATGGAGCTTGGTGGCCGCGCGTGGAACGACAAGACCGTCGGCATCGCGTGCGCCACGGGCAGCATGGTCAGCTACATGTCGCACATGGGGCTGGCCGGAAGCCTGATGCTGGACTTCCGCTGCATGATCGTGCCGCGCTTCGTCTACGCGACGGGCGACGCGTTCAAGGACGGCAAGCTGGTGGACGAGGCCGTGCAGACGCGCATGGCCGAGCTGTGCGGATCGCTGCTCGACCTGGCGCGCCGGCGGTTGTGACGCCAGCGCAGGCCGGCAGCGGGTGCGCGCCCAGGGCGGACGCGCACCCGTCGCCGATCACGGCTCGACGCGCGGCACGCCGTTGCGCTGGTGCCGGTACTTCGAGATGGCCTCGTACGCGACCTTGCGCGCGCGGTTGATGCCGCCGAGCGGCCGCTGTTCCTCCAGCGCGTGCCACGGGGTGAACGAGAGGTTCTCGGCGATCTTCCGGTCCTCGCCGGACGAGAGATCCTGCTTCGGGATGCGCAGCGTGGCCACGCGCACGAACGGCGCGTCGGATTCCTTCCACTCGGTCAGCGCGTCCTCGACGGGCGTCTTCACGGGATCGGTCTGCAGCTGCACCAGGAACTCGAAGACGACCTCCTCCGCGCCGACCTGCTTCACCAGCGCCTCTCGCAGGTAGTCAGGGCCCTTCGCGATCGTGGCCGGCTTCACCGGCGCCACGGCCGGACGCGCGCTGAACTTCATCGCGCGGTCGCCCAGCTTGTACGGCGTCTGGCTCCAGTACCGCGACTGCACCGGGTTCCAGAACGGCGACCCGTTCAGGCCCTCGATCGCGCGCAGCACCGGCGGGTTCATCTTCAGGAAGACCTCGGTCTGCGCCAGGCCGCCCACGCGCGCGGAGTGGAATGCCTCGTAGTCCGCGACGGTCCGCGAGAGGAACGTCGGGTAGTTGATCATCACGAAGTCCTGCGTGGTGGCGTCGCGCTCGTCGTCCAGCGCCTTGGGGCCGTCGACGCCCAGCACCTTGATGGCCATGCCGTGCGCCTGCTGCACCGTGTCGGCCGAGATCTCGGTGCCGCTGGCCGAGAATCGCACCAGCGCGTCGTAGGACTTGGGCGCGGCGAAGATGCCGTGGCGCAGTTCCGTGGGCAGGTTGTCGGCCACCTCGAAGCGCGCCTTCACCATGCCGTGCGTCTTCGGATGCGCGTCGCGGCGCACCTCGGAGCCCTCGGGGTACTGCGTGCGCATGCGCGCCATCGTCTGGTCGACGAAGTGCTGGATCAGCTCACCCTCGCCGGGCAGCACGCGCTCCTGGCCCATCGCCATCGGCGGCGCGGGCACCGCGTAGTTGGTGGGCTGCGCGTTGTTGAAGAAGTGCACGTCGCTCCACGCCTCGAAGGCGTCCTTCGGGCCGCCGTACGGCGTCACCTGGCCCGGCTCGGTGGGGATGGACTTCAGGTACTCGATGATCGCCCAGCGCTCGTCGTCGGCCAGCAGGCGGCCGATCACGCCGGCGCCGCGCGGGCCGTTCTCGAACGAGTGGCCGGCGTTCGAGTTGCCGATGTGCGTGGTGTCGAACTCGAAGCGGCCGGACGCGCCGGTGGTGTCGACGCCGACCTTCACCGGGTCGAAGTCACGGCCGATCAGGAACTTCTTCGGGCGCTCCTTGGCGGGCAGCAGCAGGTCGTACAGGCTGGGCACCGACCCGTTGTGCAGGAAGGGCGCCGTGGCCCACACGCCGTCGCGCGGGCCGGCCTTGAACGAGGCCTGCGTCGGCGGCGTCTCCCAGTCGAAGCGGAAGCCGTGCGCGTCGACCAGCTCGGCGGGCGTCAGGCCCGCGGCCTTGGCGGCCAGCGCCATCACGCCGTCGCGGCCCGTCGAGAGGACCGTGACCGAAGGCGCCAGCGCGGCATCCTTGAACGGCGGCTTCATGCGCGGAGCCAGCGCGCCGGTCAGGTATTCCGGTTCGCGGTTGAAGGCCGGCGTCTTGAACTGCTGCGGGTCGGTGCCGACGTAGACCTCGGGCACCAGCGCGTTCTCGATGAACCGCTTGCCTTCCACCTTGGGCACGCTCCAGCGGTGCGGGTAGGTGCTGTGGCAGGCCGAGCAGTTCTCCACGAAGAGCGCGCGGCCCTTCGCGGCCTTCGCGCGGTCGATCGGGCCGAGGACGTCCTCCGGCCACTTCGGCGGCGCCAGGCGGCGCAGCAGCTCCTCGATCACGATCTGCCCGCGGATGTCGACGGTGGAGTCGAACAGCCCCGCTTCCGGCGTGGGCGACCGCAGGTCAAGCCGGGTGAAGACGCCCATCGACTCGGTGGCGTTGCGGAAGAGCGGGTCGCTCGCGACGCCGCTCCACTGCACCCACGCCGACTGCGGCGCGTTCCACAGGAAGGGCGGCTTGGCGGGGGCCAGCGCGGCCTCCCAGTTCTCTGGGATGCCCGTGGCGCCCGCGACCACGCGCGTGTGGATGAGCGTCAGCGCGTCCATGCGGCCCGGACCGCTCGGCGTGGCCATGGCGGCGTCGCGCGAGATGTAGGTGTGCACGACCTCGGATGCCTCGTCCAGCGCCTTGCGCAGCGTTGCGCGCGCATCGGCGCCGGTGGCGTTCAGGCGCGCGGCCGTGCGGTCGAACTTGGCGGCGTCGCGCAGCGTGGCGGCCAGCGCGCCGTCCAGCGCCCCGATGTAGCCGGCGAAGTCGAACGCGTGGTTCGAGCCGCCCTCGACGCGGATCTTCTGGCCCTTGTAGGAGAGCTCCGACGTGTGGCATGCCGCGCAGGTCATGCCGACCCAGTCGCCCTTCCAGCGGCCGGCGGGCACCGACGTCTTGACCAGGCCGATGGGCAGGCCGTCCGGGTTGGTCTTCGGGTCGGCGGGCTCGGTCACCAGGCCGAAGCGGTCGGACACGGCGTCCGCGCGGAACAGGTCGGTGCCTTCGGCCTGCTCCAGCGCCAGGAAGAGCTGGTACGGCATCACCGCCGAACCCTGCGACGTGCGGTGGTACGCGGCGCGGTCCGCGGGGCTCCAGCCTTGGTCGAGCATGACCGGCGGCTTGGGTGCCGGCTGCTGGGTGAGCGCGATCATCGATCCACCCAGGCCAAGGGCCGCCAGCGCCATCACCTTCGTGACGAGCGCACGCCCACGCGTTCCAGACTTGTTGTGCATCGCCGAAGCGTAGTCGGGATTTCGCGGGTAGGTTCCCGGGCAGGAGGATTCGCGCCATGCAGACCGTCATGTTTCCGTTCGCTGCGCTTGCGACCGTGGGCGTGATGGCGCTGCAGGTGGCTGCGCCGAAGGACACGCCGAAGCCAGCGCCGGCGGCGACGGGCGCACCCGCGCCGAAGCCCGGCCCCTGGGACAACGAACTGGTCGTGCAGCGCGTGGCGGCGGACGGAACGACTGCGGCGCTGGCCACGTTCACGCGCGCGGACGTCGCCAGCATCGCGCGGCTTGCGGACGGGCGGTTGGTCGTGGCGGTCCAGGGATTCCCCGCGGACGACGCCGCGCACTTCAATCGCGTGGCGGTGCGCCTGTCGGCCGACGAAGGCCGCACGTGGACCGCGCCGGAACCGATCGTCGTCGCAGGCATGGACGCGGGGCTTGCGCCGCCGTTCGACCCCGCGCTGGTGGCGCTGCCCGACGGGCGCGTGCGGATGTACTTCATCACGCATACCGGCACCGACGCCGCGCCGGGGCCCACCGGCGTGCATTCGGCCGTCACCAGCGACGGCACGCACTTCACCTACGAGCCGGGCGTGCGCTTCACGGTGCCGGGCCGCGTCGTGGTCGACTGCGCCGCGGGCCTGCACGCGGGCACGTTCCACCTGGTGGTGCCCGACAACGGCACGCCGGCCGAGTTCCTGGGCCGCCGCACGCGCGGCGAGCCGCAGCCCGGCGGCAACGGTTACCACGCCACCAGCACCGACGGCCTGGCGTTCACGCGCGCCGCGGACCTGCCGCTGCCTTCGATGCGCGACCGCTGGTGGGGCAACCTGTGCAGCGACGGCGCGCGGTTGCTCTTCTTCGGGACGGGCCCCGGACCGTGGCCCGTGGCCAGCACGGACGGCGTGCGGTGGGCGCCCTCGCCCGCACCGCTGCGCATGCCGGGCATCGACCCCTGCGCGGCCCGGTTGCGTGACGGTTCGTGGCTGCTGGTCGCGACCAAGGTGCCGGCACCGGCACCAGCCGCGGCGCCGGCTCAGCCCGCGCCCGGTTCCCAGCCGTCCGGCGCCATCTCGAAGTGAGCGAACTCGAACGCTGGCGCCACCACGCAGCCGACCAGCGTCCATGCGCCCAGCGGGCGCGCGGCCTGCCACCAGCCGCGCGGCACCACGGCCTGCGGCTGCTCGCCGCGCGCGACGCCGCACCCCAGCACGATGCGCGTGCGCGCGCCCGTGGCAGGGTCGGCCAGCAGCAGCTCCATCGCGTCGCCGTCGTGGAACAGCCAGTGCTCGTCGGCGTCCACGCGGTGCCAGCGGCTCTGCTCGCCCGCGGGCAGCAGGAACAGGATCGACGTGCTGGCGCCGCGCGGCGCGTCGGGCGCGCGGAACGTCTCGCGATAGAAACCGCCCTCGGGGTGCCGGAGCAACCCGAGGGCGGCGATCATCTCGTCGGACGTCGGCCGTGCGCGGCCGTTGTCGTTGGCGTACGTCGCCATGGCGTCAGCGGATCACGATCGTGCTGCCTTCGCCGATCAGCTCGTAGACCACCTGCACCTCGGCATCGCCCAGGCGCACGCAGCCCATCGACATCTGCTTGCCGATCGACTGCGGCTCGGTGGTGCCGTGGATGCCGTAGCCGGTGAACTTGGCCGTGTCCGGCGTGGCGCCCTGCAGGCCGATCCAGCGCTCGCCGATCGGGTTCTTCGGGTCGTTGGCGGCGAAGTACTCGCCGGTGCGCGGGTTGCGCCATTCGGGATCGATCAGCTTCGAGCCCTTGCGCACCTGGAAGGTGCCGACGGGCGTCGAGTCGTCGGCGCCCAGGCCGCAGGGCAGGCTGGCGACCATCACGCGGTCGGCGCCCTTGCCGGCGTAGACGTTGAAGCGGAAGTCGGCCTTCACGACCTCGGCGTCGAAGGGACCGTACGCCAGCTTCAGGCGCATGTCGGGGCGCACGGCCTTCTCGCTGGCCATGCCGTTGATGCGCTGCACGAAGCGCCAGTCGACGCCCAGCTTCTCGTTCTTCGTGATGCGGGCCAGGCTGTCGCCGCGCTTCACCACGTAGCTCTGGCTGACGGTGTCGCCGGGCACGATCTTGGGGCTGAAGAAGAGCTTCTCCGCCAGCTTGTTGATGCCGACGTACGCGGCCGAGCGCTCGGCCGCGCTCAGCTGGTTCGAGTCCAGCAGGCGCGTGAGCTCGGCGCGCGCGCGCACCGGGTCGCCGTCGATCATCGCGATGGCCTGCTGCACGCGCTGCGCGGCGTTGCCGATGGTGGCGGCCGGCGTCGTGGGCGCGGTGCCCGGCGTGCCGGCGATGCCCGCGGTGGCGCCCGTGGCGACCGCACCGGCGGCGGTGGTCGTGGAGCCGGCGACGGCGGGGCTGCCGAGCGGCGCGGCGGGGTTCGCGGCGCTGGTGCCGGCGGTGTCCAGCGCGACGGGCGTGGTGGCGTCGGTGGGCGCCGCGGTGCCGGTGGCGTTCGCGGCCAGCGGGTCGGTCACGCTGCCGGCGGCGGGGACGGACTCGGGGGTCTCGCTGCGGTGCGTCAGCAGCCAGCCGGCGCCGGCGCCGCCCAAGCCGATCGCGGCGACGGCGATCAGCAGCGAGCGCATGCCGTTGCCTGCGCGGCGCGGGGTCCCGGTGGAGAGAGGCGAGCTGGAACGGGGCGACTGGCTGGGGAGGGTCATCCGTGACCTCGAGTCTGGAAGGTTGCCGAAGGCGTGCATGCCTGGCGAATGCGCGCGGCGTCCGATGCCGTGCGATGAGTGGTCATCGGCATTGTGCCACAATCGGGCGCAGGAATGCGGTCACGCGGCGGCGCGATTGCCGCGGGCGCGGCGCGGGGCCGGCCGCGCGCTCACGGCCGCAGCACGCGGCGCTCGGTGGCCACCAGGTGCATCGGCACGTCGTGCGGGTCGGTGGGCAGCGCGGGAACGATGCGCGCGTCCAGCGCCACGCCCACCCGCCGCGTGGCGGTGCCCAGCGACGCCAGGAAGCGGTCGTACACGCCGGCGCCGCGGCCCAGCCGGTGGCAGGCGGTGTCGAACGCCACACCCGGCACCACCACCAGGTCCAGCGCCTGGGTGCGGACGGGCACCCGGTCGCGGGGCACGGGCACGCCCCAGGCGTCCTCCTCAAAGCCCTGGACGTTCCATGTGCCATTCGTGACGGCATCTGCTGCCAACTGGACGGGTTGCAGGGGGGATTCGCGGTCGATCCCGTACCCCACGCAGACCCGCCAACCGGCCTGAAAGGCCCACGATGCCAGCCGGATGGGGTCCACTTCGCCGCGGATCGGAATGTACAGCATCAGCGTCGGGGGGTGGTCTCCGCCCGCAGATGGGGTGCAGATCGACGCAAATTCGCGGCAGTAGGCCACCACATGGTCGCAGACGGCCTCGCTGCCCCGGCGGACGGTGGCGGGGTCCTCGGCCTTGGTCATCATGCGGCCCCAGGCCCGGAATTGGGCCTTGGTGCTGCCTGCCGGGGGTGCCGGGGGAGGGGGCGTGGCTTCCTGGTCGCGTTCTTGCATGCTGGACACAGGTGGTTTTTCGTCCGGTACGGGGCGAAATCCCCACCCTTTCATGCCCGGGAATCAACCTTTCGTGACGAGGCCGCGCCGACAATAGCCGATTCGTCCTGAACCCCCGCCCGGTGCGGGGGCCTACGGAGACCGGGCCAGCGCCCACGGAGCACCCACCACCATGTGCGGAATCGTCGCCTACATCGGGAAGAAGCCCGCCGCCACCCTGCTGCTCGAGGGCCTGAAGCGCCTGGAGTACCGCGGCTACGACTCGGCGGGCGTCGCCGTCACCGACGCCGCCGGCAAGGTGCAGATCGCCCGCTCCGTCGGCCGCGTCCGCGTGCTGGAGGAGCTGATCGAGAACCGCCGCGGCTTCGACGGCACCGTGGGCATCGCGCACACGCGCTGGGCCACGCACGGCGGCGTCACCGAGGCGAACGCGCACCCGCACTGCGACGACCCGGTGAAGGGCCACGGCATCGCGCTGGTGCACAACGGCATCATCGAGAACTACGCGTCGCTGAAGAAGTACCTGGAGGAGAAGGGCCACGTCTTCAAGAGCGAGACCGACACCGAGGTGCTGGTGCACCTGATCGGCGAGCTCTACCAGGGCGACCTGGAGCGCGCCGTGCAGGCCGCGCTGCGCGAGGTGACCGGCGCGTACGCGATCGCGTGCATCTGCGAGAAGGAGCCCGGCACCATGGTGGTGGCGCGCAAGGGCAGCCCGCTGATGGTGGGCGTGGGCAACGGCGAATACGTCGTGGCCAGCGACCAGAGCGCGATCGTGGCGCACACCAACCAGGCGTTCACGCTGGAGGACTACACCGTCGCCAAGCTGACGCGCGACAGCTTCCGCACCAGCACCGTGGACGACGTCACGGTGGACGCGAAGATCCGTGCGCTGGAGGTGGACCTCAGCGAGATCGAGCTGGGCGGCTTCGAGCACTTCATGCTCAAGGAGATCTTCGAGCAGCCGGCCGCGCTCACGCGCACGCTGCAGGGCCGCGTGGACCACCGCGCGGGGCAGATCGTCCTGGGCGGCATCGGCGACCATGCGCGCGCGCTGGCGTCGGCGCGCAAGGTGACGTTCATCGGGCAGGGCACCGCGCTGCACGCCGGCATGGTGGCCAGCTACCTGATGGAGGAGCTTGCCAAGATCCCGGCGGAGTGGGACTTCGCCAGCGAGTTCCGGTACCGCAACCCGATCGTGCCCGAGGGCAGCGTGGTGGTGGCGGTGAGCCAGAGCGGCGAGACGGCCGACACGCTGGCCGCGCTGCAGGAGGCCAAGGCGCGCGGCGCGATGGCGCTGGGCGTGATCAACGTGGTGGGCAGCTCGATCGCGCGCGAGACCGACGCGGGCATCTACCTGCGCGTGGGCCCCGAGATCGGCGTGGCCAGCACCAAGGCGTTCGTGGGCCAGGTGATGGTCAGCGCGATGCTCTCGCTGTACATCGGGCGCCGCCGCTTCCTGAGCCAGGAGTTCGTCAGCGGCATGCTGCACGAGCTGGAGCGCATCCCCGGGCACATCGACCGCATCCTGCAGCAGAGCGAGCACATCCGCCGCGCGACGGAGAAGTACATCGAGCGCGAGAACTGGCTGTTCCTGGGCCGCGGCGTGAACTACCCCGTGGCGCTGGAGGGCGCGCTGAAGCTGAAGGAGATCAGCTACATCCACGCCGAGGGCATGCCCAGCGCGGAGATGAAGCACGGGCCGATCGCGCTGATCGACAAGGGCATGCCGTGCGTGTTCGTGGCGACGCGCAACAGCCAGTACGAGAAGGTGCTCTCGAACATCCAGGAGGTGCGCAGCCGCGGCGGCCACGTGATCGCGGTGGCCACCGAGGGCGACGAGCACATCCGCAGCATGGCCGAGGACGTCTTCTACGTGCCGGACGTCACGGAGATGCTGCAGCCGCTGGTGACGGTGGTGCCGCTGCAGCTGCTGGCCTACCACGCCGCCGTGATGCGCGGCAAGGACGTGGACAAGCCGCGCAACCTGGCGAAGAGCGTGACGGTGGAGTAACGAGCAACCC
Source organism: Phycisphaerales bacterium (assembly GCA_044360755.1). Classification (GTDB taxonomy): domain Bacteria; phylum Planctomycetota; class Phycisphaerae; order Phycisphaerales; family SM1A02; genus UBA966. Next base: position 25,721 of record JBIKJV010000012.1, read on the forward strand.
GGTTCCCACGGGTAACCCGGGTTAACCTGCCCGATCCCCGCGTTGCCGCGAGCTTTGCGCGGGTTAACCCGGGTTACCCGTGGGAACCGGGTTGCACCCTGAACGTGAAGCTCTTGCCCGCGTACCCCACTTCGATCGTGCTTCCCGGCGGGCATTCGCCCTTCAGGATGCGCTCGGCCAGCGGGTTCTCCAGGCGCTGCTGGATCACGCGCTTCAGCGGGCGCGCGCCGAACTGCGGGTCGTAGCCCTCGTTCGCCAGCGCGTCCACCGCCGCGGGGGTCAGCTCCAGGCCCAGCTTGCGCTCCTCCAGCCGCCTGCGCAGGTTGCGCAGCTGGATCTCCACGATGCCGCCCAGGTCCTTGCGCGTCAGCTGGTGGAAGATCACCTTCTCGTCGATGCGGTTCAGCAGCTCCGGGCGCATGTGCTTCTTCAGCACGCCCATCACGTGCGCCTCGATCAGCGCGTCGTTCTCGCCCTTCTCGGTCATCTCCAGGATCGCCTGGCTGCCGATGTTCGACGTCATCACGATGATCGTGTTGGTGAAGTCCACCGTGCGGCCCTGGCCGTCGGTCAGGCGGCCGTCGTCCAGCACCTGCAGCAGCACGTTGCTGACGTCGGGGTGCGCCTTCTCGAACTCGTCGAACAGCACCACGCAGTACGGGCGCCGGCGCACGGCCTCGGTCAGGCGGCCGCCTTCCTCGTAGCCCACGTAGCCGGGGGGCGCGCCGATGAGCCGCGCCACGGAGTGCTGCTCCATGAACTCGCTCATGTCGATGCGCACCATCGCCTCCTCGGTGTCGAAGAGGTACTCGGCCAGCGCCTTGCACAGCTCGGTCTTGCCCGTGCCCGTGGGGCCCAGGAACAGGAAGCTGCCGATCGGCCGGTTGGGCTCGCCCAGGCCGGCGCGGTTGCGGCGGATCGCCTCGCTGACGGCCTCGACTGCCTCGGGCTGGCCCACCACGCGGCGCTTCAGGTCGTCCTCGATGTGCAGCAGCTTCTGCCGCTCGCTCTCGACCAGCTTGGAGACGGGGATGCCCGTCCAGCGGCTGACCACCGCGGCGATCGCCTCGGCGTCCACGTCCTCCTTGACCAGCGTGTCGCCGCTGGCCAGGCGCTGCTTCAGGTTCTCCTGCGCGGCGGCCTGCTGGCGCTCCAGCTCCTTGATCTCGCCGTGCAGGATGCGCGCGGCCTTCTCGAAATCGCCGGCACGCTGGGCCTGCTCGGCCTCGAAGCGCTTCTGGTCGATCTGCTTCGCCGCGTTGTTCACCAGGTCCAGGTCCTTCTTCTCGGCCTGCCACTGGGCGGTGACGCGCGCGTCCTGCTCCTTCAGGTCGGCGATCTCCTTCTCGGTGCGCTTCAGGCGCTCCTTGCTCTCGGGGTCCTTCTCCAGCTTCAGCGCCTCGCGCTCCACCTCCAGCTGCATCAGGCGCCGCCGCACGCTGTCCAGCGCGCTGGGCATGCTGTCGTTCTCGATGCGCAGGCGGCTGGCGGCCTCGTCCACCAGGTCAATCGCCTTGTCGGGCAGGAAGCGGTCGGTGATGTAGCGCGCGCTCATCTGCGCGGCGGCCACCAGCGCGCCGTCCTGGATGCGCACGTGGTGGTGCGTGGCGTACTTCTCCTTGATGCCGCGCAGGATGGCGATGGTGTCGGCCACGCTGGGCTCGCCCACGTACACGGGCTGGAAGCGCCGCTCGAATGCGGGGTCCTTCTCGATGTGCGTGCGGTACTCGTCCAGCGTGGTGGCGCCGATGGTGCGCAGCTCGCCGCGGCTGAGCGCGGGCTTCAGCAGCTGGCCCGCGCCGGGGCTGCCGGTGTTGGCGCCGGCGCTGACCACGGTGTGGATCTCGTCGATGAACAGGATGATGCGCCCGTCGGACGACGCCACCTCGCGGATCACGGCCTTCAGGCGCTCCTCGAACTCGCCCTGGAACTTGGCGCCGGCCAGCAGCTGGCCCACGTCCAGCGCCACGATGCGCACGTCGCGCATCTGGTCGGGGCAGTCGCCGTTCACGATGCGCTGCGCCAGGCCCTCGACGACGGCGGTCTTGCCGACGCCGGGCTCGCCGATCAGCACCGGGTTGTTCTTGGTGCGGCGGCTCAGCACCTGCATGCAGCGGCGGATCTCCTCGTCGCGGCCGATGACGGGGTCGATCTTCCCCTGCTTGGCCTTCTCGGTGAGGTCGATGCCGTACTTCTTCAGCGATTCGTAGTTGTTCTCGGCGGCGGGGTCGTTCACGTTGGTCACTCCGCTGGCCTTGCGCATCTCGTCGATCGCGCGGCGCAGCCTGCGTTCATCGGCGCCCAGCGTAGACAGGACCTGCTTGGCGGGGCCGCCGGACTCGGCCAGCGCCAGCAGCAGGTGCTCGGTGCTGACGTACGCGTCCTTCATCGCCTGCGCGGCGCGCTGCGCCTGGGCCACCGTGGCCTGCAGCGCGCTGCCGGGCGCGGCCGAGCCGCCCTGCACGGTGGGCAGGCGCTTCAGCTCGGCGTCGGCGACGTCGCGCACGCGCAGCGGCTGCAGGCCGGCGCGTTCCAGCACGCTGCCCGCGGCGCTGCGCGGGTCGGCCAGCAGCGCGGCAAGCAGGTGCAGCGGCGAGTATTCGCCGTGGCTGCGCGTGTTGGCAAGGGCGGCGCCGGCCTGCAGGGCTTCCTGGGCGGCATGGGTGTATTGGTCGTTGGGCATGGCCACGGCAAAGAGCAAACCGCGTGCCAGCGTGGGGTGGGAAAGGGGCGTGGAATCACTGGCGTTGCGCGGCGGCGGCCCGGCCGCGGTGGCGGGCGCGGGGCGGGGGACTGCCGTTCTTGCAGGTGGCGCGTCGCGCGCCCTGGGCTCATCCGTCGATGGCCTGGCGCACGCGTTCCTGCAGCAGGCTCCAGCGCTTGCGCAGGAGCGGTTCGTTGACGTTGGCAACCGTGGAGCGACAGATCGGGAAACTGCTGGCGACCGTGGTCGCCGCGGGCATGTTTGCCAGCCTGACGCACGGCAACTCTGCCGGCGTGCCCCAGTCGGTGCCGGTGAACGGCACCGCCCCGTCCGCCCCTGCCACGCCGCCGGGCACTGCCCCTGCGGCACCCCGCCGGGGCGAACTGGCGAAGCCACAGCCTGGCCGTGTGTATCGGGGGCGGGACGGCAACGTGATTACGCCGGGATACGAATATGTTCGGCGGCCCATACCTCGGTTGCCGCTCAAGGAAGACTGGCTCGAGGCAGCGTCGCGTGCGGGGGTCGATGTCACTGATCCCGCGGTCGCCGATTCGCTTCAGGCGGCAGTCGTGGCGCGTTGTGCGGACGAGAAGCGGCGGCGTGACGTGCTGTTCCTCGAAGACACCCGCCAGATGTCCCAGGAGTTTGAGCAGACTGGACGGGTGATTTCGACGGAGGACCGGCGGGCCGCCGAGATCGTGGTCCGGGCATCGGACGAGATCCGCCGCATGGTGGAGCGCGATGCGGAGGGACTGCGTACGGCGATCTACGCAGCCCATGCGCTCCGGCCGGAACTTCCCCCGCTTGACGATGACCGCGTGGCGCGCGCGGTTGCGCTCGACACGCGCCGATCATTGCGTGAGGTTTGCGTGTTCTTGATCGCCTTCCGCTGGCCGCGATTCCTTGTCACGGACCTGGAGCAGTTGCCTGGGATGGAGCGCTGCCTTGAGTGGTCGGACCCTGTCGTGCTGGAGTCGCTCCGTGCCTACGAGCGTGACGCGATGGCCAGGATGCTCGGTCAGCTGGCGGCGGGGCAAGCGTTTTTGCGCAGTATGGTCGAACGGCCCGGTGAGGGCGATCCACTGCTGTTCAAGCGCTATCTCGACGCCATCGATCGCACTTGGGACCTGGAGATTGCCGCGGCCGACTCGGTGCGGCTTCCCGATGCACGGGCGCAGCAGGATCTCCATATGGTCCGGCGCTCGCAGCTCCTGCAGCCGTGCGTGAACTGCATCATCGCTTCACGCCGGCTTGGCGCGCTCGCCATCGATGCACCTGACGTGCAGTGGCTTGCTCAATCGATCCAAGTCGCGATTGAGCGTGCCATCACCGCTTCGCAGACAGCCTTCCGTGAGCGATACCGAGCATGGACGGAAACGCGCTTTCACTACGCCGCACAGGATGAGGAGAACCATCGTTACTGGGCACGCATGCAGGCAGCGCGTGCCGGGATGGGAACCGAGATCTCGGGTGCGATCGCGGCGTACCTGGCAGCGCGTCCGGAGGCGACCCCGGGTGGCGCGGCTTCGGAGGGGGCAGCCGGAATCGCATCGGTGCTGGAGGCGCTGCAGCCGATCGGTGCATGCAAGGACGGCGGCACGTGGGTGCTGCATCCGATGGGCGACGGTTGGCCAGGGCCGATCTACGCTGAGCCACGGTGATCGCTCGTGGGTCGTGCCGCGCGGCGGGCGCCCGCTCACTCGAGCCCCGGCACCCACGCCTCCGCCGGGAACCCCCGCGGCGCGACCTCGGGCCGCGCGTTGATCCACGCGGCCAGCCACTCCAGTGCGTCCACCAGGCGCGGGCCGGGGCGGTTGAACATCGCGTTGCCGTCGACCAGCATCACCGCGTCGGACGGGCGGCCCGCGGCCAGCGCGGCGCGGTGGGCGCGCACGGCGGGCAGGTCATTCCACCACGGCTGCGCGGCCAGCGCGGGCATGCAGGCGCGGACGGCGGGCAGCGGGAAGCCGCACGGCGCCACGACGATGCGGTCGGGCGCGCTGGTGGCGATCTCGGCGGGCGTGGCGACGCGGCTCTTCGCGCCGGCGGGGTTCAGCGGGTGGCGGCCGCCGGCCAGGGTGATCAGCTCGGGCGTCCAGTGACCGCCGACGAAGGGCGGGTCGGTCCATTCCAGGAACAGCACGCACGGGCCGTCGGTGAAGGGGCTGCCCTGCTCGGCGGCGGTCCACAGGCGGTCGCGCAGCTGCGTGGCGGCGTGCTGCGCGGCGTCGGTGCGGCCGACGGCTTCGCCCACGGCAAGCACGTCGTCCAGCACCTGCCAGATGGTGGTGGGGTTCAGGCTGACGACGCGCGGGCGGTGCGGCAGCGCGTGTGCGATGCGCTGGACGGCGGCGAGGTCGATGCTGCAGACGTCGCAGAGGTCCTGCGTCAGGATGACGTCGGGGCGCAGGGCGCGGAGGGCGGGTTCGTCCAGCGCGTAGAGCGAGCGGCCCTCGGCCAGGCTGGCGCGGACCTGGGCGTCGATCGCGGCGGGGTCGGCGGCGGCGCGGGCGGCGTCGTGGGGGTCGGCGCCGGTGTTGGCGATGCGCGCGGCAGTCAGGACGGGCGCGGCCGTTGCGGCGGCGGGGTGGTCGCACTCGTGGCTGCGGCCGACCAGGAGATCGCCCGCGCCGATCGCGAAGAGGATCTCGGTGGCCGAGGGGAGGAGGCTGACGACGCGCATGGGAGTATTGAACCCGGTCGACCGGGTTCACGTGCCCGTTTCACGCGCGTGAGCGGGGATCGGGCGGGTGAACCCGGGGCAACCCGGTCGACCGGGTTGCAACTCTCCCGCCCCCCGCAGGTATGCCGCGCGTGGCCACGTTCGCCTACGAAGCCCGCGACGCAGCCGGTGCCCGCGTCCGCGGCACGGTGGACGCCGCGTCCGAGGGCGCCGCGCTGGCCGACCTGCAGTCCCGTGGCCTGGCCCCCGTGCGCGTGGCCGAGGCCAAGCCCGCCCGTGCCCGCGGCGTGGGCATCCGCGCGCTGGCCAACACCTATCGCCAGATGGGCGACCTGCTGCGCGCCGGCGTGCCGCTGCTGCGCGCGCTGCGCCTGCTGGGCCGCGGCCGCGCCAACGCGCGCCTGGCCGCCACGTGGAACGCC
>JBIKJV010000117.1:0-8696 GCA_044360755.1 Phycisphaerales bacterium
CGACCCCGAGCAGTCGACCAGCGCGCTGGTCGTGCACCACCCGGGCGCGGGGTACTTCGCGGTGTGACGGGCGGTATCCTTTCCGCCCTCATGAACACCTCCACCGCGTTCCGTGCCGTCCTTCTCGCCGCCGCCATCTGCGCGCTGCCGCTTGCCGGCTGCCGCGTCGGGCGCCTCATGAACAACGACCCGATGGCGTCGCAGGGCTTCGACGAGGGCCCGCAGGTCACGCACACGCCCGGCGTCGATTGGTCGAAGTACCCGTCGGCGTTCGTGGCGCCGGTGGTGATGGACGCCGATGCGACGCAGGGCCGCGACATCACCGATGCCGACGTCGCCGCGCTGCCCGGCAAGTTCCGCGCCAACCTGCAGAAGGCGTTCGAGACCAAGTTCAAGAAGGTCGATGCCGCGGGGCCCGGCACGATCGTCGTCAACGCCGAGATCATCCGTGCCGTACCGAACATGCCACTGCGCAACATCGCGCCGCAGTCGCAGGTCGGGCGTACCGGCTACGGCTACGCGGTGGTGCGCATCACGCTGAAGGACGGCGTGACCGGCGCCGTCCTGGTGACCGCACGCGAGTCGCGCGCGACCAGCCGCTTCGGGCTCGAGAAGATGAGCGAGTGGGGCAGCGTCGAGAAGAGCTTCGAGGACTGGGCCGAGGAGGCCGTCAAGCTTGCCAAGTGACCGCGGGCTGATCGTCCGCTGGAGCGAACCGCCGGCGCTGGCCGGCGCGAACCGTCATGTCCTGCGCGCGGCTGGCCGGGTGGCCAGCCGCGCGGCGCTTGCCGAGGCGATCGCGGCCTGGCGCGCGGCGTTCGGCGAGGCCGAGTGGCAGCATGCGCCCGTCGAGCACGACGAGGCCGGCGCGCCGCGCTTCGCGTGCGCGGGGGCGCCGGCGCTTGCGCTGGCCCACACCGCGGGCCTGGGCGGTGCGGCAATCGCGGCGCCCGGCGTGCGCTGGGCGGGGATCGACGCCGAGCCGGTCGCCGCCCCCGGCGCGCGCGCGCTGCGGCAGCTGGCAGAGCAGTCGGGCGAGGCCGCGCTGGCCTGGGGCGATGCCCTCTGGCCGCTGCGGCTCTGGTGCGCGAAGGAAGCCGTCGTGAAGGCCGAGCGCGTGCCGGCGGACATCCTGGGGCGGTCGCTGCGGGTCGAGTCGGTGGCCGCGGCCGCGGCGGACGGCACGCAGCGGGTCACGGTGCGTTCGCACCTGGGGCGCACGTTCGACGTGAGCACGGTCGTCGTCGGCGCGCACGTGCGGGCGGAGACCGCCTGACGCTCACTCCTCCTCGACCGGCATCTCGCCGCGCTTCGGCGGGCGCACGAACTGCATCAGCGCCACCGCGCCCAGGATCAGCGGCGCGGCCACCCACACGCGGCTCGGGATCTCCTCGCCGGCCAGCACGGTGCCCAGCACCAGCGCCACCAGCGGGTTCACGTACGCGTAGGTGGCCACCGCCGCGGCGTTCACGGTGGCCAGCAGCCACACGTACGCGCTGAAGCCCACCAGGCTGCCGAAGGTCACCAGGTACGCGATCGCCCACAGCGACTGCGGCGTGACGTCCTGCCACGCCGGCCAGCGCGTGCGCTCGGCGAACGCGCTCCACGCGAGGGCCGCCGCGGCGCCCACCAGCATCTGCATCACGCTTGCCGCCCAGACGCTTGCCGGCCGGGCGGCGTGCTTCGCCACCATCGTGCCTGCCGCCCACGCCAGCGTGCTGCTGACGACCAGCACGAGCCCGATCTCGTCCAGCCCGGCGGTGCCCAGGCCGTTGCCCGAGCTGCCCAGCACCACCACGCCGCCCACGCCGCACGCCAGGCCCAGCATGATCGACCAGTTGGGCGCCCCCGCGCGCGTCACCGCGCGGTCGATCGCCACGATCCACACGCTGGTGATCGCCACGACCAGCGCCGCCACGCCGCTTGGGATCCGCTGCACGCTGCTCGACACCATGACGTTGGCGACCGCGAAGAGCAGGATGCCGGCGACGCCGCAGTTGCGCCACCACCGCCAGTTGGCGAAGTCGCGCAGGTGCAGGCGGCGCATGGCGAACAGGATCGCCGCCATCGCCACGGCGGCGATCGCGAAGCGGATCCCGCTCAGGAGCGCCGGCGGGAAGCTCTGCATCGCGAATTTGCTGCCCAGGTACGTCGAGCCCCACGTCAGGTACAGCGCGGCGAACGCGGCCACGATGGCCGAACGCGGGGCCGAAGGCTGGCCGGGTGCGGGTGAGCTCACGACGCGTCCCGGGAAAATGGAACGACTGTGGCAGGAAGGATTTCCGGTGTCACGGCGCCTCTGTGTGCCACGATGCCGGGTCCGTGCCCAGCGCGTGGCCCACGTCGGAGAGCGAGCGCATCGTCGACTCCACGAAGATGCCCTCCTCCGGCGGCTTCCAGCTGTTCGGCACGGCCACCCAGCGCACCTCGACGTTGCCGTCGCCGCGCAGCTTGGTGACCTCGGCCATGCTGTACAGGTGGCGCAGCGCCACGGTGGTCGACGCGCGCACCGCGACCTCGAGCGCGCGCTCGATCACGCTGGGCCACGTGCCCTGCACGGTGCGCGGCTGCGCCACCGCGTAGTTGTTCAGGATCACCCAGTAGCGCAGGGTCGGCGGCGCCTCGTTCGGGTACGTCTGCCGCCACTGCGCGCCGAAGCTGTCCTCTCGCCGCATCGCGCCGCCGTAGATGATGTTGCTGGTCACGGCGCCGTCCACGTACAGCGTGCCGTCGATGTCGCGGGGCGGGAACGCGCCGGGAATGCCGCTGGACGCCAGCAGGATGTTGCGCAGGCGCTGGAGGTTGCCGTCCTTCACCGCCCGCTGCGCCGCCAGGCCCCAGCGGAACGGCTGCTGGCTGCCGTCGTCCAGGTTCGTGGTGTTGATGACCAGCATGCGCCCATCGCGGCTTTCGGCGGCCACGCGCGTGGCGAAGTCCATCGTGATGGCGGCGTCCACCTCGCGCTCCAGGCCGGGCACCTCGGCGAAGCTCGCGTTCTCCGGCAGGAAGAACAGGATCCCGCGCGTCTTCACCCAGTCGGCCTTCGGGTTGCGGTACAGGTCGTCCACCTGGTGCAGGTCCTTGTCGGTGCCCAGGAATGCGAACGGCGCGATCAGCGCGCCCGTGCTCACGCCCGACACGACGTCGAACGAGGGACGGCGCTTCGCGGGGTCCTTCGTCTCGCCCCAGCCCAGCAGGTAGCCGGTGCCGAACGCACCCCAGTCGCCGCCGCCCGACAGGATCAGCACGTCGATCGTGGCGTTCGGGTCCTTCTGGCGCTTGGCGTGCGCACGCGTCACGATGTCCTGGATGCCGGCGTGGTTGCCCTCGACCAGGGCGGCGTTGATCGTCGCGCGCTTGGCGAGCAGCGCGTCCTCGGACTCGATCGGGCGCTTGGGGGCGCAGGCTGCCAGGCCCGCGGACAGGGTGATGGCCAGGGCAATGGTGAGGGCGTGCGTTCGCATGGGCGGGGCAGGATATCGGCGGCGTGGTGCTACCATCCGTGCATTCGCGCGGCATCGTCGCGCGTTTCGCTATGGTTCACGCATGTCCTTGCCAGGCGCAATCCCCGCCCTTGCCGTGCTGGTTACCGGCCTCGCCGTGCAGTCGGCGCCGCCCGCCGCGCCTGCGGCGCCCGCGCCGGCCCCGGCGCCGACCGTCGCTTCCCGCCCCGGCATGGTGTGGATCCCCGGCGGCGAATTCACCATGGGCAGCGACGCCCCCGACGCGCGCCCCGACGAGCGCCCGGCGCACCGCGTGCGCGTCCGCGGGTTCTGGATGGACGCCACCGAGGTCACCAACCGCGACTTCGCGAAGTTCATCGCCGCCACCGGCTACAAGACGATGGCCGAGCGCCCCGTCGACTGGGAGGAGCTGAAGAAGCAGTGCCCGCCCGGCACGCCGAAGCCGCCCGACGACCAGCTGAAGCCCGGCTCGCTGGTCTTCACGCCGCCCGCGCAGCCCGTCAACCTGGACGACGCCAGCCAGTGGTGGACGTGGACCCACGGCGCGGACTGGCGCCACCCCGAGGGCCCCAACAGCTCGATCGAGGGCAAGGACGACCTGCCCGTGGTGCAGGTGGCGTGGGTCGATGCCGTGGCCTACGCGAAGTGGGCCGGCAAGCGGCTCCCCACCGAGGCCGAGTGGGAGTTCGCCGCACGCGGCGGACTGGACGCCAAGCACTATGTCTGGGGCGACGATCCGCTTGACGCCAAGCACTGCAATGTGTGGCAGGGCCGCTTCCCCGACCGCAACACCGCCGAGGACGGCTTCGCGCGCCTTGCGCCCGTGAAGCGCTTCGCGCCCAACGGCTACGGCCTGTACGACGTCGCCGGCAACGTGTGGGAGTGGTGCAGCGACCTGTACCGCGACGACACCTACAACCAGCGCACCATGCGGGCAGGCGGCTTCGCACCGGTCGACAACCCCCAGGGCCCCGCCGCCGCGCGCGACCTGCGCAACCCCCACGCAGCCGACGTCCGCTTGCAGCGGGGGGGCTCGTTCCTCTGCAACCCCTCGTACTGCAGCAGCTACCGCCCGAGCGCGCGCATGGCGTGCCCCAGCGACACGTCGCTGCAGCACGTCGGGTTCCGCTGCGTCCAGGACGGGCCGTCACCCGGGGCGATGCCACCCTCGGGACAGCCCGCAGCTGCGCCGGTCAGCGTGCCCCGCCCTGCGGCGCCGTGACGGCCTCCATCACGCGCTCCAGGTTGAAGCTGCCCGGCTTCTGGCGCGGCGGGAACTCGCGGAAGCTCTGCAGCCACTGCCCGACGTAGGCGCCCGCCGGGGCGATCATGAACATGTGGTCCAGGTACCAGCGCTGGTACCCGATGGCGTGCTCCTGCTCGGCGCGTTCGAACGGGTCCATGCGCAGGTTGGTGAGGAGCGGCGCCCGCAGTTCGACGAACGGCTGCTGCCAGACCTTCAGCCCCTCGGCCTGCTGTGCCAGGAAGGTCGCCTTCCAGTCGCCGTAGCGGATCGCGGCGACGCTGCCGTCGTCGGTCCAGTAGATGAACTCCTTGCGAGGCCATGTGGCGGAGCCCTTCAGCGCCGGCGCAAGGTCGTACCCATCCAGGTGCACCTTGCAGTCGCGGCGGCCGACCTTGCGTCCGGCCTTCAGGTCGGCAACCACCGTGGCATCGCCCGCGGCCGCCAGCAGGGTCGGCAGCATGTCCTCGTGGGTCCCGACGTCGTTGATGACGGTCCCGGGCTTGATCACGCCCGGCCAGCGGATCATGCAGGGCACGCGGTAGCCGCCTTCCCAGTTCGTGTTCTTCTCGCCGCGGAACATGGTCGTCCCGCCGTCCGGCCAGGTGAAGGTCTCGGCGCCGTTGTCGGTCGAGTACATGACGATCGTGTCGCCTTCGAGCCCCAGTTCCTTCAGCTTCGCCAGCAGCGCGCCGACGTGGCCGTCGTGCTCGACCATGCCGTCGGCGTAGATGCCCTGGCCGGTCTTGCCCTCCGACTCCGGCTTGAGGTGCGTGAAGATGTGCATGCGCGTCGAGTTCCACCACACGAAGAACGGCTTGCCGGCCTTGTGCGCCTGCTCGATGAATCCCAGCGACTTCTGCAGCACCTCGTCATCGATCGTCTCCATCCGCTTGCGCGTCAGCGGGCCGGTGTCCTCGATCCTGCCGTCGGCGAAGCTGTGGATGACGCCACGTGGGCCGAAGCGCTTCCGGAAGGCCGGGTCCTTCGGGTAGTCGGGATTCTCCGGCTCCTCCTCGGCGTTCAGGTGGTAGAGGTTCCCGAAGAACTCGTCGAACCCGTGCGCCGTGGGCAGCATGTCGTCGCGATCGCCCAGGTGGTTCTTGCCGAACTGGCCGGTGGCGTAGCCCCGGGCCTTCAGCAGCGCGGCGATGGTGGGGTCCTCGGCCTTCATGCCCTCGGGAGCGCCGGGCAGTCCGACCTTGGTCAGCCCGGTGCGGATCGGCGATTGGCCGGTGATGAAGGCAGCGCGGCCCGCGGTGCAGCTCTGCTGGCCGTACCAGTCGGTGAAGATCGCGCCTTCCTTCGCGATGCGGTCGATGTTGGGCGTCCGGTAGCCCATCATGCCCATGTTGTAGGCACTGATGTTGAACTGCCCGATGTCGTCGCCCCAGATCACCAGGATGTTCGGCGGCTTGGGTGCGGCGGCCGCGGGGGCGGGCGCGCTGTCCCCGCAGGCGGGGGCGACCAGGGCCCCGGTAAGCGCAAGGGTGCCGGAGACGAGCCAGGCAAGCGGTCGGCGCAGGGCGATGGGCATGCGAAAGAGTCTACCGATCCGCCTGCGGCGTGGACGGTCGCCGCATCGGGGCAACCCCCTACAATCGGGGCTTATGACGGCCACCCCCAAGACCGCCGCGCCCGCGCCCGCACCCGCCGCCAAGGCCATCGACCCCGAGACCGTGACGCTCTCGGGCTACGTGGTCGACGAGCGCTACGGCCCCGCGTCGGTCCAGGTGAACGACCCGGCCGACCCGTCGAAGCCGCACCCGCGGATCGGCGAACCCGGCAAGTTCCCGTTCACGCGCGGCGTGCACAGCACGATGTACCGCAGCCGCCTGTGGACCATGCGCCAATTCGCGGGCTTCGGCTCGGCCGACGACACCAACCGCCGCTTCAAGTACCTGCTGAGCAACACCACGGGCACGAAGGCGAACACCGGCCTCTCGACCGCGTTCGACCTGCCCACGCTGATGGGCCGCGACTCCGACGACGCGCTCTCGGCCGGCGAGGTCGGTCGCTGCGGCGTCGCGATCAGCACCATCGAGGACATGCACCGCCTGTACGCGGACATCCCGGTGGGCGAGGTCACCGTCAGCCAGACGATCAACGGCCCCGCGGCCGTCATCTGGGCCATGTACCTGGCAATGGCCAAGGAGCGCGGCATCGGCTGGGACACCCTGGGCGGCACGCTGCAGAACGACATCCTGAAGGAGTTCCACGCGCAGAACGAGTTCATCTATCCGCCGGAAGCCAGCGTCAAGCTGGTGGTGGACACGATCGAGTTCGCGGCGCAGCACCTGCCCAAGTGGAACTCGGTGAGCATCTCGGGCTACCACATCCGCGAGGCCGGCTCGACCGCGACGCAGGAGCTCGCGTTCACGCTGCGCGACGGCATGGAATACGCCGAGGCGTGCATCAGGCGCGGGATGCCGGTGGATTCGTTCGCCCCGCGCCTCAGCTTCTTCTTCAACAGCCACAACGAGTTCTTCGAGGAGATCTGCAAGCTCCGCGCCGCCCGCCGCATCTGGGCGCTGGCCATGCGCGACCGCTTCGGTGCGAAGAACGAGCGCAGCATGCTGATGCGCACGCACGTGCAGACGGCCGGCTGCAGCCTGACCGAGCAGCAGCCGCTGAACAACGTCGTGCGCGTGGCCTACCAGGCGATGGCCGGCGTGCTGGGCGGCTGCCAGAGCCTGCACACCGACAGCATGGACGAGACGCTGGGCCTGCCCACCGAGACCGCGGTGCGCGTGGCGCTGCGCACGCAGCAGATCCTGGCGCACGAGACGGGCGTGCACCGCACCGTCGACCCGCTGGGCGGCAGCTGGTACGTCGAGGCGCTGACCGACCAGATGGAAGGCGACGCCAACCAGTTCATCCGCGAGATCGACGACATGGGCGGCGTGGTGGCCGGCATCCACAAGGGCTACTTCCGCCGGCAGATCGCCGAGGCGAGCTACCGCACGGGCCAGGAGATGGAGGCGGGCGACCGCATCACGGTGGGCGTCAACGCCTACACCGAGGGCAACGAGGAGCAGCCCGTCGAGATCCTGCAGATCCCGCACACCGTCGAGACCGAGCAGTGCGACCGCCTGGCGAAGTTCCGCCGCTTGCGCAACGCCGACTCGGCGAAGCGCGCGCTGGACGGCATCCGTTCAGCGGCCCGCGACGGCAAGAACGTGATGCCGGCGCTGGTCGACGGCGCGCTGGCCAAGTGCACGCTGGGCGAGATGGTCCAGGCGCTGGCGGACGTGTACGGGCGTTACTCGGGCGGCCCGGAGTGGTGAGCGGCGGGGCGTGGCAGGATCCACGCCGCCAGCAGCGTCAGCGCCAGCGTCGCGGCGAAGACCCCGTTCGCGGCCTGCATGGTCTGCAGCGGCGTCGCGTGGACGATTGACGCCACCAGCCCGGGGATGACCTCGAGCGACGCGCCGGCCAGCACGCCGGTCAGGTTCAGGACGCCGATCGCCAGGCCCACGCGGTCCGAGGGCAGGCCGTGCGTCGCCACCTCGTATGCCAGCACGATGGACGACACGCCCAGGCCGACCACGGCGACGTTGGCAATGTCGAACCACAGCGTCCAGTTGACGGGGATCAGCAGCCAGAACAGGAACGCCGGCAGGGCCGTCGCCAGCGCCGCGAGCAGGACCCGCCGCGCGCCGTAGCGGCCGCCCAGCCAGCCCATGATCGGTGCGCCGACCGCCAGCCCCGCATAGAAGGCGGCCGCGATCAGCGCGGCCTCGTGCTCGCGCCATGCCCAGCTCTCGGCCAGGTGCATGTTCCACATGCCGCCGTAGCCGCAGAAGGTGCCCATGCCGGGGGCGATCACCGCGATGCCGAGCCAGGTCTCGCGCCGGCGCAGCAGGAAGCGGATGTCGGCGGCGATCGACTGGCCGCGCGTCCCGCCGTCCGCGTTCTTCAGTCGGCCGAACCAGCGCGGCGTGACCGTGGCGCGCAGCAGCACCGCGAACGGCAGCGCGAGCGCGGCA
>JBIKJV010000118.1:0-8687 GCA_044360755.1 Phycisphaerales bacterium
CGGGCGCTCGCACACGGACGTTCGAACGTCGGCAGGCGAGCGCCCGGAGCGAGCATCGGGGTCTTCCGCAGCGAATCGCGAGGCCGCGAGGCACGCGAGGCGGCACCGATTACTCCCGGGTCGTGACAGGTGCCGAGCCAGCCGAACAATAGGAGGAGCGGAACCTGGTGGAGCGACGACGGTCGCGGAGGAAGGCCCCGAGCACAGCGCAAGGGCGCGGTGACCCCGCACCTGCCTTCAACTCCCCCCAGAAGCCGGAACGGCGTCATCCCGCAGCCGATTTCCCAAGGATCGCCCGCTCCCGGTCCTCGACGAACTGGCGCGTGTACAGCGCGTGGTAGCGGCCGTGCGCGCGCATCAGTTCCGCGTGGGTGCCGCTCTCGACGACGCGTCCGCCGTCGATCAGCAGGATCCTGCTCGCGTGCCGGATCGTGCTCAGGCGATGTGCGATCACGAACGAGATCCGCCGTGCCAGCACCCGCTCGATCGCGCGCTGGATCGTGCGCTCGGTCTCGCTGTCCACGCTGGAGGTGGCCTCGTCCAGGATGAAGACGTCCGGGTCCTTCAGGAACGCGCGGGCCAGCGAGACCAGCTGCCGCTGGCCCAGGCTCAGGCGCTCGCCGCCTTCGCCCACCACGAACGACCAGCCGCCCTCCAGGCGCGCCACGAATTCGTCGGCGCCCACCGCGCGCGCCGCGGCGATCACCTCGTCGTCGGTCGCCTCCAGCCGGCCGTAGCGGATGTTCTCCAGCACGCTGGCGTTGCGCAGCCACGGTGATTGCTGCACCACGCCGAAGCGGCCCTGGTGCCAGGCCAGCGGGCGTTCGCGCATGTCGATGCCGTCCAGCAGGATGCGCCCCGCGGTGGGCTCGTAGAAGCGTGCAGCCAGGTTCACGATGGTCGACTTGCCCGCGCCCGTCGGCCCGACCAGCGCGATCGATTCCCCGGCTTGCACGTCCAGGCTGAAGCCCTGCAGCACCGGCTCGCCCGGCAGGTAGCCGAAGTCCACGGCCTCGAACGTCAGCCGCCCGATCGTGGGCGCGCCGCCGTCCGGCGCCTCGCCCGCGCGGCGCCCGCGGCGGCCGGCCTCCTCGATGCGCGCGACGACGGCAGGCGTGTCCCGGATCGCGGGCACCGTGTCGATCAGGCCCAGCACGCGTTCCGCCGCGGCCTGCGCGGAGAGCAGGTCGACGACGCGCTGGCTTGCGTCGATGATCGGCCACGTGAAGAGGAGCGCGTACTGCATGAACGCGATGAGCGCGCCGGGCGACATGCCGCCGTCCTGTGCCGAGAGGCCGCCGCGCCACAGCGCGATGCCCACGCCGACGAACGACACGCTCGTCACCACCGGCACGAACACGCTTGCCTGGAAACCATTGCGGAACGAATGCCGTTCCATCTCGGCGGCCAGTTCGCGGAACTCGGCGTCGGCACCAGGTTCGCGCGCCAGGCTCTTGGTGGTTCGCACGCCGCCGATCGCCTCGCCCAGGTAGGCGGTGATGCGGCTGTTCGCCCGCCGCACCAGCCGCGAACTGGTGAGGAGCCGCGTCTGGAACAGCACCGCCAGCGCCGCAAGCGCGGGCAGCAGCACCAGCATCCACGCCGCCACGCGCCAGTCCAGCACCAGCATGCACACCGCGCTGCCGGTGACGATCGTCGTCGCCCAGAACGCGTCCAGGATCACCCACGGCATGATCCCGCTGACCTTGCCGCAGTCGCTGGTGATTCGGCTGACCAGCCAGCCCGTCGGACGGCGGTCGTAATAGCCGAAGGGCAGTTCCTGGAGCCGCGCGAACGACTGCTCGCGCAGGTCGTACGCAAGCCCCGCGCTCAGGCGCCCCGCGCTGCGGATGAACGTCCACGCGCCGGCAGCGAACCCAAGGGCCATCGCGCCCCACAGCCCGGTGATCCACCAGAAGCGCTCGGTGATGCCGTGGGCCGTGGCCTCGTCGATCATCGCCGCGTTCACCATCGGCCGCACCGACTCCAGCATCGCGATGAACAGGCCGCCGCCGATCAGGCCCGCCATCGCGCGCCGGTGGCCCATCGCCACGCGCAGCACGCGGCGCCACAGCCCGAACGCGATCGCGCGGGGCGGCGGGGCGTCCATGTCTTCCATGAGCCCGCTCATGGCGCGGCCCCCGCGGCGCGTTCCTCATCGGCCAGCTCGGCCTGGATCTCCCACAGGCGCCGGTACAGGCCGGGCCGCGCCACGAGCTCCGCGTGCGTGCCCTGGTCGGCCACGCGCCCATGCTCCAGCACCACGATGCGGTCGGCCTCGGCCAGCGTGGACAGGCGGTGCGCGATCACCAGCGTCGGCAGACGGCCGCGCCGGGCGCGCATCGCGTCCAGGATCCGTCGCTCGGTCTCGGCGTCGACGGCGCTCAGCGCGTCGTCCAGCACCAGCACGTCGGCGTCGCGCACCAGCGCACGCGCGATCGCCAGGCGCTGGCGCTGCCCGCCGCTCAGCGTGATGCCGCGCTCGCCGATGACCGTGCCGTAGCCCTCGCGGAAGCGCTCGATCGAGCCGTGCACCGCCGCGGCCTCGGCGGCGTCGCGTACGTCGGCGTCCGGCAGGTCCTCGTGCGCGATGCGCACGTTGTCGCGGATCGAGCGCGAGAAAAGGAACGGCGGCTGCAGCACGCTGGCGATCCGCGCGCGCAGGCGTCGGCGGCCGATCTCGCGGATCGGCGTCCCACCCACGGTGATCCGGCCGCCCGTCGGCTCGTAGAAGCGCAGGAGGAGCGCGGCCAGCGTCGACTTCCCGCTGCCCGACGTGCCCATCAACGCCACGGTCTCCGCGGGGCCGATCGCGAACGACACGCCGTCCAGCACCGGCGCGCCGCCCGGGTACGCGAATCGCACGTCCTCGAAGCGCACGCCGCCGACCGGCAGGGGGCTGGTCGCGTTGCGCACGGCGGCCGGCTCGTCGGCATCCTCCTCGGGAATGTCCAGGATGCCGTGCAGCCGCTCGAGCGCCACCAGCGCCTTGCCCAGGTCCGCCAGCATGCGGCCCAGGTGGCGGATCGGCCAGACGAACATGTTGGTCGCGAACAGGAAGAAGAAGAACTCGCCGGTGGGCAGCAGGCCGTCGGCCACGCGCCAGAGCCCGACGACCAGCACCAGCGCCATCTGCGCCAGGCACGTGACGTCGCTCAGCGCCCAGAAGCGCGCCAGCCCGTCGAAGAGCCGGACGTCGGCGTCGCGGTGCTCGGCGTTGCGGGCGGCGAACTCCGCGGTCTCGAACGCCTGCCGCCCGAACGCGCGCACCACGCGGATGCCGGTGATGTTCTCCTGCGCGCGTGCGGTCAGCCGTCCCTCGGCCTCGTCCTTGGTGCGGAAGCGGCCGGACACCGTGCGGAAGTAGAGCCCCGCGAACCCGATGACGAGCGGCACGAGCACGGTGCACGCGATCGCCATGCGCCAGTCGATCGCCACCATGAGCGGCAGGGCCAGCAGCAGGAGCAGGATCGCGCGCCCCATCTCGACCAGCTGGTTCGCCAGCAGGTTCTGCACGGTGTCGACGTCGCTGGTCGTGCGTTGCAGGAGGTCGCCCGATTCGTGCGCGTCGAAGAACGATGCCGGCAGGCGCACCAGGTGCCGGTGCACGCGCTCACGCAGGCGGCGGATGCCGCGCTGGGACGCGCGCGCGGTCATGTGCCCGCGCAGCAGGTTCAGCGCGCACGCCAGGAGCGCCGCCACCGCGATCGCGGCCGCCGGCCGCCACAGCTCCGTGCGCACCGCGTCGGCGCCGCCCAGCCACGCCACGACGCGCGCGCCCAGCGCCCCGGGCCCGCGGCCCTCGGGCGGGAAGATCGCGTCCATCGTGGCCTGCGGCACCAGCGGCACCACGTACATGCAGGCCGCCGCCAGCCCCTGCACCAGGATCGCCGCCGCGTACAGGCCGCGGTCCGGGCCGAGCACGGTCCACAGGTCCGCCAGCCGCCGCAGCGGGGGAGACTTGCGTTCATGGGGCGTCGCGTCGGCCATCGGGTCGCATCGGACCGGCGGCGCGGGCAGGCCGCGCGCGGGCGCCGGTCAGGGGTCGTTCACGGCCGTTCAGGGCGTGGGAATGCCGTACGTCGCCACGTCGCCCAGTTCCTCGGCGATGCGCAGCAGCTGGTTGTACTTGGCGGTCCGGTCGGTGCGCGCGGGCGCGCCGGTCTTGATCTGGCCGCAGTTCGTGGCCACCGCCAGGTCGGCGATCGTCGTGTCCTCGGTCTCGCCCGAGCGGTGGGAGAGGATGGCGCGGTAGCCGTTGCGCGTCGCCATGTTGACCGCATCCAGCGTCTCGGTCAGCGTGCCGATCTGGTTCACCTTCACCAGGATCGCGTTCGCGCAGCCTTCCTCGATGCCGCGCGCCAGGAACCGCGGGTTGGTCACGAACAGGTCGTCGCCCACCAGCTGCATGCGGTCGCCCAGGGCGTCGGTCAGCGCCTTCCAGCCCTTCCAGTCGTCCTCGGCCAGGCCGTCCTCGATGCTGCGGATCGGCCACTTCTTCGCCCAGCGCTCCCACAGCGCGATCATGTCGTCGCTGCCGACCACCTTCTTCGGGTCGCTCTTGAAGAAGCAGTAGCCCTTCTTCTTCAGCGCCTTGGCCTCGTTGGCCAGTTCGCTGGTGGCGGGGTCCAGGCAGATGACGATCTCGCGGCCCAGGTCGTAGCCGGCCTTCTTCACGGCCTCGGCGATCAGCTCGCACGCGGCCTCGTTCGAGGGCAGGTTGGGCGCGAACCCGCCCTCGTCGCCCACGGAGGTCGAGAGCCCCCTGTCGTGCAGCACCTTGCGCAGCGCGTGGTAGGTCTCGACGCCGGCGCGCAGCGCCTCGCCGAAGCTCGCGAAGCCCACCGGCTGCACCATGAACTCCTGGAAGTCGACGCTGTTGTCGGCATGCTTGCCGCCGTTCAGGATGTTCAGCATCGGTGCCGGCAGCCTGCGCGCGCCCGCGCCGCCCAGGCTGCGCCACAGCGGCAGCCGGCTGGCCTGCGCCGCGGCGTGCGCGCATGCCATGCTGACGCCCAGCAGGGCGTTGGCGCCCATCTTCGACTTGTTCGGCGTGCCGTCGAAGTCGATCATCGAGTGGTCGATCGCCGCCTGCTCGCGCACGTCCATGCCCAGGACGAGCGGCGCCAGCCGCGTGTTGACGTTCGCCACGGCCTTCGACACGCCCTTGCCCATCCAGCGCTTCTTGTCGCCGTCGCGCAGCTCGACCGCCTCGTGCTCGCCGGTGCTGGCGCCGCTGGGGACCAGCGCGCGGCCCATCGCGCCGCCTGAGAGGGCGACCTCGCACTCGAGCGTGGGGTTGCCGCGGGAGTCAAGGACCTGGCGCGCGTGGACGGATGCGATCTCGAACATGGGTGGTGGCTCCGTGGGGTTCGGGGAGGCCGGGATGATAGGTGTCCCGGCCTCAGCCCCGCAGCGCGGCCCACACGTCCTTCACCACCCAGCTCATCGCCTCCATCGCGGCGTCGGTGCGGCTGGCCAGGTGCGGCGCCAGGTGCGCGTTGGGCAGGCCCAGCAGGGGAGATTCCGCGGTGAAGGGCTCGGGGTCGTGGACGTCCAGGATGGCCTGCGCCGCGGGGTTCGCGCGCAGCCAGCGCGCCAGCGCGTGGTCGTCCAGCACGAAGCCGCGGCTGGTGTTCAGGAGCACCACGTCCGGCTTCAGGAGCGAAAGCAGGCGCTCGCCCACCAGGTGCCGGTTGGCCGCGCGCCCGTCCACGTGGATCGTCACCACGTCGGCGTGGCGGAAGAGGTCCTCGGCCGAGACGGGGAACGCGCCGTGGCGCAGCGCCTCGGGGACCTCCAGCAGGTCGCAGTACTCCACCTCGAAGCCGATCGCGCCCGCCACCTGCGCCACGCGCTTGCCGATCCGCCCGAGCCCCAGGATGCCCAGGCGCAGCTCGTTCATCTGCCGGCGGCCGACGATCTCGGCGCGGACCTCGTCCCAGCGCGCGCGGTCGACCGGCGCATCCAGCAGCACGCGCGGGCGCAGCGTGTCGCACAGCAGGCACAGGACGTACTCGACCACGGCCTGCGTGTTGGCGTCCGGCGTGCTGCAGACCGTGACCCCGCGCCGCGCGCAGGCGTCTTGGTCGATGTTGTCGAGCCCGACGCCCGCGCGGCCCACGACGCGCAGCCGGGGCAGGCGCGCCAGCAGCGCGTCGTCCACCCGGGTGTAGGTCCGCACCACCAGCCCCTCGGCGTCCGGGGCGGCGCTGTCGAAGGTGGCCGACCCGGGGGCGGCCTCCACCAGGTCCGCCCGCTCCGCCAGCCAAGCCGCGGCGGGGGGCGAGAGGTGCTCGGTCTGGACGACGACGGGGCGGGTGCTCACGGGGCCAACGGTAGCGATTCCGCGGCCTCCGCGCCCGAGAACCCGTCGACACGGGGTGGTTTCCGCTTGCAATCGGGGGGGTTCCGATCACATTCTTCGCACGTGACTCCGATAGGTTTGGTGGACGCGCCGCGCCGGCGCGCCTTCAATCCTCCCGGAGATCCTCCGGACCCGATTCCCCACCGAGACCCGACGCCATGCCCCGGACACGAACGGCCGTCTTCATCGTCCCGCTCGCGCTGCTCGCCACCGCACCTGCGCTGGCCGACGAGATCGGCTTCGAGGAACTGGTCGCGCGCCTGGGCGGCGCCGTTCCCACCGGCTCGAACGTGACCGTCTCGCATGTCGAGGCCCCCGAGGCCACCGGCGGCTACGGCCCGGACACGACGCAGGGCTACTTCGCCGGCAAGACGTTCAGCATGATGAACGGGACGCTGGCGGCCAGCGCGCACGCGACGGAGGTCGGGCGCAACTGGTACGGCATCGGCGGCAACAGCATCGCGCCCGGGCTGACGCGGATCTGGGTCTACAACGCCAACGGCTGGGCGCAGGGCTCGTTCCTGCGCGTCGCGCAGGGCGCGATCGCGCCGCTCGCGATGCCCGCGTCGAACAACAAGATCGTCAACTGCAGCTGGATCGGCGCCTTCGGCGCACCGTACGACAACGAAGCCATCCGCCGCGCGGACTTCGCGATGAACCGCGACGGCACCCTCTTCGTGGTGGGCCAGAACAACGGTGCGGGCAGCGCGTCGTACCCGCTCATGAGCGGCGCGTACAACGGCCTTGCGGTGGGGCTCTCAACCGGGCAGCACAGCGTCGGCGTGCCCGTCGGCACCGACGGTGCCGCGCGCATGAAGCCCGAGATCGTCGCGCCCGGCTCGTTCACCAGCTTCGCAACCCCCGTCGTCTCGGCGGCCGCGGCGCTGCTGTACGACGTCGCGTACACGCTGCCCTTCAGCCAGAACGTCAATCGGCTGGCGAGCACCACCGTCAAGGCGGCGCTCATGGCAGGGGCGGTCCACGGTCCCGCGTGGACGAACCAGGCGCCCAGTTCGGGCGCGTCGCGCGGCATCACCGCCAAGCCGATCGACCCCGTCTTCGGCGCGGGCACGGTCAACATCGATCGCGCCCACCGCATCTTCACGGCGAACGAGGGATTCGGCGCGTCGACCTCCGCAGGCGCGACGACCGCGCAGTCGCTGGTGGGTTGGGACTTCGAGGTCGCGACGCTCGGCTACGCGCGTTGGTACCGCATCGACGTGCCCAACACGGCCGACGCCAGCATCCTGCTGACATGGAACCGCAACCCGACGATCGCGCAGTTCTCCGCCGGCACCGAGCCCGGCATGCCGGACCTGCGCCTGGAGCTCTTCCGGATCTCGATCGCGAGCGGTTCGCCCGTGGCGATCTCGGGCGACGCCGGCGCGGCCACCTTCGCCGCGGGCAACTGCGTCAGCGACAGCGCGCAGGACAACTTCGAGCACCTGTACCTGAAGGGCCTTGCCGCGGGCAGCTACCTGCTGGCCGTCACGCGGAACGATGCGGTGAACATCGCGTCCAGCGCCACGTTGGCGTGGATGGTCGAGCCGCAGGCGATCCTGGGCGACCTGAACGGCGACTGGCTGGTGAACGGCGCCGACCTGGGCATCATGCTGGGCAACTGGGGCCTGCCGGGGATCACCGACCTGGACAACAACGGCACCACGAACGGCGCCGACCTGGGCATCCTGCTCGGCGCCTGGCGCTGACCGCATCGCGCGTTGCGGGCGCGTGCGCGTCCATCGCTAGACTGCGTGTTGCATGTCCCGCGCAGCCTGGGGCCCTCGTCTCCTGCTGGCTTCGCTCGTCGCCTTCCTGGGCGCCGCGCTCGCATACCCCGTCGCGCTGACGGTCTCCGAGGCCTTCCGCAGCGATGCGGGTGGATTCACGCTGCATCACGTCTGGTCAGTCTTCGCCGAGGCGCCCACCCGGCGGGGCCTGCTCAACGCCACCTGGATCGCCTGCGCGACCACCGCGCTCGCCACGCTCATCGCGCTGCCGCTGGCGGTGGTGGGGGCGCGCTTCCGCTTCGCCGGCAAGCGCGTCCTCTCCGCGCTGCTCCTTCTGCCGCTCGTGCTTCCGCCCTTCGTCGGTGCGATCGGCGTACGGCACATCCTGGGCCGCGCGGGCGCCCTGAATTCCGCGTTCGGCACGGACGTCGACTGGCTTGGCCTGGGAGGCCCCTTCGCGATCGTCGCGATGGAGGCGATCTCGCTCTATCCGATCCTCTACCTGAACCTGGTCGCCGCGCTGGCGAACGTCGACCCGACGCTCGAGGAGGCGGCCGAGGCGGCAGGGGCCGGTGGCTGGACCCGCTTCC
>JBIKJV010000308.1:0-8674 GCA_044360755.1 Phycisphaerales bacterium
TTATTGATCCAAGTTTCGTTTTTACATAAGTGGAGCATCATCAAAATGTTTTGGGCTTTTATGGCTTCTTTAATTCCTTTTGGTACTTTTTATGCAGACAAAGCAATTTTCCGGCAATCAAATTAATAGCAATATTTGAATTTATGTAAATCGAATAAAATGACTACTAATTATTCTAACTCATTTACAAGGGCTTTGTTTATCAAACTACAGTTTGTATTTCTATTATTTCTTTTCTCTTGTTCAAAAAATACGGAGCCGCAATCGCCCCCGATTATAACTCCGCCTTTAACCGGTACGCCAGTAATTACGATAACCACGCTGCTAAGCAATCAGGGTATTATTTGGGGCTTTGATTTTCTGCCAAATGGCAACCTACTGTTTACACAAAAAACAGGAACAATGCGCTTGTACGATACTACCACGCTGAGCAATACATTGATTACGGGCTTGCCTTCTACTATTTCAGCAGCAGGGCAGGGTGGATTGCTCGATCTAGCTATTTCGCCAGATTATGCTACAAGCCGAACTGTATATGTAACTTATTGTATCACTGGCGGGTTTCTTTCGCTTGCTCGCTTCACCTTAAACGGAACTGCAGCTACCAATTGGCAAGTGTTGCATACCACCGAATCGGCTTCAACATGGAATGGTCATTTTGGAAGCCGTATTGCTTTTGGGCCTGATGGTAAATTGTATTGGAGTGTGGGAGAAGGTGGAGGTGGAAGCCTCGGCGGTGCTTCGAGTCCCCATCAAAACGGACAAAGACTAAATACGCTTTGGGGTAAAATACATCGAATGAATTTGGATGGAACTATACCAGCTGATAATCCTTTGCTACCTGGTCAAACAGTACGTTCCACTATCTTCAGTTATGGCCATCGCAATCCGCAAGGCATGGCTTTTGAACCTACGTCTAACCGTCTTTTTGTGAATGAACACGGACCAAGCGGTGGCTGCGAATTGAACCGTGTTCAAGCTGGTGAAAATTTTGGCTGGCCTTTGTATAGTACTGGTGTTAACTACGACGGAACTACTATTAGTAACGGACACAATGCACCAGGGATTGTGGCACCACTAAAAAGTTGGACGCCCGCACTTGCCCCTGCTGGCTTAACCTTTATCAATCACGCTTCATTCAGAGATTGGAATGGCAATTTGCTAATGGGTAGCCTTGGACGCAGGCAATTGTTAATGATCAGAATGACCAATGGTGTGCCTGGCACTGAAACCATTTTACTTGAAAATAATGGCCGCATCAGAAATGTAAAAATGGGCCCTGCTGGTAAGATTTATGTAAGTGTAGAAGATGGTGGAAGGTTGCTTTCGTTAACGGCAAGATAGCCGCTTTGGCAATAAACAATTATAAGAAAGATTGATGACTATAATGATAAAAGAATTATTTAATAAAAGTATTTAAAATAGAAACATATAAATTTTTACAATCATGCAAGTAAGATACCTTCTTTTTTTATTTTTCATGGCATTTTCAACAAGCTGTTTTGCACAAGAAAAAACGCAATCTGAAATTGTTAACGTTACCAAAATCAACTTCTTAAATCCAGGAATTAGTTACGAAAAGCCAGTTGGTAAATTTCAATCATTAGTAGGACAAGCTTTTTTAAGCACAACATTTTCTTTTGGATATTCAAGTGGTTTAAGTGAATTGTATGGTGGCTCATCAGGTTTTCAATCAGATATTTCATTTGACCCGGCTTTATCTCTTCAATACCGATTTTATTATAATTACGAAAAGCGACAAAAAAAAGGGAAAAGAACAGAGATGAATAGTTTAAACTATTTTAGCCCTACACTCATGACTGTTTTTTCTAAAGCAAGAATTTCATCTTCTCATTACATGGAAACGAATCGCAGAGCAATGAACACTGTTGGAGTTGTTTGGGGATTTCAAAGAAATTACAGAAAACGTTTTAGCTTAGACCTTAACCTAGGGCTTGGCTATCTTTTTACAACAGCTAGGGTGCCAGATAATACAGGACAGGCAGTAAGAGAGAATGTTGGTGAATTCACAACATTAGGGCAACTAACTTTAGGCTTTTGGTTGAATAAGAGGTAATAATCTGCTCGGACCTTATTTAATTCATAGAGTTCCCCAATATCAAATCGCCAGCTATATTGGTGTAAAACCCGAATTGTTAAGCCGAATCATGAAAAGAATATTGAGCAATACTTAATTTTACCTTCCGTTAATTACTGGATATTCAATATTTACATATTTTTTTGTTTTTGAATTTTGACGATAGTCCTATACATTTGCAACGATATTGCAAATATGCAAAAACTCATAAAAAAATACAATAAATGCTTTGGGGCTATTTTATTAGCCTTGTATCTTTTTATAGTAACACCTATTTCATTTTGGCACAATCATTTAAATGCTAATGAAGATAATACTAGCCAAACTGTTTCAAAACTAACATTTAAAAAAGCAGCTGAAAAAAGCTTTGATTCAAGTTGTAGTATTTGCACTAGTTCTCACTATTCTGTTTTCTACAACAACAATCTTACTTATCTGATCAGGCCACTTGCTTTGCATCAAGTAGAAAATGATATTCTTCTAATGAAACTGCCATTCAAAAATGGCTTGATTGCAGAAAATAAAGGCCCCCCTTTATTTATTTAATCTTTTTCTAAGATTGTTTAGTGCTTCAATTTATCTTTTTTTAATCATTTAATTTTTGTTTATGCCTGTATTACAAGCAATAGAGCTTGGTAAACAGTACAATGGTACTGCGGCTTTAAGTAATCTCAATTTGTCAATTGATAAAGGTGAAATATTTTGCCTATTGGGTCAGAATGGAGCTGGTAAAACTACCACCATCAATTTGTTTCTGGGTTTTACCAATGCTACCAATGGTAAAGCTACCATTAACGGAGTTGAGGTAAAACCAAATGATGCAGCAACTAAAAAGTTTCTGGCCTATATTCCTGAAGTAGTGCAACTATATGGTAATTTATCGGGTGTTGAAAATTTGGATTTTTTCAGTCGTTTGGCTGGATTTAAATACAGCACTGAATTGTTAAGTGGCTTTTTAACCAAAGCTGGTTTGCAAAGTGAAGCACATAGTAAAAGGCTATCTACATTTAGTAAAGGGATGCGTCAGAAAGTTGGTATTGCCATTGCCCTTGCAAAAAACGCCGACTTGATTTTAATGGATGAACCAACATCCGGTCTCGATCCTAAAGCCACAGCAGAATTCACCAAAATATGTAAAGAGCTGGCTGCCGAAGGCAAGACCATTTTCATGGCTACACATGACATTTTTAACGCAGTAAATGTGGGAACAAAGATTGGTATTATGAAACAAGGTGAACTGGTGCATACACTCAATACAAATGAGATTACTGCCAGTGCATTACAGGAATTGTATTTGGAAACGATTTAAAGAATTTATTATGAAACCAATCTTTACCCATACTATAACCAATTCACTTCGGCAAAAACATTTACAAGTACTTGGTATAGTATTACTCTTGTTATTTTTATTAGTTGCATTTAACAGTAGTGTTGCTTATAAAGCTAGAATGCAAAATTTTGAAAAAGCCAGACAAGCTGTTCGCAATGCATGGTTAAATCAAGGGCCGCAAAATCCGCATAGCAGTGCTCACTATGGACATTATATATTTCAACCAGTAGATGCTATGCAGTTTTTAGACAATGGTATCCGTCCTTTTGCTGGCTCTATTTTGCGATTAGAAGCACATGCGCAAAATGAAATTGCTTTTAGCCCAGCGCAAGATAAAACAGAACTTAGCCGTTTTGGTGATATGAGTTTTGCTTGGATGCTGCAAGTGCTGATGCCTTTATTTATTATACTTCTTTGTTTTAATACGGTGAGTTCCGATAGGGAAAATCAAAATCTTAAATTATTGACTGCTCAAGGCATTAGTAGCAGTAATTATTTATGGGGGAAAATTGTTTCGTTGTATACAGTAGTAATCAGTTTATCATTGATTGGTTTATTAATACAATTAATTACTTACCAATTTATTGCAGATGGGTTAGGTGAAATTGCATTCGTTAAAATAGCCGCCTGGTTTTTATTGTATGCAACCTATTTATTTGTGTTAACAGGTTTAAGCGTATTGGTAAGTGGATGGCTTAAAAAAAGCAATACATCATTGGTATTACAGCTGGCTATTTGGATATTGTTGATGGTTGTTATGCCAAAAATTACAGCAAGCGCAGGCGTGGCTTTACACCCAACTGAGCACAAAGCAGCTTTTAACAAAGCGCTTCGCGAAGACAGAGAGAAAGGGATAGATGGTCATAATCCTGAAGATGAGCGATCTAAAAAATTCATGGATTCAGTAATTGCTCATTATAAAATTGATACCAGTAAAGTAAAAGATGTGAATGCTGCCTTGCCCGTTAATGTTGATGGATTGGTAATGCAGGCAGATGAAGAGTATGCTAACCTGGTGTATGATAAACATTTTAAACGCATTCGAGATAATATTGTGCTGCAAAACAGTATTAGTAAATACGCATCATATATTAATCCATACCTCGCTATTCGCAATGTGTCAATGAGTATTAGCCAAAGTGATTTTTCCAGTCACTTGAATTTATTGTTTGAAGCGGAACAATATCGACGTTACCTGATAAAAAATCTCAACGATAAAATGGCCTATGGCGGCAGTAAAACAGGCGATTGGGATTGGAAAGTTGATGCCAAGTATTGGGAGACAGTGAAAGACTTTACTTATCCTTCAGCCACACTTGCACAAACTATGAAAGCAACCATTATTGAAATTTCGGCCTTGCTTTTTTGGATGCTGCTATTAATTGTCTGTGTAATGATTACTTCAAAAAAATTAACCGTATTATAATATGTTGCAAACTATTTTTACTTACGAATGGAAACAATTGCTTCGCAGTAAGGGGTTAATTGTAGCCTTGCTTATATTTACTGCCATTGGTTTCTTCTGTTTAGAACAAGGTAGTACTGTTTATCAGTATCAAAGAATTTCTGTGGACAGCGCCATGGCTAAAAAAATCCGTAGCTACGATTTTGTTAAAAATATATTTGATACAATTAAACATTCTAATATAAGAACTAGCATTGAAACACCTTATATTCTAGAAAGGCGTCTTCAGGATGTTGTTGCAAAGAACATTTCTCCTCTTAGTGTATTGAGCATAGGTCAAGGAGATATTTATACGCCCTTAATTAGTGGTCATTTTAATAACGAAATATTTAAAAATAATTTTACCGAGTTTAAAAATCCGGAACAATTATTAGCAGGTAATTTAGATGCATCATTTTTTATTGTATTTCTTTTTCCGCTACTATTATTGGCGCTAACTTATAACTTACAATCTGCCGATAAAGAATTGGGAATTGATTCATTATTATATACTCAAGCAGCTTCTGTGGATGTTTTGTTTCGCCAGCGACTTTTGTTTCGTTGGTTGATTGCTTTATTGCCGATGTTCTTTTTAACTTTCCTTTCTTTTTGGTTGCTCTATTCTTTGCCCGGCTTTTCATATTTATCCTTTCTTCAGTGGTGGGGTGTAGCATTTTTGTATGCCCTATTTTGGTTAGTAGTTGTTGCCTTGGTACATCGTTTAAAGTTAAACTCCTTAATTAATGCCATATCACTTGCTGGTGTTTGGGTTTTATTATTAATTGCAATTCCTGGACTATTAAATACCTGGTTTAACTTTCAAAACTCAGCAACCAATAAAACAGAAATAGCTGAATTTCGTGATTATAGTGCAAAAATCTGGGATCAATCATCTGAAAATAAAAGAAAGTATTTTTTTGCTAATTACCCTCAATTATTGAAAGGTTCTGCCAAAGTGGATAGTAATCTTATTGACGTATTTAGTTCTGCTCTTCAAATATTAGATAAAGAAAAAGAATTGCACAATGTTATAGCTAACAATGCCAGTGCGCAAATGAATGCAGAAGAAAAAAGTTTTTGGATTAACCCTGCTGGTGGAGTAATGCGTTCTTTTGCTATTATTGGTAATACTGGTTTAGAACAACAAATACAATTTGAAAAATCAGTTATGAAATACCGTGAAGAAAAGCTTCACTATTTCTTTGAAAATATTTTACTTCAAGCAAACTTCACAAAAAAAGACTTTGAAAAGATTCCCAAATATATTGAACCTAATAAGGAATTGAAATTCGGAAAGTATTTGTTGCCATTAAGCTTGCTGACATTGATTGCTATTTTTTTATCTATCATTAAAATAAAAAACAATAACCAATAATATACAATGAAACAACTTAACATACTAATGCTGATTTTCGTATTTTTTGTAGCATGTAGTGCCCCAAAAAATGGGTCAAAAAACAATGCCTTTGATGAGTATAATACTTCCCTTGCAGATTCTGTTTTAGCTTATGCATTAGATAATGAAGCATTGTATACATTGGCAGATACCTTAAAACCAATAAGTAGTGTAAAATTTTTACGATTTGCTGTTGCAAAAGATTCAACTCAGTTAGATGGAGATATCGACATTGTTAAAAACGATTCGTTTATTCATAAAATTGAGGCTTACCAAAAAGTGTGTAATGCTTTGAGTAAAAATGATTGGTTGTTTGTATTGGTTCCTTTTCAACGTACGGAAAAAAATGTTCGCAATATGGAAATCTATGTAATCAGAAAATCTGTATTTGCTAGAAAAATGCAACAATTTCAGTCATTTTTTGGTCAATGGGGTTTTACTCCTAGTACAAATCCTAGCGTTGTTTTATCGGTAATAGAATATGAATCAAAATGGGATAGAAATAGGGCTTATGGATATTTGTTTGGTTATCCGGCTCATGCTGTTGATTTCTTTGTTGAAGCCAGTAAAACTCAATTTGCCGATATTTCAAAGAAATTAGTGCCAAGAAACTTTTTTGAAATACCTGTTTTTGCAGGAGAAAAAGGACATTTTACTTATGCAATTCCTAAATCCTATATCCCTACAAATATTGACAGTAGTATTTATAAGAATGCAATAAATACACTAAATAAATACAAAAAAACCAGGAGTCAGTGTCTAACAAAAAATGGATTAAAAGCCAATGAGTTATGGGAAAAGATGCAATAGTTAATAATGCACTGATTGTAAATGCTGAATTGAATCTTTATAGTAAATAATTTTAATTGATAACTTATGATTGCAAATAAGAAGTTGCCTGTTACTGTATTAAGCGGCTTCCTCGGAGCAGGAAAAACTACTTTACTCAACCATGTGCTGCATAACAAAGAGGGCTTAAAAGTAGCTGTTATTGTAAATGATATGAGTGAAGTAAATGTAGATGCCAGGTTGGTAAACGAGCAAAACGTTCTATCAAGAACGGAAGAAAAGTTAGTTGAAATGAGCAATGGATGTATCTGTTGCACTTTGCGTGAAGACTTAATGATAGAAGTTGAAAAATTAGCTAATGAAGGCAGATTCGATTATTTACTTATTGAATCTACAGGTATTAGTGAGCCCGTTCCTGTTGCGCAAACATTCAGTTTTGTGGACGAAGAAAAAGGCATAGATCTTTCCAAGTTCAGCTATATTGATACGATGGTTACTGTGGTAGATTGTTTTAATTTCTTCAACGATTTTGGTACCAACGAATTACTGGTTGATCGGAAGTTAACCGATATGGAAGGCGACCATAGGACAATTGTTAATTTACTCACCGATCAGATTGAGTTTGCAAATGTTATTATTTTAAATAAAACTGATTTGGTTGATCATAAAACGGTAGGATTATTAGAAGCGTCTATTCATAAATTAAATCCAGGTGCAAAAATTATCAGATCGAATTTTAGTAAGGTTGCGCCAAAAGAAATTCTGAATACAAAGCTTTTTGATTTTGAAGAAGCTCAAAATAGTGCAGGTTGGCAAAAAGAATTGGAAGCTGGTGAGCATACTCCAGAAACTGAAGAATATGGAATATCATCTTTCGTGTTTAGAAATAATAAACCCTTTCACCCAATCAGATTTTGGAAGTATTTAAATGAAGAATATCCAAGTGGTGTTATTAGAGCAAAAGGATTGTTTTGGTTGGCTTCAAGACCTGATGATGCGATTAATTTTTCTCAGGCAGGGGGTTCTTCTAGACTTGAAAGAGCTGGAGTCTGGTGGTGTAGTATGCCATATGCTGAGCGAATGAATTATCAGTCATTTGTTGATCATCAGACAATGATAGAAAAGAAATGGAGTAAGCAATGGGGCGACAGAATGAACGAATTGGTATTTATAGGTCAAGATATTGAGAAAGAAAAAATGATAGCTGACCTAGAATCTTGTTTATTGCAGGATAATGAACAATATTTATTTGATTCAAAAATAAAATTGGCTGATCCATTTCCATTGGATATATAAAATTTATGGAAATTTCAATATCTCTTTGAATCTATCATTGGAAAATCTTTTATACCTTGGAAATGGAATGGTTATGTTCCCTATAATGCACCCATCAATCCTTAAATGATGAAAATAAAATCGCTATTGCTTTTTTTCTTAGCAATATTATGTGTTGCTCAAACAAGAGCTCAAACTGCTACTAATTCGTATAAAACTACTGGGCCTGAAAAAGGAACATTAATGATAGTAGGAGGTGGGGGCAAAAGCGATTCTATCTTCGCAGCTTTTATTAAATTGGCTGGAGGATTGAATGCACCAATTGTAGTAATACCTACTGCT
>JBIKJV010000022.1:0-25452 GCA_044360755.1 Phycisphaerales bacterium
GCTGCTGCGCTGGTTCCCCGCCGCGCCGGCACCGCATGCGCACGCGGATGCGCATACGCACGTCGCCCCGTCATACCCGCACCTCCTGCGTGCCACGCGGTTCATCATCCCGGTCAGCTACGTCTTCATCTCGGTCCTGGGGCCGCTCCTGCCGTACATCCTGCGCGACCTGGACTTGAGCCCGGGGCTGCAGACGACGCTGGCAAGCACGTGGATGTTCGTGCGCATGGGTACGGTCGTGCTGCTGGCGCTGGCCAGCTTCTGGCACGGGCGCTGGGGCGCGCTGGTGCTGGGCGTGACCCTGCTGGCGGGCGGGTTCGCGGCGATCGTGCTGGCGCCTTCGGTGCCGGTGGTCGTGGCGGGCCTGGCGTGCTTCGGTGCCGGACACGGGATCCTCTACTACGCCAGCCTCTACTACGCGATGGCGGTCGGCAGCGCTGACGTCGACGCCGGCGGCACCTTCGAGGCACTGATCGGGGTCGGGTACGTCATCGGTCCGGTGGCCGGGATGGCCGCGGGCGGCGCGCAGGCCGGGCTGGTGGGGGCGGTTTGGGCGGTGGCCGCTGCGGGCGCGCTGCCCGCCGTCGGAGCGTGGCTCCGCTGGAGCCGGGTGCGTGGTAGCGTCCCCGCGCCCCACGGGCACCGCGCGCACGCCGCGCACGCCGCGCACCCGTCCGACCAGCCGTGATCATCCCGATCGCCATCCTCGCCACGCTGATCGTCCTCCACGCATTCGTGGCGGCCAGCGAACTCGCGATCATGACGTCCCGCCCGACGCGGCTCCAGGCGATGGCCGATCGCGGGGTCCGCGGCGCGCGGCACGCGCTGCTGCTCTCGCGCGACTCGTCGCGCATGCTCTCGACGGTGCACCTGATCATGACGATGACCGCCATCGTCGAGGGCGCCTACGGCGAGCGCATGCTGGCACACGAGCTGGAGTCGTGGCTGCACGAGTGGCCGGCGCTCGAGAAGCACGCCGAGACGATTTCCTTCATCGTGGTGATCACCGCGCTCTCGTACCTGCTGCTGGTGATCGGCGAACTGGTGCCCAAGCAGCTGGGCATCGCGCACCCCGAACGAGTGGCCACGCTGACCGCGCCGGGACTCTGGTTCATGTCGCGGCTTGCCGGCATCCCGGTCCGAATCCTGGCGGCGTCCACGGACGGCCTGTGCAAGATGCTCGGCATCCGCCCACGCAGCGAGGACGTCAGCGAGGAGGACGTCAAGGCGATGGTCGCCCAGGGCACCAGCGCCGGCATCTTCGACCCCATCGAGCAGGGCATCTTCGAGCGCGCGCTCCGTGTGGGCGACATGACGGCGCGCAGCCTGATGGTGCCGCGCCGCCAGATCACGTGGATCGACGAGGCGATGCCCGCCGAGGACGTGCGCGTCCTGGTGGGCACCGCACCGTTCAGCCATTTCCCGGTCTGCCGCGGTTCGATCGACCGCCTGGCCGGCGTGGTGCACGTCAAGGACCTCATCGCCTACGGCCTGCTCGCGGGCGCGGACTTCAAGGTGTCGGCCGTGATGCAGGAGCCTGTGTACGTGCCCGAGACGATGCCCGCGCTGAAGCTCCTGGACCTGTTCCAGCGCGCGCGCACGCGGATCGCCTTCGTGGTGGACGAGCACGGCGGGCTGGAAGGCCTGGTGACCGCCAACGACCTGGTACAGGCGATCGTCGGCGACCTGACGCGGGCCGGCGAGGAGGAACTGCCCGGCGCCACCCGTCGCGACGACGGGTCCTGGCTGGTGGATGGCCGGATGCCGACGCCGGAGCTGCTGCAGACCCTGCGCCTGGAGCCGACCGCCGCCGACGACCTGCCCGACGTCGCCACCGCGGCGGGCCTGGTGATGGTGCTCCTGGGCAAGCTGCCCGGCACCGGCGATCACGTCGACTGGCAGGGCTGGCGCTTCGAGGTGGTCGACCTGGACGGCACGCGGCTGGACAAGCTGTTGGTCAGCCCTTGTCCGGCAGCGGCTTCCCGCTGAACGCGGCCAATGCAGCCAGCGCGCCCGCACGGGCCGCGGCGTGGTCCACGATGGGCCGCGGATACGTCACGCCAAGGTCGACGCCCGCCTGGGCCAGCAGCAGCGGCGGCGCGTCCCACGGCGCGTGCAGCGCGTCATCGGGCAGCTTCGCCAGCTCCGGCACCCAGCGGCGGATGTAGGCCCCTGCCTCGTCGAACTTCTGCCCCTGCGTCACGGGATTGAAGATGCGGAAGTACGGCGCGGCATCGGCGCCGCAGCCGCCGGCCCACTGCCAGCCCAGCGAGTTGTTGGCCAGGTCGGCGTCGACGAGGGTATCCCAGAACCACGCCGCACCCTCGTTCCACGACACCAGGAGGTGCTTCACCAGGAAGCTGGCCACCACCATGCGCACGCGGTTGTGCATCCAGCCCGTGTGCCACAGTTCGCGCATGCCGGCGTCGATCAACGGGTAGCCGGTGCGGCCACGCTGCCAGGCGCGCAGGGCCGCGGGGTCGGTGCGCCACGGGAACCGCGTGAACTCGGCGCGCAGCGGTTCGTCGGCGGTGCGCGGGAAGTTAGCCAGCACGTGGTGCGCGAATTCGCGCCAACCGAGCTCCGAGAGGAACTTGTCGGCGCTGCGCCGGAAGGACTCGTCGCCGCGCTGCATGGCGTCGGCGACGGCGTGCCAGGCCTGGCGCGGACCAATCTCGCCGAAGTGCAGGTGCGGCGAGAGGCGCGACGTGTCGGGGCGCGAGGGGAAGTCGCGGCCGTCGGCGTAGCGCCCCACCGCGCCCGCCAGGAACGTCTGCAGCCGCGCCGCGGCGCCGGCCTCGCCGGGGTTCCACTCGGCGGCCAGGCCGGCGTCCCACGCGATCGCGGGGCGAAGGCCCAGCGAATCGATCGACACGCCTTCGGGCACGCGGTCCGGCGCACGCAGGGCCTTCGGCGCAGGATGCGGCCGCTCCGGCGTACGGATCGCCCGGCAGGCCTTCCAGAACGGCGTGAACACCTTGTACGGCATCCCGCTGCCCGTGCGCGGCTCGTGTGGCTCGTAGAGCAACGCGGAATTGAACGTGCCGGTGCCGATGCCCGCGGCCTCCAGCGCGTCGATCACCTGCTCCTCCTGCCGGACCGCCGCGGGTTCGTAGCGCCGCGACCAGTGCACCCGCGCGGCCCCGCAGGCGCGCGCCAGCTCCGGCAGCACGCTCGCCGGATCGCCCGTGCGCACAACCAGCGGCGACCCCAGCGCCGACAGTTGCGCCGACAGCGCGCGCAGCGAGCGGTCCAGCCACCAGCGGCCGGCCCCACCCGGTGACCAGTGGCCCTCGGCCTCGGGGTGCCACACGAAGACGGGCAGCACGGGCCCCGCCTCGGCGGCGGCCAGCAGCGCCGGATGGTCGGCCGTGCGCAGGTCCTGCCGGAACCAGACGATCGTCGTCACGCGAACCTCCCCGTCTCGAAGCGGAACGCGGCATCGAGCGTGGGCAGCGCCCACTGGAAGCCCGCGGCCCGCAGCCGGGTCGGTGCGACGTACGCACCTTCCAGGAGGAGCCGCTCGCCCATCTCCCCGAACATCGCCTTCACCGCCATCGCGGGCAGCGGCGTGCACGCGGGGCGCCCCAGCACGCCGCCGAGCGCACGCCCGAAGTCGCGGTTCGAGCACGCCGACGGCGCGACGGCGTTCACCGCGCCCTCGAGACGCCCGGACATCGCCCAGCGCAGGACGCCAAGCAGGTCGTCGAGATCGATCCAGCTCATGCCCTGTTCGCCGCTGCCGACCGGGCCGCCCATTCCCATGCGGAACGGCGTCAGCAGCTTGGCCA
Source organism: Phycisphaerales bacterium (assembly GCA_044360755.1). Taxonomy (GTDB): domain Bacteria; phylum Planctomycetota; class Phycisphaerae; order Phycisphaerales; family SM1A02; genus UBA966. Next base: position 3,792 of record JBIKJV010000022.1, read on the forward strand.
GCGCCCCGCCGCGTGCGCTGAGGACCACGCCGATCCGCACGTGCACCACGCGGATGCCGGCATCGCGCGCGGCATCGGCGGCGCGTTCCCACGCATCGCACGTCTCGGCCAGGAAGCCGTCGCCGCGCGGCGAGGATTCGTCGACCGTCGCCGGTGCCGGACGGTTGCCGTACCAGCCGATCGCACTCGCACACACCAAGACCTTCGGCTTGCGCTGCAGGCCGGCCAGCGTGCGGGCGAGTGCCGCCGTGCCGTCGACGCGGCTGGCGACGATCTCGCGCTTGCGCGCGTCGGTCCAGCGTTCGTCGGCGATCCCCGCACCGGCCAGGTGCACCACCGCGTCCAGGCCCTCGAGCGCCTTCGCGTCGAAGGCGCCGCGGCGCGCGTCCCACGCGACGTCACCGCGCGCGTGGTCGGCCTTCCCGCGCACGATGCGCCGGACGTCGTGGCCGGCCGTCGTCAGGAACGGAACCAGTGCGCCGCCCACCAGGCCGTTCGCGCCGCTCACGGCCACGTGCAGCCGCTCGCCCAGGAACGGCCGGTGGTGGTGCATGTCGTGGTGCATGCGCACGTGGCGCCAGTGGAACATCCGCTCCAGGTCGCGCTCCACCGTCCGGCCGCCGAGCGCACGCCCCAGCACGCCGCCCGGCAATTCGTACTGCACACGGTCCTCCAGCATGCTGGAAGCCTCGCCGTCCGGCAGGAAGGAGTGGCGGTGGTGCCACGACGCGAACGGCCCGCGCTCCTGGGTGTCCTCGAACGACTGCCCCGGCCGCACGTCGTGGTGCCGCGCGACCCATTCGATCCACGTGCCGAACTTGCGCACGCGGAAGCGCGCGATCGCGCCATCGACGATCGCGACGGGCCGCTCCAGCACCTCGGCCACTTCCCAAGGCGGCAGCAGCCGGTCGATGGCACCGGGACGGAAGTGCCAGTCGGCCAGGAAGCCGGCGGGCACGGGCATGACGCTGCTGCGGACGTGGACGGTCATGGGTGTGGTCTACCTCTTGGATCGTTCGAACGACGGATCGGGCACCAGGCGCTCGCCCCGCATCAGGACGTCGCGCACGTGCACGAACGCGGCCGAATCACGGGAACGTTCCTCGGGCGCGCGCCGGCGCAGCGACGCCATCACCTGCGCCATGCGGGGATTCGTCCGCAGCACCGGCTCGTGGCGTGCCAGGAACGCCCAGTACAGGCGCGTCAGCGGGCACGTGCGTCCGGGGGTGAACGCGCAGCCTTCGCAGCAGTCGCCCATGCGGTCGATGTACGCGGCGCCGGCCACGTACGGCTTGGTGGTCATCACGCCGCCGGCTGCGAACGTCGCCATGCCCAGGACGTTCGGCTCGACGACCCAGTCCCACGCGTCCATGTAGGCCACCCAGAACCAATCGGTGAGCGCACGCGGGTCCACGTCCAGGAGCGACGCGACGTTGCCCAGCACCATGAGCCGCGTGATGTGGTGGCTCCACGCCTCGTCCCACACGCCGGCAACCACCGTGTCCAGGCAGCGCAGGCCACTGGGCGCGCCCCAGTACGCGGGCGGCAGCGGCGTCGCGGCCCCCAGGTGCGAGGGGCATCCGCCGCCGTCGACGCCTGCGGGAGGCGCGGCCGCCGGCTGCCACGCGCGCCCGGCCCAGGCGCGGAAGCCCGCATCGCCGGGTGCACCCGCGACGCGCGCGTCCTGGCGGAAGCCGTCCGTCGCCGCGTGCACGTGGCGCACGAACTCGCGCCAGCCAAGCACCTGGCGCACGAATCCCTCGACGCTCTGGATCGGCGCGCCCGAGGCCAGCGCACCGTCCACCAGTTCGCGCGGCAGGATGCGACCCAGGTTCAGCGCCGGCGAGATGCGCGTGTGGAAAAGCCCGGTGCTGCGGGTGCTGATCGCGTCCTCGAAGGGCCCGAAGTGCGGCAGGCAGTGACGGACGGCCCACGACCAGAGTCGTTCCGCGTCCGCGCGCGTCGCCGGCAGCGCCTCAAGGTCCAGCCGCCCCGGGTGCGCGGCAAAGCGCTCGGCCACGTCGCGCGCCACCTGGCGGCGGCGCTCGTCCATCGCGAACCGCGGCGGCTCGGGCGCGGCGGGTATGCCGTCCCAGCGCTCGCGGTTCTCGGTATCGAAGCTCAGCCGTCCGCCCGTGAAGGACCCGTCCGGCTCCATCAGGATGCCGGTTCGCCGGCGAAGCGCGCGGTAGAACGCGTCCATCCGGTACCCGCCGCCCGCGGTGTGCGCGGCGCGGAAGTCCGCATCGGACGAAAGCCAGCTGCGGTTCGGCACCCACGCCAGCGCGCCGGCGGCGGCCAGCGGCGCCAACTCCGCGCGCATCTCGCGTTCGGTCGGTTCGGCGGCGGTCAGCGGGCCCTGCTCGGTAACGAACCCGCGCAGCGCGTCCACCACCGGTCCGTCGGTGTGCAGCTCGCGCACCTCGGCCCCGGCCGCGCGCAGCTCGTCCACGAAGGCCCGCTGGTTCAGCAGGATCAGCGCCACGCGCTGGGCGTGGTACGGCCGGCGGGAAAGCCACTCGCGGCTCTCCACCAGCACGACGCGGCGCCCGTGGACCCCGTCCGCCAGCGGCCCGATGCCCGGGTGCAGCTGGTCGGGCAGGACCAGCACCCATCCGCGGGGATCCATGCGGTCAGCGGTGCTGGCTCGGGGCGCGGGGGGCATCCTTGGCGGCTTCGCCTGTACCCGGCGCCCGGTTTCGGCCGACAACTACCATCGGACGAACCGGAGCGATTCCCCCGGCGTCCCACCCACGCGATGACCACCACGACCACCGCCGCCCCGTCCCCCCGCCACCTGGCGTGCAAGGTCCTTGCCCGGGGCATCGTCCCCGCCTGGATCGCCGCCGGCGCCGCCTTCAAGCTCTGGGAGCGCAACCCGCAGCTCCTGCCGAAGCCGGTCACCGACGTCACCGACTTCGTCTTCGTGCGCATGCTGGGCATCCCGCGCGAGACGTATCTGGACCCCGCGATGCGCGGCATGGTCGCCGTGGAGTTCACCTGCGCGCTGGTCATGCTGTTCGCGCCGCTCGCGGTGGCGCGCCGCCTCGGCATCGCCATGCTGGGTCTCTTCGTGGTGATCCTGGGTGTGCTGCTCGCCTCGGGCGCCGCCACATGCGGGTGCTTCGGCAAGGCGGGCCCATCGCCAGCGTGGATGCTCGCGATCGACGGCGCGATGCTCCTGGGCCTGCTGGCGACGGCCCCTGCCGCCGGCGTCACGTCGCCCAGCTACGGCCCGGTGCTGCCGCGCGCGATCCTGGCGGCGGGCCTGGGTGCGGCCATCGCGTTCCTGGTGCCGGCCCGCGCCGAGGTCTCGCTGGACGGTGACGTTGCAGCCGCGGCCGGGACCGCGTCCACGGCCACCGACACGCAGTCCGCATCAACACCGTCGCAAGCCACGCTGCCGCCGACCACCGCACCGACCACCGCGCCGCCCGCGCCGCCCGCCGCCGCGGCCGGTCCGCGCCCATGGCCGCCCGCACCCGCCAGCGCCAAGCCGTGGTACTCGCCCGAGTTCGAGAAGTGGCAGGGCCAGCGCTTCGACGCGCAGGAGCTGGCGCTCATCATGCAGCGCCCGCTGCCCGTCAATCCCAACGAGGGCCGCCTGCACGTGGTCTTCATCCGCGAGGACTGCGACCACTGCCACGAACTGCTGAACAGCTACTTCAGCGGCAAGCTTGCCACTCCCACGCTTTGCGTGGTGGTGCCCGACGCCACGGGCGAGCTGCTGGAGAACCCCTGCACCGAGTGCACCAAGGCGACGCTCCCCGGCGGCGGCAAGATCACCTGGGTCTTCACGACACCAGTGCTGCTGACCCTGCAGGACGGCGTCATCGTCGGCGTCTGCCAGGGCGCGGACATCGACCGCCCCGAGGCGGTCCGCGCGACGCTGAACGCCGGCAAGGCCAAGTGAGATGGCAATGACCCCGCGCACGATCGTCGAACGGATCGCGGCACCGGCCGCGCTGGCCGCGTGCGCCGTGATCGAGTTCCTGGTCGGCGGGAACGCGCTGCCGCAGTGGACCGCGAACCTGGCGGCCAAGACGGGCATCGGCACCGACGGCATGCTGCGCGGGCTGATCGCGGCCCAGGCGATCGGCGCGGCATTCGCGCTCATCTTCCCGCGCCTCCGCTCGGCGATCGCGTGGCTTGCGTTCACCGCCTTCGCGTTCAGCGGCTTGGCCGAGCTCAGCGCGCTGGTGAATGCGCCCGGCGATCGAATGCTGCCACCCACCACGTGGATCGCACCATTCGTTGCTCTGGCGGTCGGCATCGCAGGCGTGTTCGTGCTTGCGAAGGCACCGCCCACGCCCCCCAACCCACGCCGCCCGCTGGGCGCGTGGCAGGTGTTCGTCGCGTTGTTCGTGGCCGCCGGTGCCATCGGGGTCGCTGGGCGAGCAACCCTGGCGCCGCGCACCGCAGGCCCGGCGACCATGTCGGGCAGCATCGAGACGGTGATGCTCAACATCGAGGAGTGGGTCGGCCGCACGGTCCCCGAGACGGGACTCGGCAAGCACCTCCCGCTCCTGACGGCAGCAACGCTCGAGGGCACGAAGTGGATCGTCTTCTATCAACCCTCCTGCGGCCGTTGCCACGAGGTCTTCCGCACGTACTTCAAGGGCCCGCAGGGCAACGACGTGATCGGAGTCGTCGTTCCGCACGCACCGGACGCCGACGTCCTGCCGAGCGACCAGCCCTCCGACGTCGAGTGCGAGCAGTGCATCCGCATGTCGCTGCCCGAGGGCAAGCGGTGGATCGTCACCACGCCCACGATCGTCAGGATCGAGGGCGGGCGCGTCACGTGCGTCACCAACAACGACTACGACCGCTGCCGCCCCGGCTCGGGCACGCTTCCCTGAGCGGGAACCACGCGCACCGCGTGCGCATCGACCACCAGCGTCCGCCCGTCGGTCAGCGGGAAGCGCCGCGGCTCGGTCGAACTGTCGATCGCGGCATCCGCCGCCTGCCACAGCCCAGATGCATCGATCGCCTCGCCGGCCATCCGGTGCACCACGCTCGCCGCCAGCGCCGCAGGTGAACCGCGCAGCGCGGCACGCGGCACGCTCCCCTGCTCGGCGCCCAGCGCGTCGGCATGCTGGGCAAGCAGCACGTCGCCCAGGCGCGCCAATTCGGCCGTGCGCGCGGCACGGCGCGCGGCGTCGGGCGCGATCGACTCGATGGCCGGCAACACCAGGTGGCGCGCGCGCCCGCGCGGGGTGTCGACGCGCGCGTTGCCCGGGTCCTCGTCCCAGTGCAGGCCAAGGTCGATGCACGCGCCACGAAGGTCGGCGCGGGGCATGCGCAGGCATGGACGCACGAGGTCGATGCCCGGCTCCAGCGCCCGCCGCGTCGGCATCCCGCCCAGACCGTGCAGGCCCGCGCCGCGCGCCAGCGCCAGCACGATGGTCTCCAGTTGGTCGTCGGCGTGGTGCGCCGTCAGCACGAACCCGGCGCCGGCTTCACGCGCGGCGTCGGCCAGTGCGGCGTAGCGCGCCGTCCGGGCACGGTCCGCCAACCCGGCCCCCGGCGCGATCGTCGGCGCGCGCCGCAGGCAGGCCAGGCCCAGCCGTGAGGCCAGCGCCGCGACCGCGTCGCCCTCGGCCCGCGATTCGGCGCGCAGCCCATGGTCGACGTGCAGCGCCGTCACCGCGATGCGTCCATGCGCCGCGCACCCCGCCGCAAGCGCCAGCAGTGCCGTGGAATCGACACCACCGCTCGCCGCCACGATGACCGGCGCGCCGACCGGTACGCCCGCGCGGTCCAGCCCGCGCGAAACCTCCGCCGCCGCCGGATGCCGACGGCATGCCAGGAGCAGCGCGGCATCGGCGGTCACGGCACCGTCCCCGCCGGCGCCGCAGCCGGGGCGGACGCCTTCGGCAGCTCAACCACGATCTCGCTCTCCACCACATTCGCGTCCGGTGCCCGGGCACGCCACCGCACCGTCGTCGCCGCGGCGGCCACGTCGGCGGCCAGGCCGATGGCGGAGGCGAACGACTCGGCCTGCTCCGGCGCGAAGCGCGATGCCTCGGTCGCCCAGCTGCGCAGGTGCGCCGCCAGCGCGCGTCCGGAGAGGACGCCCACCTCGTGCGCCCCGTCCGCGTCCGGGGCGCGCGGCGCCGTGGCCAGCGCGTCGCGAATCGTCCGCAGCAGCGCGGGATCAGTGGCCACCAGCTGCCACGCCCCGTTGGACTGCGTGGTCGCCGAGTCCCAGGCAAGCTCGACGTCGGGCACCAGCGGGTGATCCGCCAGCAGCGACCGCACCAGCGGGCCGATCGCCGATCGCCGCACGCCGTCGTCGCCAGCGGTCGCGAACGGCTCAGGCCCGGGCAGCCCGGTGCGGCGCACCAGGGAATCGACCAACCGCCGAGCCCAACCCTCCCACTGCCGCTCGGCCAGCACCGGGTCGCGGACCTCGAAGGCCAGCCCGATCGTCGGCACGCGCAGCCGCGACCCGGCCACCGCGCGCTCGCCCACCACCACCACCTGTCGCGCGCCCATGTTGGCGCGCATCGCGTCGTCGACCTCGCCCTCCAGCAGCAGCGCGTCCATCGGCTCGTTGGGGTCCAGCGCGCCGCGCCACGGGTTCATCGCCAGCACCGCGATGCCCTGGCCTTCCAGCGCACGCAGCAGGCCGGCATCGGCGGCGGCGCCCGGCGCCACGTGGATCGGCGCGCGCGCCCAGCGGCTGCGGTGCCGCACGCGCAGGTCGCCCTGCACCGGCCGCACCACGAAGACGCTGGCGCCGTCAACCGGTGCGTCGTGCCGCCACGTCGCCTCGACCGCACCTCGCTCCCATGAGGCCGCGTCCGCGACCACGGGGTCATCCGCGAGGCCCGGCAGCCGCTTCGGCGCATCCAGCCGCTCGACCACCGCATCCAGCAGCGCGTGCCGCGCCGAGGGCCCTAGCACCAGGTACGGCGGGCGCCACGCGGCCGCGACCCCCTGCTCGCCGAACGTCACGCGGCCACCGCCCTCGACGGTCGGCGCAAGGCGCTTCACCAGCAGGTCGTAGGTCGCCTGCGCCGTGTGCGTCACGATCACCCAATCGGTGCCGCCGTCGCGCGCCCGCTCGGCGTAGATGACGTCGGTGCCGAGCAACAGGTCGACCAAGCCGGTTCCATCGGTGCCCAGCGCGCCCGCGATCCGCATCCACGCATCGCCCAGGACGCGCGAGCCCGCCAGCCGCACCAGCGCCGCCTGCGCGGGCGCCAACGTCCCGTCCGCGCGCATGCCGCGGATGTCGCGCGCGCGCACCGACATCCGCACGTCGGCGGGCAGCACCGCGCCCGCGCCCATCGCCCCGTCGCCCGGGGGCACGGCGTGCGACCATGCCGCAGCCGCCAGCGCAAGGCAGGCGGAGGCAAGCGGGGCAAGGAGGGTTGGCGCGCGCATGGCGCTCCGGGATGCGTGCGGCGCGTCAGTAGCTGCGGAGTTGCGGCGCGTTCTCGAGCGCGGCCGACGGCGCGTCCGGGGCCTGCTCGACGGCACCCGACGCACGCAGCGTGCTGGTCTGCGGCACGCGCGGCATGGCGCCGATCACGCGGTCGATCTGGCCGGAACCCTGCGCGACGGTGCCACGCAGGACGTCGGTCACCGGCACGGCGCCGCGCGACGCGTCGTCGCGCGTCCACCACCACACGACGCCCAGGGCGCACGCCGCCAGCACCACGCATGCCTGCCCCGCCAGCACCGCGGCGCGGCGGGCACGGATGCGGCGCGCATCGTCGGAGCTTGCGGCGCGTGCGTAGCCCAGGCGCGCCATGACGCGCGCCGAGACATCGGGAGAAGCGGTATCGCGGGGACCGTCCATGGTCACTTGAGGATCTCCTCGGCCTTCCTGGCCAGCGAGGCGTCGTTGGTGATTGCCGCATGCATGCGCTTGCGGGCGCGGTGCAGGTGGCTCTTGATCGTGCCCTCGGGCATGTCGAGGTGGCTGCTCACCGCCTCGATGGACCAGTCCTGGTGGTGGAAGAGCGTGACGATCTCGCGCTGGAGCGGCGTCAGGCACGCAACGGCGACGTCCAGGATGCGGCGCAGGTGGTCGCGCTTCTCCTTGGCCACGGTCAGCTCGTCCGGCGTCTCGGCGACGCCTTCCCAGATCTCCACCACCTCGCTGTCGCTGGAGGGGCGGTGCTTCTGCATGTGATTCACGTACAGCCGACGCGCGATCGTGAAGATCCACGTCGAGAAGCGGAACCGCGGGTCGAAGCGGTCGATGTTCTTGATGACCCGGACGAAGGCCTCCTGGACGATGTCCTCGGCCACGTCGGGGCGCCCGGAGAGCCGCAGCACGAACGCGTAGAGCGCCGCCTGGTGCTCGGTGATCAGTTCCTCGATGGCCGCGCCGTCGCCGCGCTTGGCGCGACGGATCAGGCGGTCTTCGTGGGACTTCTCGATCATGGGCCCCAAGCCTACCGCCCCCTGCCGCCCCGGGTTCCACCCCGCGGCCGGGGAAATCCGCCCCCGAACCGGAAAAACAGCCCACCCGCCGGTCCGTCGTGGCCGGCGGGTGGTGCTGGCGCGCGTTCCGCGCGCGTCCGTTGGGCCCGGGAGGACGGGCCCGTGGTCAGGGTCAGGCGACGGCGCGGGTCCGGCGCTTGGTGGCAGCTGGGGCCGCCGTGGCCGGGGCGGCCGTGGCCACCGCGGTCACGAGCTCGGCCGGGGTCGTGGCCGAGCCATGGGCGCCGATCTCCTCGGCCAGCCCGCTGGCGCGGTTGAAGACGCCGCCGCCGCAGACGATGCGCATGTTCGGGTGGCCGCCGATCTCGCGGACCTGGTCGATCAGCTGGCGGATGGCCGGGGCGTCCGTGGCCGCCGAGGCCCACATCACCAGGGTGGCCGGGCGCGTCTCGTTGAGCTCGGCCAGCACCTCGTCGTTGGCCACGCCGGCGCCGCCGAAGAAGACCTCGTAGCCCGCGGCTTCCAGCAGGTCGACGGCCAGCTGGGCGCCCAGTTCCTCGCCCTCGGTCGGGCCACAGAAGAGCAGCACGCGGCCCTGGGTGCGCTCGACGCGCACGTAGTCGGCAGCGCCCTGGTCGGCCACCTGGCGCAGCGCGCGGGTGGCGTAGTTGTAGCTCAGGCGCGAGAGCTGGCCGTGCTTGTTCAGCTTCACCAGCATCTCGTGGACCGGCCAGTACACGTCGTTCGCCAGGCGCTCGGCCGGGATGCCCAGGCCCTTGAGCGTGCCCACGAAGGCGCGGGTGCGGCGGCGGTCGCCCGACACGAGGTGCTGGAAGAGCTGTTCGATGATCGATTCGAGGTGCATGATTGGGTTTCCTGTGAGGGGGTCGTTGGTTGGCTCGTGCACCACGTCGGTGGCGCGCTGCTGGCATCGGCAGCGCCCGGGACGGCTCGCCACCACCCCCTGAATTCCGTCGTTATGGCGCACCGAATCGGGCGTTATGGATGCCCAACCGGGGTCGAGAACCGCCTACCATCGCCCAAATGCCCGCAGGAACCCCCGAATCAGGCCCAGTCTGGAGCGCCGACGCGCTTGCCCGGGACCCGCACGCCGACGACCAGAAGGCCCGCAAGGTGCAGTCGATGTTCGCGGCGATCGCGGCGAAGTACGACCTGAACAACCGCCTGCACTCGTTTTGGCAGGATCAGCGGTGGCGGCGGCAGGCCGTCGGGATGGCCGGGATCGGGCCCGAGACCGACGTGCTGGACGTGGCCTGCGGCACGGGCGACCTGTCCGAGGCCTTCGCCGACGCCCGCCCGCGGTCGGTGACCGGTGTGGACTTCACGCCGGAGATGCTGGATGTCGCCCGCCGGAAGGCGGCGCCCGGCCCGGCTGGCCGGCCCGAGGTCCGCTACGAGACCGGTGACGCGATGCAACTGCGCTTTGCGGATGCGTCCTTCGACGTCGTCTCCATCGCCTTCGGCATCCGCAACGTGGCCGACCCCATGCGCGCGCTTCGCGAGTTCCACCGCGTCCTGCGCCCGGGCGGCCGCCTGGTCGTCCTGGAGTTCGCCGACCCGACGAACCCGCTGGTGCGGTTCGGGAGCGACCTCTACACCAAGCGCATCATGCCGTGGACGGCGTCGCTGATCGCCGGCGACCGGTCCGGCGCGTATCACTACCTGCCGCGCTCGGTCAGCACGTTCATGCAGCCCCAGGCGTTCCGACGGTCCCTGCAGGACGCAGGGTTCGCGCCCAAGGCCGCGCAGTCGCTGACCTTCGGCATCTGCGTGGCGCACCTGGCCGCGAAGCCGGGCCCGGACGGCGCCCCGGCCGCATGCGGCGGACGCTGCGGCTGCTGCTAGACTCGCAAGGAAGACCCATGATCGTCGACTGCTGCACCCGAGTCTTCAACGTCCCCGAACAGCTTGGCCGCGAGACGGCCGAGTCGGTGCGCCGCATGCTGGCGCTCCGCGGCGGGCGCCTGGAGTCCACCGCCGAGGCCCATGAGCGCGCCACCGCGCCGGTCGCCGCGAGCCTGGTGCACGGGTTCCGCTCGAAGCTCCTGGACGCGGGCATCCCCAACGAATTCGTGGCCGAGGTCGTGCGCAGCGCGCCCAGCCGCATCGCGGGCATCGCCGGCATCGACCCGATGGCCGGCGACGCCGCCGCGCAGCTCGAGCGCGCCGCCGAGCTTGGCCTCGTCGGCGTCTCGATCGCGCCCAGCGCGCAGGGCTTCCACCCCGCGCACAGCGAGGCCATGCGCCTGTACGCGCGCATCGAGCAGATGGGCATGCCGCTCTTCGTCGGCCGCCCGGGACCGCTGGTCGCCAGCGGGATGCTGGAGTTCGACCGTCCGGTCGGGTTCGACGAGGTCGCACGCAGCTTCCCGCGCCTGCGGATCATGATCGGCGAGCTCGGCTGGCCGTGGATCGACGAGACGCTGGCGATGCTCCTGAAGCACCCGAACGTCCACGCCGAGATCAGCGGCGTCGTCAGCCGCCCGTGGCAGCTCTACAACGCGCTGCTGAGCGCACAGTCGCTGGGCGTGCTGGACAAGCTGTTCTTCGGGTCCGGCTTCCCGTACGAATCGCCCGCGAAGGCGATCGAGAACCTCTACAGCGTCAACGTGTTCGCGCACGGCACGCAGCTGCCCGCGATCCCGCGGACCGCGCTGCGCGCCATCGCCGAGCGCGACGTCTTCGCGGTGCTCGGGATCGATTCGCCAGCCGCGCGCGCCGTGCGCCGTGGCAGCGCCGCCCCCGAGGCCGACCTCTCGCGCGATGCGCGCTGAGCACCCCGTGCACCCCCCGCGCCCCCTGGCGCACCTGCCGCGGCTGGCCGCCGCGCCGGCGTTCCTGCTTGCCGCGCTCCTGGCCGGCTGCTCGTTCGTGCCCGGCGGCGACGTCCAGACCACCGGCGACGGCGACCGCGCCGCGCGCCTGACCAGCCACTTCGAGGGCGGGACGTTCTCGATCGAGTCGGCGCAGACCACCGTCGTCTTCAGCGACATCCCGTACGAGGAGTTGGCGCGCGGCACCGCGAAGAACGGCCAGTTCCTGCACATCGAGGTGCTCTGGCGCCCCAAGGCAGGCCGAACGCCCACCGAGCCGACGTCCACCAACCTCTCGATCCGCCTGGTGGTGGTCTCGAACGGCGAGGTCGGCGTCTACGGCGGCGGCGGCTTTGCGTGGGTCACCAAGGGCCACGACTACGAGGACGAGCTGGGCCTGGAGATCACCGGCTCGACGATCGCACTGCTGGACAAGACGCCGGGCTTCGTCGACCTGCTGAGCCCCGCCACGATGCTGGGCGAGCTGGGCGCGCTGAAGAACCCCGAGAACGCGCGCGCCACGCGCCGCGCCGCCAGCCAGTTCGTGACCAACCGCCTGGGCAAGGTGCGCTGGGTGATGGACGATCAGGCGCCCCGCGGCGACGCCGCGGCCAGTGCGTCGGCGACCGAGGCGTCGAGCGGCTCGCGCCCCGGGTCGTTCGGGATGTAGACGCGCGCGGGCGCCGCGCCTGGGCCCGCGCCCGCCGGCGGCAGCCACAGCGAGCAGTGATCCAGCCAGAATGGGCCGGGGTTCCCGCCGTACGGCACATCGCCGACCAGCGGAATGCCCAGGTTCGCGCACATCGCGCGGATCTGGTGGTAGCGGCCCGTGTCCAGGCGGACCAGCGCGTGCCATTCGCCCACGCGGGCCGGCGCCGGCGCGATCGCCACGATCGCCAGGCGCGAGGGATCGCCGCCGGACCGCACGACGCGCGCCACCTGGCCCTCGCGGCGCAGGAACGCCTTGTGCTCGCCCACCAGCGCGCGCGGGTCGACGCCCGCACGCGGCGCGACACGCGCGAGGTAGTGCTTCGTCCACGCCCCCTGCCGGATCGCCTCGTTGTGCGCGGCGACGGCGGCGCGGTCGCGCGCGACGACGACGAAGCCGCGCGTCGGCCGGTCCAGCCGGTGCGGCAGCTGCGCGTCCGGCCAGCCCAGGAGCGCGCGCGCCTGCGCCAGCAGCGTGTCGGCCTGCGCCCCGCGGCCGGGGGCCTCGCAGCTGAGGCCGGCCGGCTTCAGGATCACGGCGTCGGTCTCGGTGCGTGCCACCACGTCCGCGGCAGCGATCCGCGGCGAGGCATCGCGGCCATGCATCCCGTCACCCTGCGCGCGCACGGAGTTCCGCCTCCACGATCGGGACCATCTGCCGCACGACCGGCGTCACGGGCTCGGGCCACGCGCCGGGCGCCACGCACCGCAGCTCGGCGCATTCCCACGTCTCGACCGGCACGGCCGCGGGCCGCACGTCGATCGCGAAGACGATCTCCCAGCTGCGCACGACCGGGTCGAAGAGGAGCGCCCGCGCCGAGGGCGGCGCGGCGGCCACCCAGCCGGTCTCCTCGCGCAGTTCACGCAGGACCATGTCGGCCGGGGCCACGCCGGGCTCAAGCGTGCCGCCGGGCGCGAACTCCCACATGCCGGGGTAGTTCAGGGTGCCCTCGCCGCGGCGCGCCATCAGCACGCACCCGTCCGGGCCGAAGCACACGGCCTTGACGCCGATCGGCCGGATCCCGGTGTCCAGCCCCGCGCGTGCCACCGCATGGAAACGGTAGCTGGACTCGATGCAGTGGACCGTCACGCCCCCGTGCCCGTTGCGGCTGTGGCCCAGGACGTGCAGCATCGGCCCGTCGTGCAGCTGCGGGATCCGGGCCCGCAGCGCGTCCCACGCCTGGTCCACGCGGTCGAGCCCGACGTCCGCCGGCACGAAGCGCCCCTCGACCACCGCGACCTGCGGGGGGCGACGGAGCGGGATCAGGCGTTCGGGAACGGGCGCACGGGCAGCCATCGCGGACCGAATCTACACTCCGCCGCCAATGAGCACCCTGAAGAACTCGGCGACGCCAGAGGCCCATCCGTCCGGGCTGTTCCTCCTCTTCTTCGTCGAGATGTGGGAGCGCTTCTCGTTCTACGGGATGCGCGCGCTGCTGACCTTCTACCTGATCAAGGGCTTCCTGAAGGCGGACGACGCGCGCGCCTACGCCATCTACGGCGCATACGGCGCACTGGTCTATGCGACGCCCTACCTCGGCGGCATCTTCGCCGACCGCTACATCGGTGCGCGGCTGGCCGTTATCTGGGGCGGCATCCTGATGGCGGCCGGCCACCTGCTGATGAGCATCGAGACCGAGTGGGCACTCTTCGGCGCGCTGGGGCTGCTGATCGTCGGCAACGGCTTCTTCAAGCCGAACATCTCGACGATGGTCGGCACGCTGTACCCCCCGCGCAGCAGCAAGCGCGATGCCGGCTTCACCATCTTCTACATGGGCATCAACCTGGGTGCCGCGCTCGCGCCGCTGGTCTGCGGCTACATCGGCGAGACGTACGGCTGGCACTACGGCTTCGGCCTGGCGACGGTGGGCATGCTCACCGGCCTGGCCACGTTCATCCTGACCGCGGCTTCGCGCGCGCTCATCCTGCTGGCATCGCTGGCGATCGTCGCCACGATGTTCTGGTTCTCGCGAGGCGACACCACCCAGACGCTCCTGAACCTGCCGATCGCCCTCGCGCTCCTCGGTGCCGGCGCGATCAGCTTCGTCAAGCTGGGCTCCGGCGGCCTTCCTCCGGGAACCGGCGCGCCGCGAGACGCCGCAGGCAAGCCGTGCGCGCCACGGATGGTGATGCCAATCGCCTTCGGAACCCTCGCCGCGGTCCCCGTGCTGGCGCTGCTGGTGTCGCACAACCAGTATGCCGCGTGGGTGCTGAACATCATCGGCGTGCTGGCGTTCGGCTCCATCATCGTCACCGCCGTCCGCAGCGAACGGGTGGTGCGCGACCGGCTGACGGTCGTGCTGGTGCTCTGCTTCTTCTCGATGCTCTTCTGGGCGTTCTTCGAGCAGGCCGGGTCCAGCGTGAACAACTTCACCGACCGCAACGTCGACCGCGTCACGGGCGGCATCCCCGTCGCCGCCGGACAGACCTATTCGGACGTCGCGGTGACCCAGGAGTTCCTCGGCGTCGAGGTGAACGGCAAGACCTGGACGCTCGACGACATCGAGGCCGCACAGAAGGCACAGGCCGAGGGCAAGCCCGAGGGACGGGTGACCTTCGTCGCGAACGAGCAGCAGGTCGCCAAGGGCCTGGAGATCGGCGGCAACGAAGTCAAGGCGTCCGTCTTCCAGGCCGCGAACCCAACGTTCATCCTGCTCTTCGGTCCGGTGTTCAGCTGGCTGTGGGGCACGCTCGGCCGCCGCGATCCGAGCGCGGGCGTGAAGTTCGCGCTGGGACTCCTCCAGCTTGCCGGCGGATTCGCATGCTTCTGGATCGGTGCCCGTCAGGCCGACAGCAACGGCATGGTCGCGATGCAATGGCTGCTCCTGGGCTACCTGCTGCAGACGACGGGCGAACTGTGCCTGTCGCCGGTCGGCCTCTCGCTCGTCACCAAGCTGTCACCGGCGTCGATGGCCAGCACGATCATGGGCGCCTGGTTCCTGGCGACCGCGTTCAGCCACCTGGTGGCGGCGGCGATCGCGAAGCTCACCGGTGTGCAGGAAGGCGGGGCCGGCACCGCCATGCCTCCGCCGACCGAGACGGTCGGCGTGTACGGCGGCGTCTTCGGCGGCATCGCGCTTGCAGCGGCCGCAGCAGGCGTCCTGCTGCTCTTCCTGTCCCCCTGGCTGCGGCGCATGATGCACCTCAGCGATGCGGATGCCGCCGGCCACGGCGCGCACTGACACGCCGGCGGTCAGCCCTTCACGAACGTCATGCGGTCGTAGTCCTTGCGCACCCCAGGGAACGCCAGCACTCGGTTGTGCATGCTGACGTAGACCCCGGGCGCCAGGATCTGCACCGCGCAGAGCGCCTCGGTCAGGTTCTGCACGGCGTCGGTGCGGCGCAGTTCGTACGGCCGCATGGCGCCGGTCAGGACGATCGGCTTGTCCAGGCGCGCCTTGGCGGTCAGCCGGTCGTGGATCCGGTGCCCGGTGACGGCCAGGCGGTCGGTGCCGTGGCAGACCACCACCCCGTCGTGCCCCTGCGCCATGATGTCGGCGGTCTGGGCGATGAGGTCGTGGTCGGCCTCGGTCATGTCCAGGCTGTCCTTGTTCATCAGCGGGACGCGGGTGATCGCCACGCCGTCCAGCGTCAGCGAGGCAAGGATCGCGTCCAGCACGCTCAGGCGGTTGTCCAGGACGCCCTTCAGCTCGTCGTAGGTCTTCTCGATCGTGCCGCCGGTGGAGATGAGCGCAACGGTGAAGGGCATTGGGGCGCGGAGGTTAGCCGCCCTGCCCCGCGCGGGCGAGGCTGCGCAGCACCAGCACGCTGCCGCTGGCCGCGACCGGCTGCTCGGCGATGGCCGCCGAGACGCCCGCCAGCGCGGTGCGCGCACGTTCGGCTAGCGCCGCGTCGCCCGTGGCGGCGGCCAGCGCGGCCATGGCGCGCGTGATGGCGGACGTGGCGCTTGGCATGGCGCCGTCGTCCAGCCCGCGGACGGGCGCGAAGAGCTCGGCCCCGGGCGCGGCGTCCAGGAAGGTGCCGTCCGGCTGCAGGAAGCGGGCGATCGCGGCGTCAACGAAGCGCCGTGCATCCGCCAGCCACGCCGCGTCGCCGGTGGCGCGCCAGAGTGCCAGGCAGGCGTTCGCCAGGTGCGCCTCGTCCTCCAGGAACGCGTGCACGGTGCCGCCGCCCGCGCGCCAGGTGCGCAGCAGCGTGCCGTCCGCGGCGCGCATGCGATGGTCACAGAACCGCACGCCCGCCGCAGCCGCCGCCACGAACCGCGGCTCGCGCAGCACGCGGCCCGCATCGGCCAGGCCCTCGGCCGCCAGCCCGCTCCATGCGGCGATCGTCTTGTCGTCGGTGGCGGGCTGCGGCCGCCCGGCGCGCACCGCCAGCAGGATGGCGTCGATGCGCGCGCGTTCGGACTGCCAGACGGCGGGCGGCACCGCGTCGCGCGCCGCCAGTGCACCGGGGCGATCGGCCAGTCGCAGCACCCAGGTGGGCGCATCGCCCGGGTGGTGCGGATCCTGGAAGTTGGCGCCGGCGTGCAGCCCGTAGAGCCGCGCGGCGAAGGGCCACGCATCGGCGGCACCGGCGCCCTCGAGCGCGGCGCGTGCCTGGTCCGGCGTCCACACGTAGTTCGCGCCCTCGTGCGCGTCGACCTCGGCGTCCTGCGCGGCCAGGAAGCGGCCGTCCTCGCCGGTCATCTCCCGCAGCATCCATTCGCAGGTGCGCCGCGCCACCTCGGCGTGGAACGCATCACCCGTGCGCTCGGCGCTCCACGCGTAGAGCGAAGCCAGCTGCCCGTTGTCGTAGAGCATCTTCTCGAAGTGCGGCACGGTCCACGTGGCATCGACGGCGTAGCGGTGGAACCCGCCGCCCACCTGGTCGAAGATGCCGCCGCACGCCATGCGGTCCAGCATGTGCTTCAGCAGCGCGTCGACGCCCGGGTTGCCCGCGCGCGTCGCCGCCAGGAAGCGCGGGTACGCCGGCGTGGGGAACTTGGGCGCGCCGCCGAAGCCGCCGTTCGTCGGGTCAGCCAGGCGCAGCAGCGCGTCGGCCGTGGCGTCCGCCAGCGCGTCGGCATCCAGCATCCGCGGTTCGCCGGGTTCGCCCTGCCGGCGCACGATGCCGGCGATGCGCCCCGCCTGCTCGCGCATGCCGGCGCGGTCGGTGGTCCATGCGCGGCGCACGGCGCCCAGCAGCTCCGTGAACGACGGCCGCCCGAAGCCCGGCTCGGGCGGGAAGTACGTCCCGCAGAAGAAGGGCTCCAGCGTCTGCGGGTCCAGGAACGCGTGGAGCGGCCATCCGCCGCTCGGGCGGCCTTCGGTCAGCTGGGTGTAGACCTGGCAGGCGGTCATCAGGACCTCGTCGACGTCGGGGCGTTCCTCGCGGTCCACCTTCACGGGCACGCAGGTCTCGTTCAGCAGCGCGGCAGCGGCCGCGGACTCGAAGCTCTCGCGCGCCATCACGTGGCACCAGTAGCAGGTGCTGTAGCCCACCGAGACGAAGAGCGGCACGTCGCGGCGGCGGGCCTCGGCGATGGCTGCGGCGCCCCACGGCCACCAGTCCACCGGGTTGTGCGCGTGCTGCAGCAGGTAGGGGCTGGCCTGGCCTGCCAGGCGGTTGGCGGGGCCGTGCCCATGGCCGGGATTCGAGTGTCCTGCGTTCGTCACAGTCCCCAGCCTAGGCGAGCCGATGTTCACCGGATGTCCCCCTGCCTCCCGCCCCCCGCCTTGGCCCCGGTCGTCTTGGCCGAGGCCGTCCTGGCCGCGCCCGCCAAATTCGCGCTGGTCGCGACGATGGTCACGGGCACGCTCCTCCTGCTGGCGGGCGCGCGGCTCCTGAAGCCGGCGGTCGTGCTGGCGGTGATGCTCGCGGGGTTCGTGCTGGCCGTGGTGGGCGCACGGATGTTCCTGCCGCAGCTCCCGCTCTGGATCGCGGCCGCGGCAGGCGCCGTGCTCGGCCTGCTGGTCGGCGCCCTGCTCTACCGGCCAGCGGTCGCGGCGGTTGCCGGCGCGGTCGGTGCGACGGTCGGGGCGCTGGTGGCCTGGACGATCGTCTCGGGCGGGTCGCTCGACACCCAGCCGCGCGACCTGGGCCACGCGCTGGTCGCCTCGCCGCGCGAGGCCGCCACGCCCGGCGACGGCGAACGCGCCGGCCTGCGGATCCTGGCGGTGATCACGGGCGAGGGCGTGGACGTCCCGCACGTGCAGCCCGGAGCGAACGCCTCCGAGACGGCCAACCGGGCCGCAGCCGCCGGCGCGGATGCCGCGGCACCTGTCGGCGAGCGCCTGCTGCACGGGGCGGCGGACGTCGCCGGGCGCGCAAGCGACCGGGCACGCGGTGCCGTCGGTGGCGTGGCGCCCGCATACCGCACGCTGTTCATGGCCTGCACCGCCGCCGGTGCCGCGATCGGATTCCTCGGCGGACTGGTCGCCACCACGCTGGTCGCGCGCATCCTGACCAGCTTCGCGGGCGCGTGGCTCCTGCTGATCGGCGCCCTGCCGCTCCTGGCGCTCCATGGCCATGAGCCGATGCCGGCGGACGCGCGCGCATGGCTGGTCACGCTGGCCGCGCTCGCGCTGGCGGGAACGATCGCCCAGGCCCGGATCGGCGCAGCGGCCTCGGCGGCGACGAAGGCACCTCCGCCGAAGCAGGCCTCCGGCGCGGCCACAGCGTCTCCCTGATGCGGCGGCGCGCATAGACTCGCCGCTCCGCATGGACCATTTCCAATTCACGGGCGACCGACTGCACTGCGAGTCCATCGACGTCGCCGCGATCGCGGACGCCGTCGGCACGCCCACCTACGTCTACAGCACCGCGACGCTCACCGAGCACTACCGCCGCATCGCCGAAGCCTTCCGTGCGCTCGACCCGCTGATCTGCTACTCGGTGAAGAGCTGCGGCAACCTGGGCGTGTGCCGAACGCTGGGCGCGCTGGGCGCCGGCATGGACGTGGTCTCGGGCGGCGAGATCTTCCGCGCGCGCCGGGCAGGCGTGCCGGCCTCCAGGCTGGTCTACGCGGGCGTCGGCAAGACCGACGCCGAGATCCGTGAGGCGCTCCGCGAGGGCATCTTCCTCCTCAACGTCGAGAGCGAGGCCGAGTTCGAGAACACCGCGCGCATCGCCCGCGAACTGGGCATCCAATGCCGCTGCGCACTGCGGGTGAACCCCGACGTCGACCCCAAGACGCACCGGTACACCTCGACCGGCCGCAAGGAGACGAAGTTCGGCGTCGACATCGAGCGCGCCCGCGCGTTCTTCCGCGCCTACGGCCGCGACCCGCACGCGCGCCTGGTCGGGCTGCACCTGCACATCGGTTCGCCCATCTACGACACCGCGCCCTACGTAAACGCGATCACGAAGGCGCTTGCCCTGCGCGACGAGCTGCTGGCCGAGGGCTTCGAGGTCAGCGTGCTGGACATCGGGGGCGGCTTCGCGGCCGACTACGAGACCGGCCGCAGCCCCGACGCGGCCGCGTATGCGGCAGCGATCGTTCCGCTGCTGGCACCGGCGGTCGCCGCGGGCCTGCGCATCGTGCTGGAGCCCGGACGATCGATCATCGCCAACGCCGGCATCCTGCTCACGCGCGTCCAGTACGTGAAGCGCTCGGGCGAGAAGACCTTCGCCATCTGCGACGCGGGCATGAACACCCTGCTGCGCCCCAGCCACTACGAGGCGTTCCACTTCATCTGGCCCACCGCGCCGAAGCCCGGCTTCGTGCCCGCGCGCCGCGCCGAGAAGCCCGACATGCCCGGCCTGGTCACGCACGACGTGGTCGGCCCCATCTGCGAGACCGGCGACTTCCTGGCACTCGACCGCGCGATGCCCCCCGTCGAGCGCGGCGACCTGCTGGCCGTCTTCACCGCGGGTGCGTACGGCATGTCGATGGCAAGCCGCTACAACAGCGTGCCCCTGCCCGCCGAGGTCCTGGTCGACGGCGACGGCTTCGAAGTCGTCCGCCGCCGCGAGACCTACGCCGACCTAGTGGCGCACGAAGCCTGACCGAAATTGTGTCCGGGGTGGCCCCCGCCCCATCTCGGCGGCGCTGCAAGGCACGAGGGGTCACCGCGCCCTTTCGCTGCGCTTGCCTTGTGACGTTCGAACGGCCGCTTGCGAGCGCCCGGAGCGAGCATCGGGGTCTTCCGCAGCGAATCGCGAAGCCGCGAGGCACGCACAAAGGCACCGACTACTCCCGGGTCGTGACAGGTGCCGAGCCAGCCGAACAATAGGAGGAGCGGAACCTGGTGGAGCGACGACGGTCGCGGAGGAAGGCCCCGAGCACAGCGCAAGGGCGCGGTGACCACGCAACGCCTTCAATACCGTGGAGATGGGTCGGGGGCTACCCCGGACCCAATTTCCTACCGCGGCATCAGCAGGTGCATCACCACGCTCGCGTAGACGCCCGCGATCACGTCGTCCATCAGGATGCCCCACCCGCCGCGCATCGACTGGATGCCCTTGCACGGCGGCGGCTTCAGCACGTCGAACGCGCGGAAGAGCAGGAACGCACCCGCGATCGCGAGGGCGTCCTTCCACCACCAGCCCTCGGCGCCCGCATCGCGCATCCACCAGCGCAGGCCAAGCAGCGTGATCGCCATGCCTGCCACCTCGTCGGCCACCGCGAAGGACGGGTCCTTCACGCCCACCAGGTCCTCGGCCTCCTGGCCCCAACGCACGCAGGCCCAGCCCGACCAGAGGAGGAGGGCCGCCAGCACCGCGTCGATCACCCACTTCAGGTCGGCCGGCAGCACGACCACCAGCGCCGCGACGGCCACGCACGGCGGCAGCGACCCCCACGTGCCCGGCGCGAACGGCCGGAACCCCAGCCCTCCTGCGGTCAGCGAGAAGCGCCCGAATGCCGACATCGGCGCCAATGCGATGCGCGCGGCGGCAGGGTCGACCTTGGGTTCTCCGAGGGGGCGCGAAACGGGCGCAGGGGCGTCGGCCATCATGCCCGATGCATCGGGTGGATCAGCCGGAACCCTTCGAAATCGACCGCAGCATGCGCGCGCCGCGCACGACGTACGGCACGGCGCTGGCGGCGGTCACCACCACCATCGTCCAGATGACGGTCGTCCGGCTGAACGCCCACCACGTGCCGTCCAGGCAGTGCCGGTTCACGGCCATGAAGAGCACCGTGGGGATCCCGGCGCTCTGCACGAACATCTTCAGCTTGCCCGCCCAGTCGGCCGGGAACGCCATGCCGCGCGCCTCCAGGACGCCCCGCAGGCTGGTGACGAACAGCTCGCGCGCCAGCACCAGCACGACCATCCAGCTGGCCACACCCGTCGCGCAGTTGATCTCGGCCGTCGGGGCCGGCAGCCCCCAGGAGACGCTCCACTCGGGCTCGGCGAACTTCGGGCTGGCCAGGTAGACGAACGCCCCCAGCACCAGGACCTTGTCCACGAAGGGGTCCATCACCCGGCCGAAGTCGGTCACCACCCCCCACTTGCGAGCCAAGTACCCGTCGGCGATGTCGCTGAGCGCCGCCGCGATGAAGAGCGAGAACGCGATGTTCCCCCAGAGCGCGCGGTTCGTCGGGTCCGTCGGGCTCAGCCCCACCGCGATGATCACGAAGAACGCCGCCGCCATCACCAGGCGGGCGACCGTGATCGCGTTGGGCAGGATGCGCCGGACCGAATCGGGCATGGGGCGAGGCTAGCGGAGCCGCCGCCGGGCCGTCAGCACCGCCCCCCCGGCCGAACCACCCCCACGGCGGCCGCCACCCGCCAATCGATGTGCCCTGCTCCGGGCCACGCAAGTTGCCATCC
>JBIKJV010000119.1:0-8583 GCA_044360755.1 Phycisphaerales bacterium
CGGCTTGGGGGGGCGCGTCTCGGCGGCGGCCGTGGCCGCGACGGCCGGGATGGACGTGACCGTCGCGGACGTCGACGCGAAGAGCCTGGCGCGCGCGAAGGCGCGCAGCGGCGGGCGCGTGAAGGTGCTGAAGGCCGACGCGGGATCGCGCAAGGGCGCGGCGGCGCTGGCGCGGAAGCTGAAGGCCGGGCTGGTGCTGGGTGCGCTGCCCAGCCGCTTCGGCTACGAGGTGATGCAGGGCGTGATCGACGCCCGCGTGCCGTACGTCGACATCAGCTTCATGCCCGAGGACTTCCGGAAGCTTGACGCGGCGGCGCGCAAGGCCGGCGTGCCGGTGGTGGCCGACTGCGGCGTCGCGCCCGGGATGAGCAACATGCTGGCCGGCTGGGCCGCGATGAAGCTGGACCGCTGCGACACGATCGAGATCCTGGTGGGCGGCCTGCCGCGCGAGCGCCACTGGCCGTGGCAGTACAAGGCACCGTTCAGCCACCATGACGTGATCGAGGAGTACCTGCGGCCCTCGCGCGTGGTCGAGGGCGGCAAGGTGGTGGTGCGCGAGGCGCTGAGCGACCCGGAACTGGTGACCGTGCCGGGGCTGGGCACGCTGGAGGCGTTCTTCACCGACGGCCTGCGCAGCCTGGCCGACACGCTGGACGTGCCCCACATGCGCGAGAAGACGATGCGCTACCCGGGCCACGCGGAGCTCATGCGCACGCTGCGGCACCTGGGGCTGCTCTCGTCGCAGCAGATCGACGTGAAGGGCGTGAAGGTGCGGCCGATCGACATGACGGCCAAGCTGCTGTTCCCGCACTGGACGTACGAGGAGGGCGAGTCGGACGTCACCGTGATGGTGGTGCGCGCGTGGGGCACCCTGCGCGGCAAGCCGACGCGCATGGCCTGGACGCTGCACGACGAGCTGGACCCGGCGACCGGGTTCCCAAGCATGAGCCGCACCACGGCGTTCCCCGCGACGGCGGTGGCGCGCATGATCGCGGACCGCACGATCCGCAAGCCCGGCGTGCACGCGCCCGAGGCACTGGCCCGCATGCCGGGCGTGCTGGACCGGGTGCTGGCGGACCTGCACGCGCGCGGGGTGCGCTACGTGCCAACGGTCGAGATGCAGGCGGCCCCGCAGGGCCGCGCGCCGGCGGCACGGGCATCGAAGGCCGCGGCGAAGCGCGCCCCGGCACGCACCCGGCGCGGGTGAGCGCCATGGAGACGCGCGAGCACCTGGGGCTCAAGGATCTGGCCGCGGCGTGGCTGCTCTCGATGGGCTGCCGCGCGGTGGCGCACGAGGTGCCCTGCCCGGTGCGACGGTTCGTCGTGGATGCGGCCGGGTACGCCGAGCACGCGTTCGCGCCGGGCGCGGATCCCGCGGCCCACGGCAGCATCTTCGAGGCCGAGCGCGCCGGTGCCGCCGTGCGCTCCACGCGCACGGTGGTGGTCGAGTGCAAGGCCAGCCGCGCGGACTTCCTGCGCGACGACCTGCGCATGGACGACCTGCTGGCCGAGCGCGACCGCCTGCTGGCGCGGAAGCAGGAGATCGAGTCCGAGCTGATCCCCGTGCACGAGCCGCACCTGCGCCGCGGCGACGACGCGCTGTTCGAGGAGTTCGGCGGATGGGAGTACGAGCGCAGCCGGCTGCTGCCCTACCGCCGCGTGCTGGGGCAGCTGGCCAAGATCGAGGAGCGCATGCACGGCCAGACGAAGTTCAACATGATCGCGCGCTGGCGCCTGGCCGACGAGCTGTGGATCCTGGCGGCCACCGGCGTCGTCAAGGCGCGCGAGGTGCCTGCGGGCTGGGGCCTGGCGGAATGCTCACCGGCGATCCTGCGGCGCGGCGTGCAGCATTCGCTGGGGCTCGGGCAGCTTCCGCTGCGCGTGGTGGTGCCGGCGCCACGGCATGCCAGCCCCGAGGTGCGGCGCGCGCGGCTGCTGCGGAACATCGCGGTCGAGCTGACGAAGGCCAGGTTCCCGCGCGTGCGGACCGGCGACGGCGCGGCGGCGACCGACGCGTCGGACGCGCGCGACGAACACCCCGGGCGGGACTCGAACCCACAACCTGCCGCTTAGAAGGCGGCTGCTCTATCCAGTTGAGCTACCGGGGCGGACGGCACGATCGTACGCGGCCGCGCGCGGAAAAATGGCGGTGCCACGGAGCCTGCCGCCGGCGGGGCGCTACTGTCCACGGTGGCCGCGCGGTGCGGCCTGCGCGGCCGGGCAAGGCGAGCCGCGGGGAAGGCAGGAGACGGACATGGAGATCGTTCGGTGGGCGGCCCTCGCAGGGGGCCTGGCGATGGCATGGGCAGTGAACGCGGCGCAGGCGGGCGGCGGAACCGGGGAGGGCCGCGACGGTGGCGCGCCGCCATGCGCCGGTTCCAGCGACGAACCGTGCGAACTTGGGCTGGAGCGGCGGTGCATCGATGCGTCACCGACCGGCGGCGCCACCCTGCCCTCGCCGTACTGCGCGTGCGAATGCGGCACGGGCTTCTGGGTGCAGGAGACCACCACCGCGTCCGCAAAGCCTGCGGAGCCGGTGCAGGAAGCGTGCCGGGACGAGCGGATCAACGCCACCCGGTGGTCGTGGCGTCGCAGCTGCGAGGCGCAACCCTGGTACGCCGAGGCGTACGTGCAGGGAAGCGGCATCAGCGAATTCTGGCATGCGGGGTCGCTGACGAAGTCGGCGACGGCGCGCTTCGCCACCACCGAGCGCGAGCGGTGGGTCGGCACCGGGGTCCCCTGCCCGCGGCTGGTGCAGCTGGCCGCGGTGGGCGGAGGGATGCTGGAGGTCACGCTGACCTGCTCGGCCCAGGCCGGCTGCGCCGCCACCGCGTCGACTTCGATCGCCGGCATGTGCGCGTCGCGCGGAGACGCGAACGCGGTGCTGGAGGGCAAGACCGTGGATGGCAGCGTGGCGTATCGATCGCTCTCACGCTCGACGACGGTCGAGGGCAGGCTTGGCGCGTCGGTTGACGACAGTTCCATGGGCATCGACGGGAAGATCAGCGAGCAGCGAAAGTGGGAGGTGAGCGGCGCAGGAACGGCCAGCGGCAGCGCCACCTACACGGTGCGTCCCGACCGGACCTACTGCGCATTCACCAACCGGCCGATCGCGCGGACCGCGTCGGGATCGGCGATAGCCGTCGGCGGCGGCACCGTCGACTGGAACGGATCGGTCGCGTTCGATGCGATGGCGGTCGTCGCCATGCGCGTGCACTGATGGCACCGTGCCAACCGGAAGGAGATGATGCGATGCATGCACGATGGGGAATGTCCGTGGCGATGACCGCCACGATGGCACTTGCATTCGGTACGTCGGTGACGCTCGACGGCCGCGCGAACGCGGCGGACGGGGAAACCCGCGGCGACGCGGCCACGACCGCACTGCGGGAGCGCATCCGTGCCGAGGCGGGGCGGCTGCGTGCCGAACTCGACGCTGCGCAGGCTTCGGAATCGGGCGATCAACTGCTCGCGCGGCGCGCCACGGTGTTGGCGGCACTCACGCCGGCCTTCCTGCTGGCGGAGGCCGCGGCGGCGGTGGCACGCGATGGGGCGCCGGGCACGCGCCAGGATCCCGGCCCGGGCCCCGAGCTGCTTGCGGCCTGGAGGATCGAGCACCGGGATGGTGCGCCCATCTCGCGATGGTCCCCCGGCGATGGTGCCGCCCGCGTGCGAGCAGCGCTGCGCGCATGGGCCGCAACGGAGACGCGTGCGGTGGCGTGGGCGGCGACGACGCATGGTGCACGCTTCACGGGAGCCGATGCGCCCCCGACGATCGCATGGAGCGCGTCCGCGTGGGGGGCACCATGCACCGTCCACGCGCGCGCATGGTGGCACGAACCCGCAGGCGACCACGCGGCGATCGACTTCCCGCTCTCGCCGGACGGTTTGGACCTGCGATGGGATCCGGACGGCGTGAGGCTGGCACAGGATGGTGGGGCATCGCACCGCGAACGCTGGGCAGCCGAGCCCGCGGCGTTCATCAATCCGCCCGACCTGTACTCACTGGAGGACGGCCTTCGCTGCTTCCGTGCGGCGGACGCCATGCGCGTGGCGGCCGACGGGGCGGACGTGGGCGATGCAGACACGGCGGGCGCCGTGGTCACCCACGTGATCAGCCGTCCCGACGGGCGACGGCTGCGCCTGGAACGCTGGCAATTCGACGGGCACGCACTGCGCTCGCTGGTGATCGAACAGGACGCCGCGCTCCTGGTGCATGGATCGCCGTTCGGCTACGACATCGTCTCGGAGGTCGATGGGGACGTGATCGAGCGGACACCGCATCGACCGACAGCCACGCTGACCGCATTCCCCGGTGGCCTGCGGATCGCGCTGTCGTTCCGCCGCCCCGATGCCGCACGAGACGTGGCGCCGGCCGCGGTGCTGGACGACCCGGGCGCCTCCGTGCCGGAGCGGGCCGTGTTCACGGACGCGGACGGGATCGTGGCAGTCGTCGAGATCGCGGGGGTCGCGATCGTGGACGGCATGCCGGCGCCCGACGATGCGGCGAACGCTGGGCATGCGGCCGAACGACTGCTGCCGGGCGTCGGGTGCATGGCGGCATCGGCAGGCGCGCGCGCCGAGGCGACGTCGGCACTGCAACGTGCGGTCGACCTCGACGATCCGACCGCTGCGCACGGTGCCGCGGTGACGATCGCCGCGCTCCAGGCGGCTGACGGGGTGTCGGCCGGCGTGGCGGCGATGGCGTTCGAACGCGCATGCCTGCGGGCACTCCATGCGGGGCGCACACGCGCCGCCGAGGCGATCGCACGTGGCCCGTGGCTGGATGCGTGGCGCGGCTGCGACCAGCATGAGCAGGGCGAGGCGATCGTGCGGATCCGGCAGGCCCACGCGACACACGCGCTTGCGTGGCTGGGCGAGGCGCTGCCCGCGGAGCCCGGGCGCGGGGTGCCGGAAGGCACCATGTGCGAAGCATCCACGCTGCCCACGAGATCGCAGGCGCTGCTGGACGGGGTCCGTGCAGCCTTGCGTGGGTCGCGCGGCGTCGCCCGCGGAATGGCGGAGCAGGCGGCACAGGCGGTCTGTGCGGCGCTGGCCGCGGCCGGCGGCGAGATCACGCGCGACGATGGCCACGCGGCATCGCTGTCAGGGGCCGCTCGAGCCTGGCTGGACGCGGGCCGCGCCGGGCTGGACCGAGACGAAGACGACCCATCGGCGCGCGAGGATGCCACGCGGGCGTTCGCGGCGCACGTGATCAGGGCGGCGATGGTCGGACCGGCCGGCGCCGCCGCCACGGGCACCGCGCGCAACGCATTGCTCCGGTACGCCGACGCGGCCCGCGAGGTCGTTGCGGCGCTCGGTGCCGAGGCCGGATGGACGCGCGCGGCGATCGACGAGGAGGCCGCCGTTGCCCGCGATCGCGTCCGGGCGCTGGCCGGCCTGGTCGGGAATCCGTTCGTGCCGGAGTGGATGTCGGTCGATGGCGTCGCCATCGAAGGGACCCCTTCGGTGCGGGCGATGCGCGATGAGCTTGCGTCCACGCCGACGCTGGCGGCCGCAGCCCGGCGCGAGCGGACGCGCGCCGCGATCGTGGCGACGGTGGCGCCGGCCGAGCTCGTCGACGCCAGGCAGCGCGCGGGCCGCCGCGCGATCGCGCGCGACGTGGCCGATGCCGCCGTGCGCGCATTCGATTCGTGGGTCAGGCAGTCGCAGGGCGAAATGCGCCGCACGATCGAAAACGGGCAAGGACCGGACGGTTCGCCGAAGCGCCCACCATCCGGTCCGTCAGCCCACCTGCCCTGCGACGGGCACCCGGCAGGTCCCTTTCCTCAACCCGAAGGCCGAGCATCGCGAGTTCCGGCCGAAGCCGCCCAACCCGATCGACGATGCGACTGTCCGATCCGTGACGCCGGGATGCAAGCGGTGGAACCGGGAAGTTCCCGCATGCGGGCCTCCACTGCACGCGCGGGCACGGCTGTGCGGGCTGTGCGCGCCCCGCGGGCGGGCTGTGCGGGGCTTGCGGGCGCGTTCTCGGCCCTGCCGGATCGCGTCAGGCCGTGGCCACGCGCTTCAGCAGGGTCACGCGGCCGATCGGCACCCATTCCGCCACCAGGATGTCGCCATTGGCGAGCCAGATGGCGTCGTGGGGGTGCACGAACCTGCCGGGGATGAACTTCTCGCGCGGGGCACCGCGCAGGCTGCTCGGGTGGCCGTCGCACAGGTGCACGACGGGCTTGTTCTGGCCATCGACGATGGTGACCACGCTCTCGAGGTCCGGTACCAGCATCTGGTCGCCACGGGTCTTCATGTCGCAGGGCATGCGCTGCCCCTCGGTGACGAAGCCCAGGTGCTTGCCGTCCAGGGTCAGGTACTGGATGCGGCGGTTCCCGCGGTCCGCGACGCACAGCGTCGGCTCCTTGGTGAACGCGGTGCCGCGCAGGTCGACCATCAGGCCGTGCGGGCACGAGACCTGGCCCGGGTCCTTGCCGGGGCGCGCGACGATCCGCTTCCACTTGCCGTCAGTGCCGAATGCGTGGATGTAGCTGCCGCCGTAGCCGTCGCCGATGAACACCGTGCCGTCGGGCCCGAAAGCCGCATTGGTCGGGCACCATTGGTCGGGGCTCTTGTATGCCCCGCTCTCCATCGGGCACCCGGCTTCCCACACGACCGTTCCGTCCAGCTTGGTCTTCACGACAAGGCGACGGCCCGTGTCGCAGTGGTAGAGGAATTCGCCGTCCGGCTCCTTGTGCAGGTCCAAGCCGTGCGCACCGCCGGCGAACGCCGCGCCCCAGCTGCGCAGGAACGTGCCGTCGGGCGAGAACACCAGCACGGCGTCCTTCTTGGGGCTGCTCGGATGAACGGTGTGCGCCACGTAGATGTTGCCTGCGGCATCCTGGGCCACGCCGTGGGTGTCGCCGTAGACGATGTCGGCCGGCGGCGTGAGCCAGTCGTGCAACACCTGGTAACGGTTGCTGCCCGAACCGACGATGATCGGCTGCGGGGCGCCGCCCGTGGCGGGCGCGGCACCGGTGCCGTCCAGCAGGCTGCGTGCGGCCTGCGCAGGTCGTGCGATCGCGGACGACGCGGCGGCGGCGCCCATGGCGGCGGCCATCATCAGGAAATCTCGGCGTGCGGTGCTCATGGTGTTCGTATCCCTTGCGAAGGCGGCGGTTCGGCGCCGCGTGTGCGAATGCTGCGACGATGCACGGATCGTCAGGGCCCGGTCAGCGGGGGGCCATCGGCGGTCGAGGTCCCCGGGACACCGGCCCCGACGATGACTTCGACTGCCGGGTGCGTCTTCCGGAACGCGTCGATGCCCGAGCCGGTGATGCGCGTGTCCCACACGAACAGGCGCCGGAGCGAACCGAGCCCGGCCAGCCGGGCGAGGACCGCGTCCGAGGCCTTGGTGCCGACCAGGTTCAGGACCTCCACCTTGGGGCAATGCGCAGCCAAGGCGCCGATGCCCTCGTCGGTGAGCGCGGTGTGGTCCAGACGGAGCGTGCGCACGTTGGGCATCGAGCGCGCGGTGCGCGCACCGGCGTTGGTCACGCCGGTGCGCGCCAGCGAGAGGTGCTCGATGCGGTCCGCAAAGGGCGCGAGGGCGGCAAGGTCGGCATCGCCGAAGCCACGGGCGCCGGGCACCGAGACGTCGAAGGTCGGTGCGTTGTGCGCGACCGGTGCCACGTTGATGCCCCGCATGCGCAGCCCGGCCCCCTGCTCGACCAGCGCGGAGGGGATCGGGGCCATGCCGGCCCAGAACGCGGGCACGTCGGCGGAAACCTCGCGAGCGCGGGCGACGGGGGCCGTGGCGGGTGCGGCCGGCGCGCCCTTCGGCAGTTCCATCGGCGCGCCTGCCTTGATCCACGCGCGAAGGGCGGC
The DNA here is from genome assembly GCA_044360755.1 of Phycisphaerales bacterium. Taxonomy (GTDB): domain Bacteria; phylum Planctomycetota; class Phycisphaerae; order Phycisphaerales; family SM1A02; genus UBA966. The sequence goes on from JBIKJV010000119.1 coordinate 7,840, forward strand.
CACTTCCTCGGGCTTCAGGCGCTCGCCCTTGGGCGGCATCGCCTCGTCATGCCCGGCCGGCAGCAGCACGCGGGCGATCATCAGGCTGCCGTCGGGGTTCACCGGGTTGGCGATCCACTCGCCCTGGTCGTTCTTGCCGTGGACGCTCTCGGGGTCGTCCAGCGACAGGCCGCCCTTGTGCTTGCCGTTGCCATGGCACTGGTAGCAGCGGTCCTCGAGCAGCGGAAGCACCGCCGAGGCGTAGAGCGTCGGGCCATCGGACGGCATGCCGGCGCCTTCGGGCACGGCCGAAGCACTCGCGGCCGGGGAAGCCGCCGCGCCGGACGCGGTCGTGGCAGCACCACCGACTGCCGCGTCAGCCGCTGCCGCCGTGCCCCCCGCCGCCGGCTTCGCGTCCCCCGACCGGCCAAGGAGCGGCTGCAGGACGTAGTCCTCGCCCCACACCATGTTGCCGCCCAGGTGGCCAACCCACGCGACCATCACGGCCAGGACGAACACGCCGATCCGCACCACGGGCACCAGCTGCGGCGCGGTGCGGCTGCCCTCGCGCGTGGCGCGCGTGGCCATCCAGGCAAGCGCCACCAGGAACGCCGCCACCGCGATGCCAAGCCATCGGTGCCAGAAGAGGTGTGCCCCGCTGCCCTCATCCCAGGCGAAGAACCAGCCCGAGGTGCACGCCGCCACGGCACCGCCCGCGGCGATCCACAGGCCGGGCACCGTGAAGCCCGAGAGCTGCCGGCGGCG
>JBIKJV010000338.1:0-8558 GCA_044360755.1 Phycisphaerales bacterium
AAATCAGTCGCCACGCAAGGGAGTGCGCACTCCTGTGGACAGCCGTTCGATTCGGCCCCCACCACTCCAGACTGCCCGCACGTCCGCGGGACGGTTACGCAGCACTGCTCGCTCAACCTCACGCTCACCGACGAGGAGCGGGAGGCGATTGAGTGGTGCCTGTCGCTGCCAATGCTAGACAGAGATGCAGTCAGGATGATGCCGCTCCGCTGGCTGCTGGAGCGACTGAAATGACGATGCACTGGTTCCCAAAGGCAATTAGCGAGCCGCCGCCCGCACCGCCCGCACCGCCCGCACCGCCCGCACCGCCCGCATCTATTCACCTCACCGACGAGGAGCGGGAGGCGATTGAGCTTGCTGCCGGGATCGTTGAGGAACACGCTGAGATGTATGGGCATATCGACGCTCCCGCCGCCGTCACGCTCCGCTCGCTGCTGGAGCGAACCAAATGACCGAACGCCAAATGCACGCCCTGTTCTTCATCGGTTGTGGACTGATGGCAGCCTACGTCTTCTGGGGGCGAGGAGTATGAACACCATAGACCGCAGGGCATACGAGGGCGACATCGTCTCGCGCCTCCAGCACTGGCGCGGCCTGCACCTCGCCCACGGCGGCGAGTTGTTCGAGGAGGCGGCCGGCGAGATTGAGCGGCTGCGTCTTGAGCTGTCGGTGCAGAAGGCTTGCACGGTGGCTGGCCGTGAAGAGATCGCGCGACTTCGCGACCTCGTCGCTGGCCTCGGGGCCGCCATAGAAACAGCCGGCTACATCTACCGCAACACAGACTCTGGCCCGAATCTCGTTCGACCGTAAGTTTCGTTTCGTTCCATTACTTCAAGGATGAATACCATGCACTGCCAACCCATCGACTTGCACCACCTCGCCCGTCTCTGGAAGAGCGAGCTGCGGAGCGATCAGATTTGCGTCGAACTCGGCTGCACCCGCGGCCACCTGTTCAACCTTGCCCGCAAGCATCGCCTAGGCCGCCGGCCGCCGAAGTTCAACGCGCCGAGAACGCCCGAGACCCCCGACCCCACCGAATCCGAGATCGCTGAGATGACCGCCGCCATCCGCGCGACTTGGACTGATCAAGAGCGCCGATCGCGAATGGTCGGCTGCCACCGCAAGCACGTCGAGGTTCCGAACTTCCACTTCCACCGAGAACACTACGTCTTCTCGTATTGACCCTAAGACCACCGTATAAGACAATCGGAGAATGCTACGGAAAGCTCCTCTGGAGAAGACCATAGTGGCTGGCGTTATGGCGCAAGGACGCGCCTTGGGCTTCTGGTCAGTGAAGTTCCACGGGAACGCATTCACCATGTCGGGCGTGCCCGACGTGCTCATGATCAAGAACGGCCGCGCCGTCTGGCTTGAGTGCAAACGCCCAGGCGAGGAGCCGACGAAAATCCAGAATCACCGGATGCGCGAACTCGCAACGGCAGGATGCCCAGTGGCCGTCGTTACGTCGGCGGCCGAGGCTAAGGCATTTCTGGAGACGCTCCCATGACAGGCTGGCGGGAATTCGTCGATTTCCTCGACGACTCGCACCCGATGACGACTGACCGCAAGCACATTCGGATGCTCTGCGAGGCCGTCGAGGGGCAGGCTTGGCGAATCCTTGAGCTAGGCAGCCACGAGGGTCGCTCGGCCGCGGCGATGGCCTGGGCGGCTCCCAGGAGCACGATCACCGCCGTCGACCTGTGCGACACTGTCTCGGAGGCCATGAGGACGGTCTACTGGGCCACGCTCGGCATCACGAACATCAAGCCGGTGGCGGCGAGTGCAGGCGACTTCCTCTCCTCCTGCCTGCCGGGGCAGTTCGACTTCGTCTTCCACGACGCTGTTCACGGGCCGGCGGCATTCTTCGAGTACATGGGCTGCGCCGAGATTGCGAGCGGTCTGGCTATCCACGACTTCGAGCAGTTGCCGGCCGAGATGCAGGCCGCGGTGGCGGCGAAGTTCTCGCACACGGCGACGGACGCCGACGCCAAGGGCCGGGTTTTGTTCGTGGGGTGGAAATGAAGAAGGCACTCGCCACATTTGGGCTGGGGCCGATGGCCGAACTCATGGACGTGTCGCTGCCGACGTTCGCGGACTACGCCCAGTGGCATGGGTATGACCTATTCGTCCCGTCGGGCAGGCAGTTCGAGAGCGTCAATCGCCCCGTGTCGTGGGGCAAGATACCGCTGATCGCTTCGCTCCTGCGGGGCGGGTACGACGCCGTGCTCTGGCTGGACGCCGATGTCGCAGTTGTGGAGCACGACAAGGACATCCTCGACGATCTGCCGGCCGAAGCCCCGATGGGTCTGGTCGTGCATCGCACGCCCGACGGAGCCGTTCCGAACTGCGGTGTATGGCTCGTGCGAGCCGAGGCCGCCGAGTTGATTGAGAGCCTGTGGCCGCTCGACGGCTTTCGCCGATCCTCCTGCTGGTGGGAGCAGGCGGCTCTGATCGCGGCCCTCGGCGGCGACCCCGACGCCACGCCCGTCGAGGTGCCGGCGGGGCGAGCCTGGGCCGAGTTGCCGTATGAGTGGAACCCGCACCGCAGAGACGCCAGGGGAGTCTCTGCGTGCCGCTTCTTCCACGCCACCTGTTTCCCCGACCGCAAGGCCGCGATGCTGGAGGCGATTAGGTGACACTCCGATACCGCCCAGGCATGACGATTCGCCGCCCCGAGGACTTCTGGGATGTCGACTATGTCGACTCCTACAAGGAGCACGTCGAATTCGGCCGCGTCGAGGCCCGCCGGCAGAAGCTGGCGATCGTCGCCATATGCCGCAACGCGATGCCGCACTTGAGGAACACGCTGGCCCTGGTTGACGAGCTGGCCGGGTTGTGGCGGGACTGCTCGCTCTACGTCTTCGAGAACGACTCGACGGACGAGACGGCCGCGGTGCTCGACGACTTCGCCATCCGGCAGTGGGTGACCATTGAGCACGATACGCTGGGCGGCGTGGACTCCAGGGGCTTTGAGCCCGAGCGGACGGAGAGGCTGGCAAAATGCCGTACTCGTTGCCAGGACTGGGTCCGCCAAAACGCGGCCGACGCGAACTACGTCATGGTGCTGGACACCGACCCGCATGGCGGGTTCTCTGTCGACGGCGTGCTCAACAGCCTGGGGTGGTTCTGTGAGATGCTCGGGGAGTCATTCCATCGGCGGGAGCCGGGAGCGATGGCGAGCCACTCGCTGTTCGTCAGGAAAGAGGAGGCCGGGTACGGCGTTGCGGCCTACGACGCCTGGGCGGCGAGACTCAATCATTTCGAGGATCGCCGCGAACACCAGTGGTTCCATCTGTTGATGCCTCCGGTCGGGTCGTCGCCGATCCCGATGAACTCGGCGTTCGGCGGCTTGTGCCTCTACCGCCGCGAGGCGTATCTCGCCGGAGTCTACGAGGGCGGCGACTGCGAGCACGTCTTCCTGCACCGCTCCATGCAGCGTGCTGGCTATCAGTTGTTCTTGAACCCCAGCTCGAGGTATGTCGCCATATTGCCATGAAACTCACCGCCAACCAGAAGCGAAGTTTGCGAAGGCTCTGGAAGGGCGACTCGACGACAGAAGAAATCTGCGTCGAACTGGATTTCACTGGCGACGAGTTGGCGGCGGCGGCGGCGACCCTCGGGCTGCCCGAACGGGCCGAGCCAGAGTTTTACCTACCCGATCAAGCGACAATCCGCCTGGAATGCGCGAAGATTCGGGCCGGCTGGCATCCCGCCGAGCGGGAGGCTCGGTTGGGTAGAATGATATTACCCACTGGAGCAGACAAAGATGCTAGCCAAGGTCGAGCTGGTGATCGCTCCGAAAGAAGCGCGTCTGACGCTCTTCAAGGGCGAAGTCGTCATCGAGGATGAGGTCTGGTCGTTCGGCCGCCAGATCGGAAGGTCTGAGGCCGCCGAGTTTGCCAGGGCCGTTTTTGATGACGCTTACGATGGGATGAATTTCATGGTTCACGGGGATGATGATGGCTGTTGACGACGACGAGATCGACCACCGCGAGTTCGACTCGCGTCGGAACGACACGACGCCGTTGATGGCACTGGTGCAGGATAAGCCGTATTGCCGCGGGACGCTCACGAGCGAGGGCCGCACGGCCAGCCGCGAGTATCAGGCGTTTCTGGAGAGAAACCGCAATGGACGGAAGTGAAGAGCAGTTCGGCCAGATGTACGGTGGCTTGTCCATCGTAGGGAAGATCGCGCTCTTGGCTCAGTGGGCTCCGCTCCTGGCGAAGCTCGAGGCCGTCGCCACGGCGAAGACTCCCGCCGAGAAGGCCGTGGCGATCATCGCCGCCCTCCGGCTGGCCGCCGACAAGACAACTACCGACAAAGACAACAACGTGCTCGATCTGATCGAGAACGTGCTCAAAACACCCGAGGGTCTGGCCCTCGTTAACTGGTTCGCACTCGTGGCGCAGGAAATCAAATGACATACGAGCAGATCGGTGCCGCCGTGATCGCGGCCGGCGTTGTGGCATGGCCGAAGTTGGTTCAGTTGGTCAAGTCGCTCCGCGGGGTCATCCCTGCCGGCCCCGTCGCTCCCGCGGCTCCTGTGAGCTACGAGGGGGCGATTCACAACCTTGCCCTGGTTCGGGCACGTCTGAACTCCACGGGCCTCCTGGGCGACGAGAAGAGCCCCCAGCGGGCCGCCATCGACACATTGACACTGGCCCTCGTGGCCGGGAGTGACAAGTGAGAATAGAAGGAAGGCACGTCGTGGCTGCTGTTCTGCTCGTTTTCGCGTGGCGTGGCGGCGAGATGGACATGAAGTGGCCGCAGTTGCCTAAGCCGGCAGCCGCCGCGACGGTCGAGAAGCCCTCGGCCGAGCAGCTCGCCTGGGCGGCCGACCTGAAGGCGATCCTGCCCAAGATGCTTCCCGCCGACCGGGCGTATCTCTCGGCCTTCTATGACGCGACGAAGTTCGTCCTCACGCAGGACGGCGAGCGGTCGACGCCGATCATCGGCGACACCGACAAGTTCACGGTGTTCCACGCCGGCAGCCTGCAACTTGCCATTCAGAAGAAGAACGTCGGCAAGTATCCCGGTCTGGACAAGGCTATCGACGCCGTCTTCTTGAATGCAGCCGGGGCCGACGTAAAGGCGCTCGACAAGGATACCCGCGAGAAGTTGCTCGCGGCGTGCAGCGTGCTCGCCTACGCATTCAAGGTGAACTCCGATGGCTGATTTCGATCCAGCATCGGCGTATGGCAAGGGCTTTGTCGGCTGCCGGAGTGATCCGCGTGCCGACGAGGTGTTCGCCGACTACGTTCTTCGATACGGCGGCGATCCCAACGGAGCGAACGTCGCCTACGACTGGGGGCTCGAGCAGGCCGGGGCCGGCAAGCTATCGACACTCTGGCGAACGATTGAAGCAGTGTTCCCAGGCTCGCTGCCGGGGCCATCGCAACTCTGGGGTGACTGTGTCGGATGGGGGTGCTCTCGTGCGTTGCTCGGGAGCCTCGCCGCAGAAATCTATGACAACAAGCCTGATGAAGTGACCGGCAAGCTTGAGGGCGCTCCTGAGTTGCCGGTCGAGGGCATTCGCGAATCCGTCATCGCTAGTGAATCGCTTTTTTCTTGGCGGGGCTTCAGCGGGGACGGCTGGGTGTGTTCTGAAGCTGCGAAGGTCGCCTGTGAAAAAGGCTTCCTCATTCGCAAGCCGTACCCTGACCTGAAGATCGATCTGACCCGCTACACCGAGAAGACAATCAAGCTCGGCGGCGCGACTCCTCCAGGCGAGAACTGGCTCCGCGAGAGCAAGCAGTATGTCGCGAGGACGGCGACGTTCCTCAAGGGCCGTGAACAGGTGCGCGATTTTCTCGCGTCGGGCTTCTGCGTTTTCAACTGTAGTTCTCTTGGATTCGAGAACACGAGAAACGAAGACGGCGTGAGTCGTCAGGTTGGACGTTGGGCCCACAGCCAAGCCTGGGCCGGCTACGACGACCGTCCTGAGACTCACAAGAAGTACGGGCAGGCTCTTGTCCTTTGGGTCAACTCTTGGAGCCGCTGGAACTCGGGCAGTCGCAAGGTGCTCGGCACTGATCTTGAAATCCCGCACGGCTGCTTCTGGGCGCTCGCCGACACGATCGATAAGTGTCAGTGCATCGCCCTTTCCAGCGTTGCTGGCTGGCCTCGCCGCAGGCACACGACCTATGGAGCCGCGGGCAATGTATAAGACGATTCTCGTCGCGTTCGCGATTACGCTCTCCGGCTGCTCGAGCGCCGCCGAAGACCTTCGCCCGTTCGTCGCGGTGGCCGGCCGATACGCTCTCATGGCCGATAAGAAGCCTGGGCCAGCGATCCAGACCGACTGTAGCAATTGCCGAGGAACGGGCCGCGTCGGCGATGGAACCGTCAGCTCGAAGTGCCCCGTCTGCAAAGGCACGGGAAAAGTCACGTCGTCCTCCGCTCCATGCAAGGACGGCACATGCCCGACACCTACGAGCCGCTGAAGAAGTTCGTCTCGCGTGCCGGCGGCATTCGTCTCTCGACGCATCCGGCCCTCCGCGATCAGCTCGTTGAATGGGCGGTCGAGGAGTTCCCTGCCGACGCGCCGCCTGAGCGGATGGAGGAAGTGCTGTCGGCCCGCATCCGGCTGCGGGCTCGCGACAAGTACGGCAGCGTGATCGCCGCGATCCTCATCAGCGTGCTCGCCCAGTTGATCGTGAAGGCCGTGATCGCTTGGTGGCAGAAGCGTAACGCCCATCGGGTTCTCCTGGTCGGATGGCAGGAGCAGGCCCGTGCCAAAAAGAATCCCGACCTACCGTCCTGACCGCGCCCCCGCACGGGGGCAGCAGGAGCGACCGACGGCGGCGGCCCGAGGCTACTGCACCGCGGCGTGGCGGCGCACACGACTGGCCGTGATCGCCCGCGACATGGGCATCTGCCAGCTATGCGGGCTGCTCGTCACCGGGGAGGGCGGCGACATCGACCACATCGTCGAGAAGTCGAAAGGTGGCACCGATGCACTTAGCAATCTCAGGTTGTGCCACAGGGCGTGCCACTCGAAGCGGACGGCCCGCGACTCCTCTTAGCGCCGCCGCTCGGCCTTCTCGCGATTGACCCGCTTCTGCGTCCCGCCGGCCGCCCCCCATGCTTTCACCATCTTTTGGTGGGCCGGCGAGCCGTATGGGTAGTAATAAGCCTTGAGCACCTCGATCTTCGACTTGTGGATCACGGGCTTGCCGAGAAACTCATCGACGATCTTTTTGCCGGCCGCCTCCGCCCGCGACACCGCCCTGGCGAGCGTCCGCCTGGGGCAGCCGAGGGCTTCCATTGCCTGCTTGATGGTCAGGTAGTCGCTTGGGTCGATGGGTTTCATTAGTTCTCGTCTCCTACTCCTACGAACACGCCTGAGATGTCAACGCAGATGTTCAGGGAAAGCTCCGGCTCGCCGTCTGGCTCCAGGGTCAGGATGATCTGCCCGACCTCGACATCGACCTCGTAGCCGATGCCGATAGTCTTGCCTTCCCACTGCCCCTCCAGGCGGTCGAGAGCCTGCGTGACGCGGTCGACGATCGCCTCCGAGGTCTTTCGCTTCCGGCCGTGGGTTTCCACGATCCGAGCATGAACCCCGTCGGCGGCAAGCTCCTCGAGCCGCACCTGGGCAGCGTCATACGAAAACCGCTCGGCACGATCGACTTCTTCAGTCCAGTCGCCTGACGCGAGACGGAAGTGCTCGCCGGCCACGTCGCTCAACACATACTTCATCGCCATCGTCTTTTCCTCTGGTTTCTACGCTCGGGGGTACGGGTGACATTCTATGCGTCATGCCCATCATCTGACAATCGAAAAAACCGACTCAATGAGATCGTGGACGGCCCTCGCCGCCGTGCTCTCCGACCCGAGCAATTGCCCGAGTCGGATGAGCACGAGCGTGCGAACGAGGTCATCCATGACCAGTTTCCACGCACGGGGGTTCATGACGCGACGGCCTCCCCGACGCGGCAGGAGGCCGCCCTGGCAGCCGCGTTGTCGGCGGCGACTCCAACGCGGTCGCGGATCGCGGCGATCTCACGAGCACAGACGGCCCATGCCTCGGCCTCGGTCTCGCAGATTGTCTCGAACTCGTACTTCTCGCGGAACGTGTCTGCTCGTCGGAACAGTATGCGGCCCTCGACGACCGCCGCGACGGTGGCCTTGGAGACAATCGACTCGACCTCGATGCCGTTGACACGTTGGGTCGAAACCCACGCCAACCAAACCTCATCCCCTGCTGCATGGCTCATTCTGAGCCTCCTTTCTGAAAGTTAAAGCGTCCCTAGTAGCCTATTAAGTATCGGTCAGTAGCCTACTCGCTCTTGCGACGTTTTCCAGCCCGCTTCTTAGCCCGCAGGCGATTGATCTCGTCCAGGGCTTCCTGGGCCACGCGATTCATCGCCTCGCGGGCTCCCGCCTCAGTCGCGATGCCCTGCTTGACCAGCATTGTCAACCAGCCGGCCTCGTAGGGGGTGATTCGGTTTGTCATGTTCGGGGTTCCTTCTTGGTTTGGTTGTATTTCTGACATTCGGCAAGAAAACCAGCAACGCCTGATTCTTCATGCCCCTCAAGGCCACATTTCAGCGCG
>JBIKJV010000270.1:0-8517 GCA_044360755.1 Phycisphaerales bacterium
CGATAAAATTATCAATAGGTGCTTTTATGGCATTTTTAAGTTTACCAAACATTGGTCCAGTGCTATCTTTTAATCCAGTACCCATTGCATCCGCTTTTCTTCTTGCTTCTGCGGCTACTGCTTCAAAGTTTTTAGACACTTCTCCGCCAAGGATATCTTGACTCCTAAAGTTCTTTACAAAGGAGTTATTTAAAGTTGCATTCCATTGTGGAAGAGTTTTTGACGGTTGCTTATCTTTATATTGACTTGATGGTAAAGAAGCAAATTGACCTCCAAGGAGTTCCATAGCTTCATCATGTTTACCTGCCAAGACTTTATCTAAAGCACCAACGTCTTTCAATAATAATGAAAATGCAGTTAGCTGGCTTTCAGGACTAAAATCAGGTAAATTACCCTTGGTCTTTAACCTATCCCAAGTAGGTGCAATAAATTGGAAAGCTCCAGCTGCAGTGGTTTCATTCCACTTGCCATCTTTCTCTTTAAATCGCATCGCCTGTCTAGGGTGATCGGTTAAACTACCTTCTATCTGCTTTCCACCAAACATTGTTCTAAACGGATCTTTATCATAACTTGCTGTACCTTCAGCAACCATTATTCTAGCGGCAAACGTTTTAAACTCTGGACTATCTAAAGCCTGTACATAATCAGGTAGTTCAGTAGATCTAGGCATATTTGTAGCTGTCTTTGCAGCTCCTCTAGCCTCACCACCCCAAAGTTCTTTAAGCGTTGCCATAACACCCTTAGAACCATCGTCCACTGATTTTTGGATATTATCATTTTGTTTAGAGTTTTCTTTAACTAATATCTTAACACTATCAGTAGTTTCTCTAGCTGCATTTTTAAGCTGAGGTACTGCAGTTGAAGAAGTTAAACCTAAAATATCACCTTCTATAAGCCCAGAGCCTCTAAATGCTTTACCAGTAGTGGCCGGTCCAGTTGGTGTATCAGGTATTCTAAATGTTTCACCCCATAATTTAGCTAAAGTAGATAGCCAAGATTTTAAGTAACCTAAGTATTCATCTACCTTTGCCTTAAACTCGGTTTCTCCACCAAAGATATAATATAATAAACCTCCAACTCCTAGGAAAGCGGCTAACGCTGCGGCAATTGCTCCACCAGTTAGACCAGCAGCAATTGTACCTAACATGATACCTACTCTAGTCAGAATAGCTCCAGCTGTAGGGAATATCAAAGCTAATACTGCACCCTGGACTCTCACCCATACGGCAGATGCAACTAGTGCGCCCCTCAAGGCTGCAACTAATGCACCAGAAGTAGCTGCTGCCCATGCTACAAAAGAACCTGCAGAATAGGCTACAGAATATAATAGACCCTTACTTAATGCACCAGATACGGCAGTTGCAATAGCTGTTGTTGTCTTTGCGTATAATGCGGTTGCAGCAACAGCGGCTGTAAGTGTTAAGCCTATAAAGGATACCCATTCAAGTACTTTATAACCTGTAGTATCAGTATCTATATTTAAAGTATCTGCTATCTTTTTAGAGAGGCTAAATGCTGCAAATCCACCCAATACTGCTCCTGCTAATGTTGGGCCAAGCAAGGCCAAAGCAGGAAGTAGTCTAGCTGCAAGGATAGCACCTATACTACCTACAAATGCGCTTGCTAAGAATCCAGCAGTAAGAGAAATACCTAGTGTTACACCTAGTTGATACATTTCACCCTTAATATTAAATCTTTCGACTAATATATCTGAGATCTTAGTTCCAGCAAAAGAACCAATACCAAAACCAATAGCGCCACCAATAGTCTTTCCTATTAATGCGCCAGCACTAGTAGATTGTGCATTTTTCTCTGCATCTCTTGCTTGCTTAGAAATTAATGCAGCTCGATCTGCAGCGGCTTGTTGTTGGTCTTTAAGCTCTAGCGCTCTTTTATCTCTATACTGTTTTTCAGATTGAGAAATACCTGTAAGGTTTCTTCTGAGTTCATTTCTCTCCATTGCTGCTCTAGCAATTTCTAATTCTTTCAATGCAGCAATTTCTGATTTAATAGCGGCTGATCTAGCATCTTTAACTTTGTTAATTGCGGCAAGTTCTTCTTTCAATGAGCTTCCACCAAATAAAACAAATTTTTGAGCAAGATCAGAAGTAGCAAGTATCTTACCGTACTCTAATAATTTTGAGATTAGTGCTTGAAGATTACCAGTAGCAACTGCTGCACCCAGACCAAGAACAGTAATACCTGTTAATAATCCTTTTCCAGCATTTTTACTACCAGAGTTAATTACCTTATAAAGTTTATCTAACCTTACTTGGTATTCATCAATAATCTTATTGTATACCTCTAGATCTTTAGCATCTCTTAAATAACGATTACCATCCTTATTTACTACTAATGCGTCTAGAGCTGCATCTCTTTCCCTAACAAGAATTTCAGCCTCTTTTCTTGCTGCTTTTTGTTTATTACTTTCAGCATCAAACTGACCCTGTGGGAATATTTCCTTGTTAATATTATTACCGAATTGCGCTAACAAGGCTATACGATCATTAATTAATTTCTTAATGTCGGTTTCACCTTGCTTATTATTAACTGCTTTGTTTAAAGCTCTACCGATACTTTGTCCTAAACCAGCTGTTAGATTCTTAAATCTTTCAGTATCGAGGATTGGCTGTATCTTAATTGCTAAACCTACTAAGGCAGCTTTGAAGAAGATAGATTGTAGATTTTTGTTAAATAAGGTTAAGGTACCTAACAATATTAGGTTTAATGCATCATAGAAACCATCAAGATTACTTGGTGTGAGAGTATTAAAAGCAAATTTAATAGACTCTTGTAACTTACTTCCTAATTTAGATTGATCAGTGAAGCTGCTTATAGTTCCACCAACACCACTATATTGAACTAGTGTTAGTAAAGTGTTTACCACTGCCCTTATACCATTAGCTATGCTATCTCCAAAACCAACAAAGTCTGAAAAGGATTGGATAAGTAAATTAAATTTTTCTCTTGTAATATCAATTAACGAATCTAACCTAGAAACTCCAGAGTTACTACCTATAAAGGAATTTTCACTTCCTCCAATGTTTCTTAAGGCTTGTAACTTAAATAATGCAAACGCTTTAGCAAATCCAATTTTAAGTGAGAGAACTAAGTAATCAGGTGTTAGAATACTGGCTGACCTTGTTAACAGTCCAACAACAGGGGCTAATGAAGCAATAGGTGAAAGAACAGGGATTAAACCAGCAATTAACTTCTTTGCAATTAAACCAGCGGCTACGCCCTGTAAAGCTGTAAATGCAAGATCACCAAAGTCAAAATTAAGTCTACGTCTACCGTCTATTCGGTCTTGCGCAATTTCGTCTGGAGTTTTATCTCTTTCCCCATTCTGATCAATTATTTTACCACCAATAGTTGATTTACGATACTGTGGTGCATGAAACTCAGAATTACCTGTTTCCTCTTCAAGGATCTCAATATTCCTTGTTAATACCCTTACTTCTCTTTCTAAATTTTTAATTCTTCTTTGTCTAGCCTCTTCAAGTTGAGGGAATCTAGACCGTCCTGCTGAATTTAAGACCTCTAAATCTTTAAGAGCTTTTTCTTTATCCTGCCTATATATCTGCAGTGAATCGTAGTTCTCTTCGTTTTTCCTTCTTTTTTCTTCACTAAAATTGTTTGGACCTGAAGAAAATGGAATTAAAGCATTTTGAGAAGAGTTGCCAATTTTCCCTCTAATTCTATTAACGATATCAACGATTTTATCGTATGCAGAAGTAAAGATATTAGATAGCACATTACTTATAGTAGTACCCCAATCTTTAAACTTATTGGTTAAGTCATTAAAGATATCTACAAAAGAAATAGAATCAAATACATTTACGGCTTGAGTAATGACTTCCTTTATTGAAGTGATTGCTCTTGCAGATAAATCAATAAGATCATTTAAAATATTTGCAAGACTTAATTTTATTTTAGATACAAAAGAATTAAAGCCGTTAACAATAAATTTGTAAATTTCATTAAATTTATTCTTTAGTGATTCTAGCAATAAATTAAAACCAGACTCAATTGAGGCTATTACTTTACTAAAAGTAAATGACTTAAATGTTTCAATAATACCTGATATTCCAAAACCATTTTGTTTTGCCTTATTAAAATAGGCAATAAGTCTTTCTATAATATTAGTTACATTTATAAAAATAGCATTAAAGATAATTGAAATTCTTAGCTTTAAGATCTCAAAATTTGTAAGAAAGATTCTTAACCTTACAGCAAGAGATCCAGACTTTGCTTCAATTGCTTTGGAGATATCTACAATAAGGGTAGATACTCTTGCAGCTAATCCGCTATCGACAAATGCCCTTCCTAGGTTGAAGGTAATAGCGTCCTTTATCCTTAAAACAGCCTGACTTATAGTTAGCTCTGTTCTATTAAATTCATCCTCAATAACTTGGGCCTGACTATTCAAAGCTCTAAAAATAGACTCAGTGGTTATTTTACCAGCTTCACCTAATTTTCTTAGTTGTCCGATTCCAACACCAAGACCATCAGCAATTGCTCTTGCTAATCTAGGTGCTTGCTCAAGTACTGAGTTTAATTCTTCACCACGTAGAACTCCCGAAGATAAACCTTGATTCAACTGTACAATTGCAGCTTTTAAAGAATCGGGTGAACTTCCACCGATAGATCCAGCCTTCTGAATCAATTCGGTAATTTTAAGAATTTCAGCTTGTGGCTTTTTGAGTGATCGAGCTAGGCTTGAATAAACAGAGCCTACTGATTCAAGACTAGTTCTAGATCTTTGAGAAATAACAACTAGTTCTTTTTGTACTTGTATTGTTTCTGCTAGTGTTTCAGTTACTAATTTTAATTTGTTATTTAAATTAGAATATGCGTCTGCAGAAGATTTAACTAAAGTAATACCGCCAGCAGCAGCAATCGCACCTGCCAAAGCAGAGACCATTGAAGTAATACTGCTACTTACTGATTTAGTTGATTTTTCGATATTAGATACAGCTTTTGTTAACTGACCTAAATCTTGTTGTGCCTGTCTTGAGTCAGACGACACTTTAAATTGTATATCTGACATTTTTTACCTCATATTAAGTAATAACAATTTTGTTGATTTTATAGCCCCTACTCAATATTGTTTGTTCAATAAAGAAAGCAGGGGCTTGTTTTGAATAACCGTTATTTAAGTACTTAATATAAGGTGCATCATTGATTAACACAAAGCTTACATCTTTTAAATATAAGCTTCGTGCTACCTTATAACTCGTTACGGCATTATCTTGTGTATTAGAGGCCATCCAACGGCTTCTAGCATATCCTGTGTCAATAGGTGTTCTTGCTATTAAAGTAGAGAGTAATTCTCGTTTACTACTCTCTGCTTCTGATTCGACCAGTTTATTATATTCTTCTGATATCTTGCTTAATAGATTTTTGACACCATTTAGTGAAATATTAAATTTCATAATGGATTCCATTCTATATTATTTTGTTTTGCTGAAGAGATAAGCTTAGATAGTAATCCAGAATTCTGCAATGAATTCTTTATACGTTCTTGCTCATCCATCTCATCGTTGATACGTTTTAATGCAGCAATAGATGAGAAAATCTTTTCTGGTTTCTCTTTAACCCCTTGGGCAGAGAGAAGTAGATAAGTACGATAATCTTCACTATAACCAATTGGTCTTGCACTGAAGTACTCTACCCAGCCTAGTAGTTCAGTATACTCCATCTCTAATACAAATGATAACGGTATATGGAGCCTATATGCAATTTCATATAGCTCCATTTCATCATTTGTTAATTTCCTTTGGCTGGTTTCTCCACGTTTCCCAAACCGGAGAATTTAAGAATTTCTGCTGATAAATTAGAAAGCTCTTCTACAGGGAATTCATTGAACTCTTCGTCTGAGAGTTGATCTCCGTCTTCGGTAGATTGTCTAATTACAGTCTTTAGGATCTCCATTGAGTTATCCTCGCTATTTTCAGTTTCTTTAAACTTTGCTTGTAATTCCATTACTTGGGCTACTGATAGCTTTTTAATTACAATTTCTTCACCAAGAAACTTGGTCTTTTTGGTCATTGATTTACCAACTAATTTTTTCATGCTCATAATTTATTCCTTACTTTTACTTACTATCACTAAACAGATGTTTGTTATTTTCTTGGAAGTCATCTAGTACTTTACGTACCGTATGCAATACAGATAATGTTTCCATAATCTCTTTACCTACTTCACTGTTCTTATCGAAATCTTGAAATCTTTCAAATGATTTACGAATACTAATATCAACACTACGTCTCATATGACGGAATGTAGTCTTCATAACAAAAGACTTGCTGAATGGTGGTTTATCTTCTTTATTATCAACCATAATTATCCTTAAATACTATATAATACTACCTAGGGGAGGCCTCAGATCTCTCTTTAGCGTCCCCTGGTAAAAAGGGGAAATTAATCCCCTAATCCATTAGGATGCGTTTACAGTTGCTGGACCGTAGAACTGGCTTTGTACAGACAAAGTCAAAGTTGCTTGGTTAGCATCTGTCAACTGTGGGCTTACTAGCAAAGCTTCCAACTTACCAACGAAGTAGAAGTTAGAGTTAGCAGAAGCACCTAGACCCAATGCGTTAGTCTCAAGACTAGCTGGCTTAGAGTTCAAGAGGGAGAACTGGAAAGCGTATTGCTTACCATCACCAACTCTAGCACCTAGACCACCTACAGTTGTAGGATCCCACTCGGAAGGCACGTAGTTAATCGTGAGTTCGAGGTTAGGAGCGTCAGCTTGACCTTGAATCTGTTGTGATGTTGATGAACCATAAACAGGAACGTTAACAATGTTAGCGGGAGTACCAATTTGTGGGAACTCACGTACGTTCTTAATTTCCTTGAATGCTGTGTCATCAGCGAATAATGCTACTAATTCTGCTAGCGTATCAGCAGAAGTAATATTTGTGATAGCGGTAGTATTAACTGCGAGAGCAGAAAAGATACCAGCGCCAATTGAGGTAATGTGTGCCATGTTATTTAATCTCCATAAGCTTTAAAATTTATTGAATAATCACCACGATAAAGAGATTTATCTGCGGGATCAAGGCCAAGCTTTACTAAAGTGCTTGTGCCAAATTGGGTTCCATTTGCCAAAGTCTTTCCTTGGAAAAATGAATCTATTGAATCAGCAATATTGAATAGTTCAGTATCACCATTTCCTGCTTTAACAAAAATCGAAAGAATTAGCAGTCCAGAAAATTTCTTCTTAAGACCATGAGCATCAACTGTTGAACTACCAGGCAATATAGATACTCTAATAAATGAGGTAGAGCTGTTAATATCTCCACTGTAATTATCAGGGTATGTCTTATATGTAGTGGCAATCCAAGGTGCTGAAGCAAATACTCCATAAATGTCGTTTCTTAGTTTATTATACATGTTAAACTCCCGCTAAAGAGAGTACAACAATAAACTCATCTTTCGAAATAATATTACAACCGTATTGAACGGAATCAATTGTTACCCGAGAGTAACGACTGAAGTTAATTGTTTTATCATTTTTAATTGTAAGCGAGGTTGTTGTTACAGGTATGCCAGCTTCAAAAGTTTTAGATGTACTTAAAAAACCAAAGGTTGTGTAAGTCTCATCTGTTTTAACAATTGAGCCGGAACTAAAGCTAAATCCACTAACGATTTTATTGTCAAAAGTAACAGATACAGATAGATCTTTTAATTTTTCAAAGGCAGTATCTACGGATCCTTGTACTTTTGATTTGAGGGACATTTAGTTTGCCCTCCACCATTGAGTAGAACCTTGATTTACTAAAAGTGGTTTCAAGTACTTTTTAACAAGACTAGGAACTGTTGGAGTTCTAGTTGTGTCATTATTACTATCTTTCAATGTAATCGTACCAATAGAAATTTCTTCAAAGTTTTGAGATTTATTATCTAACAAATTTTCATTAGACAATAAATGATGAGCCATTTCTAAAACAGCTTGTTTCATTCTTTTTGGAATTTCAGATTCACCATAAGTAATACTTTGCCCTAATCTAGGATCAAAAGTTGAGGCCCCTTTACGAGGCCACGCAAGACTCTGTGTGGAACTGACAGCAACACCAATAAATTGATTTTCATCAAGTAAAAGAGTTGCAGTCACTAATGCGGACTCTTGGTCATCATCCTGAGCATTTATCCATGCACCCGCATCAATACGGGTATCAAAGTATGCTTCAGCTTCGACCATAGTTACATATGTGTTTGTACCTAGGACTAGTGCCATCAGTTCCTCCTAATGGATTAAGCGTGGAGAATAGGTAGAATACCTAAGTTCAATGCGCTCATCTTACGTGCCCATGAACCAGCAGTGGCGTAATTAGCGTTGCTAGCGAAGGCATTGGTAGCGCCAGCCCAGTCGTAACCCATTGGGTGTACAACGAAACCATAACGATACCAGATAGCGGTAGAACCACCACCAGTGTAAGAAGCAGCTGAACGATCAACTTCAACAGGTGTAGGAACAGCAATGTTTGTAAAGCTGATAGCACCTGGCTTGCA
>JBIKJV010000120.1:0-8503 GCA_044360755.1 Phycisphaerales bacterium
CTTCGATGCCCCCGCACGCGGACGCATCGCCGGCCTGGTTCCCCAGGCTGGCTTCCAGCAAGGCGCTTGACCCCCTCGTCACCAACGTCGAGGCGGGCGGGGGTTCGTCCGCGCGCGGCGCGTCGGGCAGCAGCACCGCGTTCGTCGCCGCGGCGGTGGCCGTGCGCACGCAGCGGCCGGTCCTGCTGGTCACCGCGCACCTGGACGAGGCCGACGAGGCCGTCGCGGAACTGGCCGACCTGGCCGAGCGCGGCGAATGCCCGCAGCCGGTCGCGCTGCCGGCGCTGGAGTCGATGCCCGGCGAGGCGATCGGCGCGCTCGACCTGCTGGCCGAGCGCCTGGGCGTGGTGCGCGCGCTGGTCGAGGGCCGCGCGCCCGGCATCCTGGTGGCGCCGCTGCCCTCGCTGATGCAGCTGGTGCCCGGGCCCGCGCTGCTGCCGCGCATCCTGCGCATCCTGCGCCCCGGCGACCGCGTCGATCCGCGTGCCCTCAGCGAATGGCTGGCCGAGGCCGGCTACGCGCGCGCCGACGCGATCGAGAACCCCGGCGAATTCGCCGTGCGCGGCGGCGTGGTCGACATCTTCCCGCCGGGCGGCGCGCTGCCGGTGCGGCTGGACTTCTTCGGCGACGAACTGGAGCGCATCTTCGAGATTGACCTGGCCACGCAGGCCAGCGACCGCAAGGTGGACGAGGCGCAGCTGGTGGGCGCATCCACCGAGACGCTGCTGGGCGATGAGGGCAAGGTCCCGCTCATGGACCTGCTGGAGCCCCGCACCGTGGCGATCGTGGCCGAGCTGGCCGAGGTGCTGGAGCAGGGGCGCGGCTACTGGGAGCGCACCAGCGACGCCCGCGGCGTGCTGGCGCCGCCCGCCGTCTTCAAGGCGCTGGGGAAGCGCTGCCACGCGCTGGTCGACATCAACGGCTTCAGCGCGACGAACGCCAGCGACCGCGTCGCGCGGCTGCCGGTGGCGAACGTCCCCGCTTTCGACGAGGAGCTTCCCGCGGCCTTCGGCGAGGTGGCCGCGCTGGCGTCGGACGCTGCCGTCATCCTGACCGCCGACACCGAGGGCGAGCTCCAGCGCGGGCGCGCGCTGCTGGCCGAGCACGCGCCTGCGGCGCTGGCCGCGAAGCCCGGCGTCGTGCCGTTGCGCCAGCACGTCCACCGCGCGTTCCGCTGGGAGCCGGCCGGCGAGACGGCGACCGCCGTCGTGCCGCTCCACGAGGTGCTGCACCGCTTCGGCGCGCGCCGCCGCGTGCAGCGCGTGGGCGCCGCCACCACGCGCGACGCGTTCCTGCAGTTCGGGCCCGGCGACTACGTCGTGCACCGCGACCACGGCATCGCGCGCTTCGCCGGGCTCCACGTGATGCCCGCGAAGGACGGCGTCGGCGAGGAGGAGTTCCTCACGCTGGAATTCGACGGGCACGTCAAGCTGCACGTGCCGTGCGCCAAGATCGACCTGGTGCAGAAGTACGTCGGTTCGGGCGCGGCGCGGCCGCCCCTCAGCACGCTGGGCGGCAAGCGCTGGAAGGCGCAGAAGGACCGCGTCGCCGAATCGGTGCGCGACCTGGCCGGCGAGATGCTGCGCATCCAGGCCGCGCGCGAGTCGACCGCCGGCATCCGCTACCCCGACGACACGCCGTGGATGTCGCAGTTCGAGGGCGACTTCCCGTACACCGAGACGGAAGACCAGCTGACCGCTATCCAGGCCGTGAAGCGCGACATGCAGCGCCCGCGGCCGATGGACCGCCTGATCTGCGGCGACGTCGGCTTCGGCAAGACCGAGGTCGCGATCCGCGCCGCGTTCAAGGCGGTGGAGAGCGGCCGCCAGGTGGCCGTGCTGGTGCCGACCACGGTGCTGGCCGAGCAGCACGAGCGCACCTTCCGCGACCGCTTCCGCGCGTACCCGTTCCTCATCGAGAGCCTGAGCCGCTTCAAGACGGGCGCGCACGCTAAGCAGGTGCTGCAGGACCTGGCGCAGGGCCGCGTCGACGTCGTGATCGGCACGCACCGCCTGCTGAGCGAGGACGTGCGCTTCGCCGACCTGGGGCTGGTGATCGTCGACGAGGAGCAGCGCTTCGGCGTCGAGCACAAGCAGCGGCTGCTGGAGTTCCGCCTGACCGCGGACGTCCTGACGCTGAGCGCGACGCCGATCCCCCGCACGCTGCACATGAGCCTGCTGGGGCTGCGCGACATCTCCAGCCTGACCACGCCGCCGCCCGACCGCCGCGCGATCGTCACCGAGGTGATCCCGTGGAACCCCTCGCGCGTGCGCGACGCGATCCGCCGCGAGCTGGCCCGCGACGGCCAGGTGTTCTTCGTGCACAACCGCGTCCACGACATCGAGGAGGTCGCGCAGGCCGTCCACCAGCTGGTGCCCGAGGCGCGCATCGTCGTCGGCCACGGGCAGATGACGCCCGCGATGCTCGAGGACGTGATGCTGAAGTTCATGCGCCACGAGGCCGACATCCTGGTCTCGACCACGATCATCGAGAGCGGCATCGACATCCCGACCGCGAACACGATGATCATCCACGACGCGAACATCTACGGCCTTGCCGAGCTGCACCAGCTGCGCGGCCGCGTGGGCCGATCGAAGCACCGCGCGTACTGCTACCTGACGCTGCCCTCGGACCGCACCATCACCGAGGACGCGATGAAGCGCCTGAAGGCGATCGAGGACTACTCGATGCTGGGCGCCGGGTTCCGCATCGCCATGCGCGACCTGGAGATCCGCGGCGCCGGCAACCTGCTGGGCGCCGAGCAGAGCGGGCACATCGCGGCGGTCGGGTACGAGATGTACTGCCAGCTGCTGGAGCAGGCGGTCGGCGACCTGAAGCAGGAGGACCGCGTGGCGCCCAGCGACACGGTGCTCGACATCGGCCTGGCCGCCAGCATCCCGCGCGGGTACATCCCGAGCGACCTGCGCCGCATGGAGGCGTACCGGCGCATCGCGTCGGCCAAGGAGCCCGCGCAGCTGGCGAAGGTGCGCGGCGACCTGGAGAGCGCCTACGGCGCGCCGCCGCAGGGCGTGGCCACGCTGCTGGACATGGCCGAGGTGCGCCTGGCGCTGACCCTGCTGGGCGCGCGGTCGGTCACACGCAAGGAGGCGGACGTGGTGGTCCGCACGCTGGACCCACGGCAGTTCGCCGACCGGAGGGCCGGCGTGCAGGGCACCGTCAAGGTGGTGGGGGATGCCGACGCCCGGGGCCTGACCGACGTCTACGGGCGCCCCCCGAAGGCGTTCCTGGAGCCGCGGAGCCTGCTGGCGGTGCTGCTGAAGCGGCTGGCGGGGTGAGATTTCCGGCATTTGGGCATATATCCCGCGTCGGGGTCCGTATCAATGCTCACGCACGACGTTCCTGTGCGTCCTTCACCGGGGGGCGATCTCGCCCCGGCTTCGCTTCAATCGAGGAACCTGCCATGCCATTTCGCCATCCGCATCCGGACCGCCGCGGGCTGACCATCGCCGAGGTCGCCATTGCGTCCGCCGTCATGCTCGTCCTGTTGGCCGCCGCCATCCCGATGCTGGGCTCGGGCCTGCTCCGCTCCGGCGTGATGGTCTCGGCCAACAACCTGCGCACCATCGCTGCGGGCTGCGTGGCCTACGAGGCGGACTGGAACGGCCGCGTGTTCACGCTGATGGACGCGGAGATGGGGCGATGGCCGGGTGGGTGCACCGGCTTCACCAACCGTCGATGCCCGCCGCAGGCGGTGCTGGGAAGCGACTCCGCCGGTGGGTTGTGGGGGTACTGGATCAAGGGATCCCAGCCCAGCTGCTCCAACTTCCCCGGCAACTGCGGCAACTGGCCGCTCATCATGCCGATGGCGATCGGCGGATCAACCGGCAGCGTCGAATCGGCCTCCAGTTATGCCACCGGCACCTGGCAGCTGCCCAATGTCCGCGGACTGCGCGAATACGTCTGCGCGCGCTTCTTCGATCCCGTCTTTTACGCACCCAACGACACCGTGACCACCGGCCGCCTGCAGGCGGTCGCGTTCAATTCCTCCGCGGAGTTCGAGGCAAGCGCTGGCTCGATCTTCAACTTCGACTTCACGTCCACCTATGGGCTGAGCCCCGCGGCGATGTGGGCCCCCGGCGTGCTGCGTGCACCTTCCCAGGGCGGATTCCAGGCGCCGGACTCGCACCACGAGGCGTACTTCGCGCCCACTGCGTCGATGGCGGTGCATCCCTCGCTGAAGACGCGCATCATGGAGAAGCGCTGGTGCCAGCAACCGCCCGCGCTCTCGGTGGACGGCAGCACCAACGGGGCGGCTTTCCGCTTCAACGCGGGTGCGCAGTCGCAGCCTGGCGCGATCTTCTTCGACGGCCACGTCTCCTTCGCCGCGATGTCGGAGTACGCGGCGGACGATGCGGACGTCCGGGCCGGCGGTAGTGACGGACTGTGGAGCCGCGACACGCCTTACGGCCCGCTCGGCGTGTGGGGCAGCACCGCGATCGGCGGCTTCACCGCCAGCCCGCACCTCCTGACCACGGACGGCATCGCCGGCCGCGACCTGACGCACGTCCGCTGAGGAGCACGCCATGCAACCACGCACCATCCGGCTCTCGATCGCCTCTTCGCTGGCCGCGGCCACGTTCGTCGCGGGCTTGCGTGCCGACTGGGCCGCTTTCGAGGTGTCCCCCGCGTTCCCGCAGGCGGGCGCGTGCACCGGCACCTCCGTGGCGATGTTCCAGCAGGCGCCCACGCCAACGGTCCAGATGAACACGGGCGTGCGGGCCGCGCTGTGGGCCGGTGCGCCATTCGCGTCCGGCAGCCAGCGCGCCTCCGGCGTCGTCCACGCATGGACGTTCGTCACGGCGCCGGGCATGACGTGGCAGTACGCGTGGCAGCTGACCAGCTCCAGCCCGCAGCCGGGCGCGCTCTTCGGGGCGGCGGTTGCGTATGGCAAGACGATGATCGCATCGGACGCGATCGCTTCCGCCGGGTTCCTGGTGGTCGGCTCGCCGGGGCACCGGCTGGTGTCCACCTCCGCGGATTCCTCCGCGCAGGCCGCGGGGTTCGCCGAGGCCTTCCCGCTCTCGAACGCGCTGTCCTTGCCCGGTCAGGGTTTCGGCATCGCGCTGAACCCGCCGGCGATTGCCGCGGGCGACCAGTTCGGCACCGCGGTCGCGGCCAGCGTGGCGGGTGCGGGCGGTGGCTCGCTGCCGTGGGCATTCGCGTCCGCGCCTGGCGTCGATGCGACGGGCGCGCTGGACGCGGGCGCGGTGCACGCCTTCCGTCGCGACGCGGCGTCGACCTTCACGTTCGCGGGCACGCTTTCGATGCCGGATGCCGCGCCCAACGACCGACTGGGCCGCGCCGCGCTCGCTGCGGCGGGTGATCGCATCTACGCCAGCTGCGACCGCGGCAGCGGCGCGGTCGGCGTGTTCGCGCTGGTCGGCGGCGCACCCGGCCACGAGTCCACGATCCTGCCGCCCGCGTCGGGCCCGGCGGTCCAGGGCTTCGGCGCGGCGCTGGCGTGCGACGGCACGTTCCTCGTCGTCGGCGCGCCGGGCGCGTATGGTCAGGCGCCGGACACGGGCACGGTCTTCGTGCTGGATGCCGCACCCCCGCACGCGGTGCGCCAGGTGATCGCGACGCCGTGGTCGGGCGAGTGCGCGGGCTTCGGCGCGGCCGTCGCGCTGGAGCGCGGGCAACTGGTGATCGCGACGGAGCAGGGGGGCTCGTCGCTTGCCTCGGGCCAGGTGGCGGTCTACGAGCTGAACGCTTCGGGCGGGCTGACGCTCCAGGCCACGCTGGCGGGCGACGCGGACGCCGCGTTCGGCACGGCCGTGGCGGCCACCGGCGCGCATGTCGCGGTGGGCGCGGCCGCGGGTGCGACGGATCTGGGCGGCGCGGTGACGCTTCGGTCGATGGTGGCCACCCGCACCCCGGACCTGAACCGCGACGGGATCGTCAACGGCAAGGACCTGGGGCTGCTGCTGGCGGCGTTCCGGCCGGGCCTCTACACGGGGCCCGAGGACCTCAACAACGATTCGCTGGTGAACGGCGCGGACCTGGCAGTGCTGTTGGGGGCGTGGGGTACTCAAGGCTGATGTTCGCCTCGCGCGTGCCGTCGTCTGCGCGCGGCAGGCAGGTCGGCGTTAGCATGACGGTCGTCCGAGAGAGGGAGCTCGGCCACGCATGACGAACGCCAGCGCTGCCCTGCCTGATCCCGTTTCCCGAGCCACGATGGTCGCCCGTGACGCGGTCGCCGGCGTCGTGGTGTTCCTCGTTGCCGTCCCGCTGTGCCTTGGCATCGCCCACGCGTCGGGCGCGCCGTTGATGGCGGGCCTCGTCTCCGGGATCCTGGGCGGGATCGTCGTCGGTTTGCTCAGCGGGTCCCACGTCAGCGTCAGCGGTCCTGCCGCCGGCCTGGCGGCGATCGTGCTGGCGCAGATCACCGCGCTGGGGACCTTCGAGTCATTCCTGCTGGCCGTCCTCATCGCCGGCGCCTTGCAGGTGCTGCTTGGCCTCCTGCGTGCCGGTGCGCTGGCGAACTACTTCCCGAACAACGTCATCAAGGGACTGCTTGCCGCGATCGGCGTGCTCCTCATCCTGAAGCAGATCCCGCACCTGGTCGGCCACGACGCCGACTGGGAGGGCGACCTGGCGTTCCGGCAAGAAGACGGGCTCACCACGTTCGGCGAGCTCGGCCGCCTGCCGGGAGCGTTCCTGCCGGGCGCCGCGTTGGTGGGATTTTCGTGCGCCGCGCTGCTGGTGACCTGGGAACGCACCCCGCTGAAGAAGCTGCTCTTCCCCGGCGCACTCGCCGCGGTGCTGGTCGGGGTCGGGGTCAGCGAGGTGCTTCGCGCCTCCGGTTCCGCGTGGGCGATCGAGGCCAGCCACCTGGTGGCGGTGCCGGTCGTCGGCAGCAACGGCTTCGGCTGGGGCGACCTGCTGCGACTGCCCGATTTCACCCGATGGAACGACCCCGCCGTGCTGACGGCCGCGCTGACGCTGGCCATCGTCGCGTCGCTCGAGACGCTCCTGAACCTGGAGGCGACCGACAAGCTGGATCCGCAGCGACGCACCTCCAGCCCGAACCGTGAACTGCTGGCGCAGGGCGTGGGCAACATGCTGGCCGGCCTGGTCGGCGGCCTGCCCATGACGTCGGTGATCGTGCGCAGCAGCGTCAACGCGCAGGCAGGTGGCCGCACCCGGCTTGCGGCGGTGTTCCACGGGATCCTCCTCCTTGGAAGCGTGCTCTTCCTGCCGGCGCTCCTCAACCGCATCCCGCTGGCCGCGCTGGCCGCGATCCTGATCGTGACGGGCTTCAAGCTTGCCAGCCCCAAGGTCTTTCGCCAGATGTGGGCCGAGGGCATCCGGCAGTTCGTGCCGTTCCTCGTCACGATCGTGGCGATCGTGGCCACCGACCTCCTGGTGGGCGTGGCGATCGGCCTGGTCACCAGCGTGGCGTTCATCCTGTGGGGCAACCTTCGCCGCGGCTTCCGCGTCGTGCGCGAGGAGCACGTGGGTGGCCTGGTGCACCGCATCGAGCTCGCCAGCCATGCCAGCTTCCTCAACCGCGCGAAGCTGGCGACCATGCTCGGCGAGTTCCGCCGAGGCGACCAGGTGGCGATCGATGCGCGCCTGACCGACGACATCGACCCCGACGTCCTCTCGATGGTCCGCGAGTTCGCCACGGAGACCGCGCCCGCGCGCGGCGTCTCGGTGAGCCTCTTCGGCTTCAAGGACCACTATCCGCTGCAGGACGTGCGGCAGTACGTGGACTGGACGACGAAGGAGATCCAGGCCTCGCTGACGCCCACGCGCGTGCTCCAGCTCCTGAAGGAGGGCAACGAGCGCTTCGCGTCGGGGCGCCGCCTGAACCGCGACCTGGTGCGCCAGGTGGACCAGACATCCGCGGGCCAGCACCCCATGGCGATGATCCTGAGCTGCATCGACTCCCGTTCGCCGGCCGAGATCCTGTTCGACCTGGGACTGGGCGACATCTTCAGCGCGCGCCTCGCGGGCAACGTGGCCAGCGAGAAGGTGCTGGGCAGCATGGAGTTCGCCTGCAAGGTGGCGGGCGCGAAGCTCATCGTCGTGCTGGGCCACACGCGCTGCGGCGCGGTGAAGACCACCTGTGACCTGGTCTCGAGGGGCCAGGACGCCGTACAGGCGACCGGGCTCACCAACCTGGCATCGATCACCGAACCGATCGCCGAGGCCGTGGCGTTGGAGACGGTGACGCCGGACCGTCGCGACGGATCCAACGCCGAGTTCGTCGATCGGGTGGCCGCGCTGAACGTGCGCAACCAGATCCGTTGGATCGAGGCGAATAGCCCCGTGCTGCGCGCGATGATCCTGAGCGGCGAGGTGGCGATCGTGGGCGCCATGTACGACGTCTCCCGCGGACGGGTCGCCTTCCTGGACGGTGCGGGCGACACGTCGGCGCCATCGGGGGACGCCGCGGCGGCCGGGGCCTGAGGTCCCGCCCGGCGCCGGGTGAGGCCGTCTTTTCAGGCCATGGACGATATGGAAGGCCCGGCACGCC